>JARLJS010000108.1 GCA_031291075.1 Nevskia sp. | reverse complement strand
GCGGCACCCGCCGCTGCTCCGGATGCCGGAACGGCGCCGGCGGCACCGGCCGCGGATGCGGGCGCGGCGTCGGCACCGGCTCCCGATGCCGGCTCGGCCCCGAAATAAGCTGCGGTAAAGATCGGTAAAGTTCGCCCCGTCCGCATTGCGGGCGGGGCTTCTTCCCGCCGGTTTTGTCTAGGCCTGCGGGTTCCGCACGAAGCCGAGCACCTCGGGCGCCAGTGCGCCATCGAGCCTGAACACCGGCAGGCGCAGCGCGCCGAGGCGCAGGCGCAGACCCGTCGGCGCGCCCGAGGGCAGCGCCAGCGCCTGCGACAACGCCGCCTCGTTCGGCACCTGGCCACCCTCACCCTCGAGCCGGGACAGCGCCCAGTCGAGGTCAACGTCCGCCAGCAGGCCCGGCCCCAGGTCGGTCAGCAGCAGGACCGATCCTTCCTCGTCGAGGAAGACGTTGAGCACCTGTCCGACGCAGGCGCCGGTATGCGCCAGGAGGCCGTCGCCGGCCGTGTGCAAGACCAGTGGGGCATACTCCAGCCGCATGTAACCGCGCTGTGGACCGTTCTGGAAATACCAGCGGCCGTATTCGTCCGCCGCATAATTGCGGTTGATCGTTTCGACGATCTGCGGCCGTGTGATCGGCTCGCCACGGATCAGCCAGCGGCCGCGCCGGTCCAGGCCCAACCAGCCGAACAGCGCCGGCACATCCGGCCAGCGCGCCATCGCACGGATCACCCAGTCTTCCATGGCCGAATTGTAGGGCGCGGGAACAGGCGTATGCTGTACCCCCGGCGTCGGCGCGGATTGTCCCGCCCCCCGCGGCGGCTGCGATGCCGGTCCAATCCACTGGTTTCGAAGGAGCCCCCCATGCCCGTGAACGTCCTGTACAAGACCAGCGCCAAAGCCACCGGCGGCCGCGACGGCCGCGCCGCCACCCTCGACGGCAGCCTTGAAGTAAGGCTGACCACGCCCAAGGAACTCGGCGGCGGCGGTGGAGCCGGCAACAATCCGGAACAACTCTTCGCCTGCGGCTATGCGGCCTGCTTCATCGGGGCGATGAAGTTCGTCGCCTCGCAAGGCGGTCCCAAGGTGCCGGCGGACACCAGCGTCACCGCCACGGTGGGCATCGGCCCACGCTCGGAAGGCGGCTTCGGCCTCGACATCGAGCTGCAGGTATCGCTGCCCGGCCTGGACCACGCCCAGGCCGAAGCCCTGGTGGAGAAAGCACACCAGGTGTGCCCGTACTCAAACGCCACGCGGGGCAACGTGCCGGTGCGCCTCAAGATCGCCTGACCACTGCCGGACCGGCGCGAACGGATCAGAATTCGCGCCGGTCCGTGTTGGGGCGCTCGTTGTAGTGCGTCACCCGCCGCTCGTCGCGGTCCTTGACGTCGACGCAGACCGTGGCGGTGGGGCGCGCCAGCAGGCGCGAAATGCCGATCGGCTCGCCGGTCTTGCTGCAATAACCGTATTCCCTGGAATCGATCAGGCGCAGCGACTCCCCGATCTTGCGCAGCAGCGTCATCTCGCGTTCACGCAGGCGCAAGTCGAGGAAATGCTCCTCTTCCGCGGTGGCGCGGTCGGCGGGATCGGCATGGCTTTCGTTGTGGTACAGCCGCTCCTTGGTGGCGTGTTCGCGCGCCAGGATTTCCACCCGCATTTCTAGCAGGCGCCGGCGGAAGAAATCCAGTTGCGCGTCGCTCATGTATTCCGATGACGGCTGGGCGCGGATCTCCTGCTCGGTGAGGATGTGCTGGGTGGCCGGGGTGCGGGCGGGAGACGGATTGCTTGCCTTGGACAACGCGTTTTCCTTCATGGGTCGGTGACGGTGAAGCAAACCGCGCAAGACGAATGCCAGCATGCGCGGCAACGGCCGAAGCCTGCGCGGCTTCGTGCACGCTACCCGAATTCTTCATCGGGCGCGCAGGAGGATACTCCTAAGCGCGTTACATGGATGCCGATCCGACGAACGGCGACCGCGTCGGGGCGGCCCCACAGCCAGCCCCGAAACATGGGCGGCGCCGATCGTCAATAGCCCGACGGCGGCTGACCGTAGTAGGCGGGGTAGCCCGGCTGCGGGGCGTAGTAGACCGGTGCCGGCGGCGCGTAGTACACACGGGGCGCCGGGGCATAGTACGCCGGCGGCGGGTAGTAGGCAGGAGCCGGAGCGGGCGCATAGCCCGCCGCCGCCTGGAACGGCGCCGCCGCCAAGGTGGCCGCGGCGCCCACCACCGCGGCAGCGGCCACGAACGGCAACGCGATCACGCCGCCGACCAGGCCGGGACCGTCGTGGTCGTAGCCGCGCCCGTAATAGTGGTCGTCGTGCCCCCAGCCGTGGTGGTCGTAACCGTGGCCGCCATGGTGAAAATCGTGGGCCTGCGACACGTTCGGCAGGATCAGGGCAAAGCCCAGTGCAGCACAGCCCAGCAAGCGTTTCATGGTGCGACTCCAATGCCCGGATGCGGGCGCTTCCGGACTTTATACGCCGGGCTGCCTGAACGAAACGTTAACGGCGCTGCGGCGGCCACCAGCGCGGCGCCGCGCCGTCCGGAGGAGCGCGGCCTTGCCGCATGCCGTGCCTGCCCGGATACTCGGAACCCGGGCGCTCGCCGTTCAGGTTCAGTTCAGTGCCTGGCGCATAGCCTCCTGCCACCTTCCACAAACAAGGAACGCGCTACATGAAGAAAATTCTTTTCGCCGCGGCAGCGCTGGCCGCCTGTGCCCTGCCGGGCCTCGCGGCCGCCCAGGTGGGCGTGTCGGTCAGCGTCGGCCAGCCCGGCTTCTATGGCCAGATCAACATCGGCGACGTGCCGCAGCCACCGCAGGTGGTGTATGCGCAGCCGGTGGTGATCCAGCCGGCGCCGCAATACGTCGGCCCGCCCGTCTACCTGCACGTGCCACCAGGCTACGAGAGGCACTGGTCTCACCATTGCGCCCAGTACAACGCCTGCGGCCGCCCGGTCTACTTCGTGCGGGACGACTGGTACAACAACGTGTACGTGCCTCACTATCACCACGAGGGCGACCGTCACGACGAAGGGTATCGCCACGACCACGACGAGGGACGCGGCTACGAACATGGCCATGAGCATGAGCATGAACATGAGCATGACCACGATCACTGAGGCGCAGCGGCTGTAGTCCGCCACGCCGCCTCCGCCCAGCCCTGTTCCACCGCCGTTCCGGTCGAGCGCCGACCGGAACGGCGGGGTCTCGTCCGCACCCGCCCGATGGACAAGTCGTTGTTTCGGGGGACGCGCCCGCAACCTCCATCCGCGGCGCCCCGATAGTTGCGCACGGCACGCCCCGGGAACCGGCTGAGGGGGTGAAATAAGTCAGGGATCGATCGCACCATGGCGCCTGCGGAACACCGTTTGGCCTTTAGTGTTAAGCGTTTTGGCCCGCTTTAACCTCCTCGGCACCGCCGCTTTCGTCAGATGATGAACGGCCGCTGGCCCATTCCCGCCAGGGCAATTCCAAATTAAAAAAAGCGCAAGCTTTGCAGAGGAGATTCATTCGATGAACAGGCGTTTCGCGCAGCTCAGTCCGCGTGTGGCCGGCCGGCATTCCGGTCTTCATTCCAACCGCTTCCGGTTCGCCGCAGCCCTGCTCGGCACCGCCCTGCTCGGCGCTGCGGCGACCAGCCAGGCGGACACGGTCACCAAACCGTCCGACGATCCGTTTTACGTGCAGCCCAATCCCCTGCCCCACGTCGCCCACGGCACGCTGCTCGGCAGCCGCGAGGTGAGCTTCGAGTTCGACGGCTCGTTCACGCCGTTCCCGTTGATTCCGCTGCCGACCAAGGTCAAGGCCTGGCAGATCCAGTACGCCACCACCGACAACTCCAACCAGCCGGTGATGAACATCGCCACCGTACTGATCCCGTCCACCGCCACCGCCGACAGCCCGTTGCTGTCCTACCAGACGGCAACGGACAGCGACACGCTCAACTTCTCATCCTCCTACGCCATGCGCACCGGCGCGGAGATCGAGGGTGCCCTGTTCGGCCTGGGCATGGCCAAGGGCTGGAAAGTGGTGGTGCCGGACTTCGAGGGCCTGCATGCCGAGTACACCGCGGGCCGCCAGGCCGGGCACAGCACGCTGGACGCGATCCTGGCCACCGAGCAGTTGTCGGAAGCGCAGTTGAAGGGCATCGCCACGCCGGTGGTGATGTGGGGCTACTCCGGCGGCGCCCAGGCCACCGCCTGGGCGGCCGAACTGCAGCCTAGCTACGCGCCGCAGCTCAACATCGTGGGCATCGCCGAAGGCGGCGTGCCGGTCAATATCGGCAACGTGGCCAGGCTGATCGACGGCGGTCCGTTCGCGGGCGTGTTCTTCGCGGCCGTCACCGGCATCGCGCGCGCCTACAACGTCGACATGAAACCCTATCTCAACGCCAAGGGCCAGAAGCTGATCTCGCAGGTGGCCAACGAGAGCATCACCGGCGCGATCCTGAGCGCGCCGTTCAAGAAGATCAACGACTACGTACTGCCGCAGTACCAGAACGTGCTGAGCCTGCCGCAGTTCCAGACCATCATCGCCGACGACTCGCTGGCCAAGGCGACTCCCACGGCGCCGCTGTTCATCTACGGCGGCACCGTCAGCGACCTGATCTACGAGCCCGATTCCCGGGTGCTGGCGCAGTACTACTGCAAGAACGGCGGCAACGTGAAGCTGGAGTTCTACCCCGGCGACCACTTCGTGGTGGCGGTGAGCGGCGCACCGGAAGCCCTGCACTGGCTGACGGAACGGCTGGCCGGCCAATCGGTGCCGGACAACTGCAACAACCTGCCCGCGCCCGATCCGGTGACGCTGCCGCCGAACTGAGCGCGCGGTAGGCTCGGCTGATCCAGGCCCGCGATGACTTGAGTCATCGCGGGCTTTTCCGTTCTCAGCGCTTGCGTCGGGCAGGCCGCGCGACGTGCCATACGTCCTCGTCCCACAGGCGGATGCCGCCGGTGAGACCGGTTTCATTGGAGGCCAGCCGCACCTTCTCCGGCAGGTCGAAGGCGATGTTGGCCGCGTTGCCGCCGCCCAGGTAGAGCAGGTCGTAGTTGAGCAGGGTGGAGACGACGCCGATGGTCTTCAGCACGCGCCGGTTCCACTTCCGGGCGCTGATCGACAGGCGCGCCTCGTTGCCGATGTACTCGTTGTAGGTCTTGCCGTTGTGCAGCGGGTGGTGCGCCAGTTCCAGGTGCGGCGTGAGTCGGCCGTCGCTGAACACCGCGCTGCCGACGCCGGTGCCGAGGGTGAGCACCACCTCCAGGCCACGTCCCGCGATGATGCCCAGGCCCTGCACCTCGGCGTCGTTGAGCAACCGCGCCGGCTTGCCGAACCGGCGCGCGACCGCCTGCTCCAGCGCATAGCCCTGCCAGTCCTCGGTGCCGAAATGCGGGGCGGTGATGACGCGGCCGTCGCGCACCACGCCGGGAAAGCCGATGGAGATGCGGTCGAACGCCGGCAGCGGGGCTACCAGCATTTCGAGCGCGCGGATCAGGGTGGGAGGCCGGCAGGGATAGGGCGTGGCGATGCGTACGCCCTTCACCGCCATGCGGCCCCGGCTGTCGAGCACCGACGCCTTCAACCCGGTGCCGCCAATATCCATCGCCAGCGTGCGGGGACCGCGGCTGGAAGCGGTCGCGGGCTTGCGTTTCGTGCTCGTCATCGATCACCTCCATGTCTGCCGGTCAAGGTGCCGCGCTTGTCGCTGGCGGCGGACGCGGCCAGGCACTGGGACGGCCGCCGCGCAGCCATTTTGGTGCAAAGAGTAGCATCGGCGGCGCGGCGCCGGCGGATGGGAGCGACCCGGCGCCGTACTGCACACGGATGAGACCAAAGCCCGATCTTGTATGCCAAGCTTGCCGTCCGGCCGCGGTACGACCGCCGGCCAGGACACCACGAACCGGCCAAGCCGGCGGACGGAGGGGCAAGAATGCAGAACGCAGGGACCGGACGGCGGACGCGTCACGTGCTGGCCGCCAGCATCGCGGCCATGGCTGCGCTGATCACGGCGGCTGTCGGCGCCGACGTCGACAACGCCACACTGAATAACGAAAAGGACGGCACCGACTGGGGCGCCTTCGGCCGCACCTTCAGCGAGCAGCGCTACAGCCCGCTGGACCAGATCAACCGGCAGACCGTGCCGCGCCTGGGCCTGGCCTGGTCGCTGGACCTGCCGGACGTGTGGAACGTCTCCTCCGCCCCGGTGGAAGTGGACGGCGTGATCTACATCGCCGTCGGCTTCAGCGTGATCTACGCGGTGGACGCCGTAAGCGGCAAGGAGCTGTGGCATTACGACCCCAAGGTCAGTCCGCAGAAGATGCGCATGGCCTGGGGCATCCGCGGCCTTTCGTTCTGGAAAGGCAAGGTCATCGCCGGGGTGCAGGACGGCCGCCTGTTCGCGCTGGACGCGAAGACCGGCCAGCCGCTGTGGGAAACGCAGACCACGGAAGCCGGCGACAACCGCTATATCACCGGCGCGCCGCGCGTGTTCAACGGCAAGGTGATCATCGGCCAAGGCGGCGCCGACTTCGGCCACGTGCGCGGCTACGTCACCGCCTACGACGCCGACACCGGCAAACAGATCTGGCGCTGGTACATCGTCCCCGGCGACCCGGCCAAGGGCTTCGAGAACAAGGCCATGGAGATGGCGGCCAGGACCTGGAACGGCGAATGGTGGAAGTACGGCGGTGGCGGCACCGCCTGGAACGCCATGACCTACGACCCGGACTACAACCGCGTCTACATCGGCACCGGCAACGGCGGCCCCTGGAACGCCAAGCTGCGCAGCCCCGGCGGCGGCGACAACCTGTTCCTCTGCTCGGTGGTGGCGCTTGACGCCGACACCGGCGAATACGTCTGGCACTACCAGACCTCGCCGGGCGAGAGCTGGGACTTCAACTCCACCATGGACATGGTGCTCGCCACCATCCCGGTGGACGGCAAGCCGCGCAAGGTGATCCTGCACGCGCCCAAGAACGGCTTCTTCTACGTCATCGACCGCGACAGCGGCAAGCTGATCTCGGCCGAGAAGATCGGCAAGGTGACCTGGGCCGACCACGTCGACCTGGCCAGCGGCCGCCCGGTGGAAGTGCCCGGCGCGCGCTACGAGGACGGCGAGGCGCTGATCTGGCCCGGCTCCGCCGGCGTGCACAACTGGCAACCAATGTCCTACAGCCCCGACACCGGCCTGACCTATATCCCGGTGCACGAGCTGGCAGGTTACTACAACGACCGCGGCATCGACCCCAAGACCTACGACATGGACCGCGACGGCCCGATGGGCATCCGCGGCTTCTTCGACGACGTCCCCAAGAGCGCCGGCAGCAGCTCGCTGCTCGCCTGGGACCCGGCGCACCAGAAGAAGGTGTGGGAAATCCCCACGCCCGGCGCCACCAATGGCGGCGTGATGAGCACGCACGGCGGCCTGGTGTTCCAGGGCCAGTCCGACGGCAGGTTCATCGCCCGCGACGACAATACCGGCGCGGTGCTGTGGAGCACCGACATGGGCGTGGGCACGCAGGCGCCGCCCATCACCTACACGGTGGGCGGCAGGCAGTACGTCAGTATCCTCGCCGGCTGGGCCGGCGGCCACATGGTGCTGGGTTCGCTCGGTGCGCAGCACGGCTGGGTGGGTCGCGACCATCCGCGCCGCCTGCTCACCTACGTGCTCGACGGCAAGGCCACGCTGCCGCCCTCGCCGCCGCCGGCGCAGCCGGTGCCGCTGGAGGCGCCGGAGTTCAAGCTCGACCCGGCGCTGGCGGAGAAGGGCAAGTACGTCTACCAGCGCTGCCTGATCTGCCACGGCTCCGCCGTGGTCGCCGCCGGCTACGCGCCCGACCTGCGCGCCTCGCAGGTGCCGCTCAACGCCGACGCCTTCGCCGCCATCGTGCGCGACGGCGGCCTGCAGGCGCGCGGCATGCCGCCGTTCCCCGAGCTGAAGGACGAGGACCTGACCGCCCTGCGCCACTACATCCGCCAGCGTGCGCGCTACAAACCTACCATCGGCGACCAGCTCAGGACCGCCTGGCACTTCATCGTGCTGATGATCAAGATGAAGCTGATGGCCTGGGGGTGGATCAAGCCGTAGCGGCGGACCGCAGTCGCTTCTTCCGGACTGTAGAATCCCCGCATGGCTTGCGCGATGGATCTCCCGATGAAGCGGCTGCTGTTCCTGTGCACCGGCAACTACTATCGCAGCCGCTACGCCGAGCTGCTGTTCAACGCCCTGGCGCCCGCAGCCGCGGTGCCGTGGCAGGCGGATTCCCGTGGGCTGAACCTGGGAGCGGGCATCGCCAACATCGGCCCGCTGTCGCGCTTTGCCGCGCAGCGGCTCGAACAACGCGGCATCGCACTCCCGTCTCCGCCGCGATTCCCCCAACAGGTAACGGAGACCGACCTCGTCACAGCCGACCTGGTGATCGCGCTCAAGGAGGCGGAGCACCGGCCGCTGCTGGCCGCCAACTTCTCCGGATGGGTCGACCGGATCGAATACTGGGGCGTGCACGACCTGGACCAGGCACCGCCGCAACGGGCGCTGGCCGACATCGAGGCAAACGTCGACCAGCTGTTGGCGAGGCTGGCCGCAGTCCGGTGAAGGACGGGTATATACTGGCCGTGCGGCTCGTCCCGGGGGAACACCATGGCTTTCATCGAATGGGTGATGCAGGGCACGGAAGTTTCGCACTGCAACTGCAATATCGGCTGTCCCTGCCAGTTCAACTCCCTGCCTACGCACGGTCACTGCCGCGCGTACATGTTCATGCAGATCGACCGGGGGCATTTCGGCGAGGTCACGCTCGACGGCGTGCGCTGGGGTGGACTGTTCGCCTGGCCCGGCCCCATCCACCTGGGCAACGGCACCGCGATGGTGGTGGTCGACCGCAACGCCAGTGACGCACAGCGTACGGCCATTGAGACGATCGCCAGCGGCAAGGAGACCGATCCGGGCACGCTGATCACGCAGATCTTCAGCACTACGCTGAGCAAGGTGCTGCCGACCCAGGTCAAGTCGCTGGAGTTCACCATCGACATGCAGAAGCGCACGGCGCGCGTGCACGTCGATGGCCTGGTGGACGGCAGCGCAGAGTGCATCCGCAACCCCGTGACGGGACAGCCGCACCCGGTGAGCGTGAAGCTGCCGCAGGGTTTCGAATACACCGAGGCCGATTTCCTCATCGGCAGCGCCAGGTCTGCCGGTCCGATCGAGCTGGATTTCAACGACACGCACGCGCACATCGCGAAGGTGCACTGGAGCACGCACGGCGTCGTCCGATGAGCGGCGACGCGCTCACTCCGCTCGAATCACAACTGCAACGGGTGTTGATGCGGGACCGGCTCTGGATCGGCGCCGGTCTGGCCCTGGTGCTGCTGCTGTCGTGGGGCTGGGTCGTTCCGGCGGCGCTCGACATGCGGGGCGACATGCGCGGGCTGGCCGCGTGGATGATGGCCCCGGCGCATGACGCGCGTTACGCCGCGCTGTTGCTCGCAATGTGGTTCGTGATGATGACCGCGATGATGGTGCCGTCGGCGGCACCGACGCTCCTGCTTTATGGCCGGGTCGTGCGCAGCCAGCCCGGCAGCGGGACGTCGGTGCGGCAGGTGTACGCATTCGGCATCGGTTACCTGCTAGCCTGGCTCGGATTCAGCGTGGCGGCGACCGCGCTGCAGTTGCTGCTGGGCCGCGCTTCCATGTTGACGCCGATGATGCACATCGGCGAGCGGACGGCCGCGGCGTCCTTGCTGGTGCTCGCCGGCGCCTACCAGTGGATGCCGCTCAAGCGCGGCTGCCTCGCGCACTGCCGTTCACCCGCCGGCTACATCGCCCGCCACTGGCTTCCCGGAGTATCGGGCGCCGTCCGTATGGGCATCCGCCACGGCATCCACTGCCTCGGCTGCTGCTGGGCCTTGATGCTGCTGCTGTTCGTCGGCGGCGTCATGAGCCTGGGGTGGATCGCCGCCCTCACCCTCCTGGTGCTGGTGGAGAAGCTGGCGCCGTCCGGAGACCGCTTCGGCCGCATCCTCGGCCTGCTGCTGGCAGGGAGCGGCGCTGTCCTGTTGTGGGGCGGGTAGTACAGTAGGGCGGAAGCAGCGCAGCAATCCCGCCTTTCGCGACCGGCGGGATGGCTCCCGCCCTACGCAACACCGTGCCCCAGGGTCACGCCTACTTCATGGCGCCCGCCGTCGTCCGCGAGCGGTACGCGGACCGTGCCCGCCGCTACGTCCAGGGACTGTCCATCCAAGGTCGCGCCGACCACCGTCTCGGCGCAGCCCTGCGGATTGCCGACGCAGATGCGGTACTGCGTCCGCCCGGAAGGAAGCCGGTATTCGATGCTGTACTCCGGCCAGTCGTCCGGCACGCAGGGCCGTAGTAGCAGCGTGCGCCCGCCCTCCACCCGCAGCCCCAGCACCGCTTCCAGCCCCACGCGGTAGGCCAGCCCGGCCGAGCCGGTGTACCAGGTCCAGCCGCCGCGGCCGACATGCGGCCTGGCGCCGTAGATGTCGGCGGCGATGACGTAGGGTTCGACCTTGTAACGCTCCACCGCGCGGGCGTCGCGGGCATGCGAGAGGGGGCCGATCATCGCCAGCCAGGCGGCGGCGCGGTCGCGCCAGCCGAGATGTGCCGCGGCTTCGATCATCCAGCATGCGGCATGGGTGTACTGGCCGCCGTTCTCGCGCACGCCGGCGACGTAGCCCTTGATGTAGCCGGGGTCGTGGGGTGTATCGACGAACGGTGGCGTCAGCAGGCGGATGAGCTGATCGGACGGGGAGACCAGTTGCTCCTGCAGTGCCCGCATGGCCTGCGCGGCACGCTCCGGCGGGGCCACGCCGGACAGTACCGACCAGGCCTGCGAGAGACCGTCGATGCGGCACTCCCCCGCTTCGTGCGTGCCCAGCGGCGTGCCGTCGTCGTAGTAGGCGCGGCGGTACCAGGCGCCGTCCCAGCCGGCGGTGTTGAGCTCGACCGGGAGCTTCGCGCGGTAGGCGGCGTAGCGCTCGGCGCGCTGCGTCTCGCCGCGCTCGCGCAGCAGCGGGATGAAGGCGTCCAGCACCACCGCCAGGAAGAAGCCCAGCCACACGCTCTCGCCACGGCCCTCGCGGCCGACGCGGTTCATGCCATCGTTCCAATCGCCGATGCCCATCAGCGGCAGGCCGTGTACGCCGCGCGTGAGCGAGCGGTCGATGGCACGGCAGCAGTGCTCGTAGACGCTGCTGCGCTCCGCCAGCGTCTCCACTTTCAGATAGTTCTCCTCCTGGCCTTCGGCCAGCGGCGGGGCGCCCACGTACGGCGCCGGCTCGTCGAGGATCGAATGATCGCCGCTGCGATCGAGGTAGAGGCCCGTCACGTAGGGCAGCCACAGCAGGTCGTCGGAAAAGCGCGTGCGCACGCCACGCTCCATCGGCTGTGGATGCCACCAGTGCAGCACGTCGCCCTGTGGGAACTGGTGCGCCGCGTGCAGCAGGATCTGCCGCCGCGCCAGCTCCGGCCACAGCAGGCACAGGTTGCCGGCGTCCTGGAGCTGGTCGCGAAAGCCGTAGGCGCCACCGGACTGGTAGAACGCGGTGCGGCCCCAGATGCGGCAGGACAGGGTCTGGTAGGCCAGCCAACCGTTGAGCATGCGGTCGATCTCCGGCGAGGGCGTCTGCACGCGGATGCCGTCCAGGCGCTCGCGCCAGGACCGCACCACCGCATCCAGCTCGGCGGCGATGGCGCTGTTGTCGTGGTAGCGCGCGAGCAGGGCGTCCAGTTCCGCCTCGTCCATCGTCTCGCCCAGCAGGATGTTCCAGGTCATCGCCTGGCCGGCGGCGAGCACGAAGGGGATGCGCCGCGCGAAGCAGGGATCGAGGTCCGCTCCGCAGCGGCCGTCGAGCGCCGGCTGCCGCAGTCCTTGCGGCGCGCGCGGGCTGCCGTTGATACCGATGAAGCTCCGCCGGTCGCAGCACACCTCTCCCGCCTGCGGTGCCTCTCCCACCGCGGCCGAGAACACCAGCCCGCCAGCGAAATCGCCGGCCTGCTCGTTGCGCGCGCACAGCGTCCCGCCCCGCTGCCAGGTCCGCACGGCGCCGGCCTGCGGCTGGGTGCCGAGCACCAGCCGCTGGTAGGCATACAGCGACAGCCGCCGCTCGCGGCCGGAGCGGTTGACGATGCGCAGGCTGACCACTTTCAGCGGGTCCTGCCGCGCCACGAACACCGTGGTGACGCAATCCAGGCCGTGCGCCGCGAGCTCGAAAGCCGAGTAGCCGAAGCCATGGCGCGCCACGTATTTCGCCGCTGCCGGCACCGGCCCCGGCAGCGGCGACCAGCAGCCGCCTGCGTCCTCGTCCCGCAGATAAAGGGCTTCACCATGCGGATCGCACACCGGATCGTTGGTCCAGGGGGTGAGCCGGTTGGCCTGGCTGTTGCGGCTCCAGGTGCAGCCCGCGCCGGTCTCGCTCACCAGGCAGCCGAAGCGCTCGCTGGCGATGACGTTGGTCCAGGGCATCGGCGGCAGGGCCGGCGTGCCGTCGTTCCACGGCATGCGGATGACGTACTCCGAGCCGTCCTTGGAGAAGCCATGGCGCAGGCCGCCGCCACGCCGGGCCGCCGCACGCGCGCCGGACCACGCCGCGGGCCTGCAGTCCAGGTTCTTCAACAGCGGCGCGACCTGCCTGCGCGTGGGCGCCACCCCCAGCACGAAGGCCAGCTCGCGCGATTCGCCCGGCGCCAGCTCCACCTGCGTGCGCAGCGAGAACAGCGGGTCGAGCACGTTGCCGACGGTGCCGCGCATCCCCAGCAACGGCCGCTGCATGGCGCGGCCGCGGCCGACGAAGACGACGCGATCCGTCTCCCATTGCATGACCGGTGCCCCGAGCAGCGCGTGAAACGCCACCGGCCAGGACTCTCCGGAGGCCCGCGGCCGGCGCTGGGCGAGCAGCGTACCGCGCGCACGGACCAGCGCCGTCTGCACGAACAGCTTGGAAAACGCGGGATGCCCCAGATCTCCCTGCGGGTGCGCCAGGGCGATCTCCACGCAGCTGGTGAGCTCGATCCGGCGGGTGCGGTCGGAGCGGTTGTGCAGCAGGACTTTGCGTGTCTCGTAGTTCGCCGCCGCGGCAACGGAGACACTGGTCGTCGTGGCGATACCGTGGTCCTCGCGCCGCAGCGTGATCCCATCCGTACCGCCGGTCACCTCGTAGCGGTCCGGAGTGGCCAGCGTGGGCTGCAGGGTGTTCGACCACAAAGCCCCGCTGTCGGGATCGCGCAGGTAGACGAAGAACCCCTGCGTATCCTCCACCGCGTCGCCCGCCCAGCGGCTGACCGCGATCCAGTCGAACAGCGACTGGCCGCCGCCGGCCTCGGTGAGGCGGACGCGGTAATGGCCGTTGCCCAGCTCGCGAAGCGGGGGAATATTCGGCGCGGCGGGAAGCGACATGGGACTGATTCCTCCAGCGTTTTGGGCGACCTTACCTCATTTGTCCCGCCTCGTCCCAGGCTGCGGGAAGCGCCGCGCCACGGCCAGGGACGTGCGCGTTTCGAACGGGCAAGAAAAACGCCACCCGAAGGCGGCGCTGAAGAATTCATCCTGCAGCCTGGCTGAGAGTCAGAGCCGGCGGTGCTCCGCACGCACCGGCGCCGCAAGCTTCATCGGCTAGTCGTCGCTGCCGCCACCACCACCGGGAGGCGGAGGCGGCGGAGCGACGTAAGTGAACGTACCCTGCAGGGAGACAAACCAATAGCTGCCGCCTCCGATCTGGCAGGTGGCTCCGGAACAGGAAGTACCCATCATGTTGACCAGCCTGTAGGTACCGGCCGGCAACGCGACGCCGGATGCAACCCAGCGATCAACCTTGCCGAACTGCGTGCTGGCCGGCGAATACGTCAGGTAGACCAGCTTGCCGGAGGTGTCCACGGCGGCTCTCATTGCTCCGGTCACCGGATCGACCTCCATCAGAGCCGGGCCTGGAGGCGGCATGGTGGTGACGCGACGGGACGGACGCGCACCGCGACCGCCGCTGCTGATCGACGTATTCTGACCCTGGACGATGATGCTCGCCGGCCCCACGTACTCGTACACCGCTCCGCTGGGCTCGTTCCAGTTGCCGAACGTGAACGTGGCGGTATCCGCATATGTGGCCTGCAGAGCCTGGCTGGAGTACCCGATGGTAGTGCCGGGCGGCGTGCCTATCGGCACCAGCCCGAAGTTGTAGTCGGTGGCATGGGCCGCGAACGAGGCGGTCAGCCCGACTGCCAAGAGAAAATTCCTCATGACGCTCTCCCTTTTGGTGACCGCTCCCGGCAGGCCCGGCAGCGACGCGGCGCAGCAGCCGCATTACAGGTTGGAACCAGGCATCCACCCCTGAAATCAGCATATCCCATTTGCGAATACTCCGGTGACCGGTCCCGGCAGCACCCGGAACCGGCGGCGGCGGATGGCGCGTTCGATGTCGTCCAGCACCGGCTCCGGCGTGACAGCAGAAACCCGCGCTAGCCGTTGCTGCTGAAACCGCCATCCACGTAGATCACCTGTCCATTGATCCCCCCGGACAGATCGGAAAGCAGGAAGGCAGCCACGTTGCCGATGTCGTCAATGGTCATGTCACGATCGACCAGGGCGCGCTTCTTCTGGTTTTCGAGGAGCAGGTCGATGGCGCCCAATCCGCTCGAAGCGATGGTGGGGAGCACCGCGGCGGAGATTGCGTTCGCACGCATGCCCTTGGGGCCGAGATCCGCCGCGAGATAGCGGACCGAGGCTTCCAGGCTCGCCTTCGCCAAGCCCATGGTGTTGTAGCCCGGCATCACGCGCGCCGCGCCGATGTACGAAAGCGTGAGCAGCGATCCGCGCGGATTCAACAACGGCAGCGCCGCTTTCGCAAGAGCGGGAAAACTGTAGCTGCTGACCTCGTGCGCGAGGTGGAACGCCTCTCGTGACAATCCGTCCAGAAAACTCCCGGAAATCGCCTCCGGCGGCGCGAAGCCGATCGAATGGACGACGCCATCCAGCCGCCCCCACTCGGAACCGATGCCATCGAATACCGATCGGATCTGTTCGTCCGACCTGACGTCGCAGGGAAAGCACAACGCGCTTTCGAATTGCTCGGCGACCTTGCGCACACGCTTGACCATGCGCTCGTCCTGATAGGTGAACGCCAGCTGCGCACCCTGACGCCTGCAGGCCGCGGCGATGCCATAGGCGATGGATTTGTTGGTGAGCACCCCGGTGACCAGGATCCGCTTGTCGTCCAGGAATCCCTTGGACTGCCTGAGCTTTGGTTCGTCGACGGTCATGATGTCAGCCATCCGGAAAAATCAAAGATTTGCGCAATTCAACCGGGACGCCTCGCGGTCAATCATATCGAAGCGGCAAACCTTACGCATGTTGTTCCTGCCGCACGCACGACTTATTCTTGCGTCCCGGAGCGAAGTCGCTTCAACCCCGTACACGGACTCATGACAGCCCCCGCTCCCGCCGCCCGCAGCGGATACCCATGATGCGGGGATTGTTCGTCCTCGGCCTGCTTGCGCTCGCCGCCACCGCCGCCCCGCCGCCACAACCGCCGGCGTCGGCGGCAGCGCTTTATTCGCTGATGGACCAGGATGCCCTCAAAGCACTCGCCGGGGAGGCGGCGCGCCGCTACGCGGCCACACCGGGCGACCTGGACGCACTCCGCACCCTGGGCATCGCCTATCACAACCTGGCGGTGCTCGGCGCCAGCGGCGCATCGGAGAAAGCCCTCGACTACCTGGACCAATTGAATCGACTTGCGCCGCAGGACCACGTTGCCCTCGCCTATAGGGGTAGCGCCACCACCATGGTCGGCCGCGATTCCTGGAACGTTCTCACCAAGGTGCAGAAGGTCAGGCTCGGCATCGCCCGGATCGACGAAGCGGTGCGGCTGGACGACACCAACATCGTCATCCGCCTGGTGCGGGCCACCAACAGCCTGCTGCTGCCGGACCTGTTCGAGCGCAAGCCCATCGCCCGGCAGGACTTCACCTTCATTGCGCAGGCGCTGGAGACGCGCAAGGACGGCGACCCGCAATTGCTCGCCGAAGCTTGCTACCAGCTCGCAATGCTCGAGTCGGCGCCGTCGGAACAGGACCAACGCAGAAACTGGCTGGAAAAAGCCCGTGACGCCGCGCCGGCCTCGGACTGGGGCATGAAAGCGGCGCGCGAGCTGCAGCGTTAGGGAACCTTTGAATCCATGCCGTGACGAAAAGGCTTCAGGCCTCCAGCAGATAAATGGAGTAGCCATCGCAAAGTGTCTGCATGAACTTCAGCACCAGCCGCGGAATATCGACCAGCCCCAGTTCGACCGCCCGGCGGAATATCGAGGTCACCCGCAACAGGCGGTAGCCGCTCTCCTCGAACACGGCCTGCGGCTTGTCGATCGCGGACAGCGAGGCGCCGAGACCGGAGATCCGGCTTTGCACGGGCCGGGCATAGCTGTTCAGGAACTTCGGCTGCATCACGTCGCAGATCAGCGTGTGATGCGGAAACAGCTCCCGCAAGGTCTGGAACAGCTGCTGGCGCGCGGCCGGATCGAGATAGAGCAACACCCCTTCGACCACGCAGACCACCGGCTGCTGCCCGGCGAAGGGACGCAGTTTGTCGACGATCGATTCCGTCGCGAAATCGTTCGGAATCCGCTGCAACTGGTTCGGACAATCCGCGATCGGCAGCTTTTCATTCTTGTAGGCGATAAGCTGGGGCTCGTCGACCTCCACCCAGCTTCCGCCCTTCTGCCGGTAGGGGCGGCTGTCGAATCCCGCGCCTACCGTCACCACCAGCAGGCCGGGATTCGCCTTGAGTTGCTCGTGCAGGTAATCGTCGATGATCCGCGCACGCGCCACGTTGCCGGCGTTGGCCTTTTTCTCCGATCTGAAAGGACGGAAGATTTCGAGGCCGGCATCATCCATGAACAGACGCGCGTACCGGTCGTTGCACACCGGATTGCGACTCTCGGCGTCCTGCATCCTGACGCCGCAGCAGTAGTACGCGGTCTTCGAAATAGGCTTCATGGAAACGCAGCGGCTCCTTACGGAGCGCCGCCCTCGTTCAAAGAAGCCGCGAGGCGTCGAAGAAGGAGGAGATCCGCTGCGCCAGGCCCAGATCGCCATTGAGCCTTAGTTTGCCGGTGAGGAACGCGGTGACGCCGTTCAACTCGCCTTTCATCAGCTTAACCAGATTGTCATCATCGATGTTCAGCGTGACATCCGGCTTCGAAGCGGTTCCGGCGGCGACGCTGCAGGCGCCGTTGCTGATCGTGGCGTAGTGCGGCTTCGAGGCGTTGAACTGCAGCACCGCCTCGACTCCATGGGCAGCGGCCGGATTGAACGCAGCGGGAAGATGTTGCAGCATCTCTTCAGCAGTCATCTTGATGCTCCGCGATGGATATTCGTTGGAGAACACGCCTCGCGCGTGTCGGGGCGTCACGGGGAAGAAACTGCGGGTAGCGCAAATCATTATTGCGGCCGGCGAGTTGAGGTGTCAACGATCGACCACGCCGTAGCGTGACGAACTTCTCAGCGGCGTGCTCAAGTCCGCGCGCACAATGAAACCAGGAATTGCTGCCGTGATACGCGCGATCGCCGGACTACGGAAGCTTCACCACGAAAGGGGAGCGATGTGGGGACGAACGTCTTGCT
Organism: Nevskia sp.; assembly: GCA_031291075.1. Taxonomy (GTDB): domain Bacteria; phylum Pseudomonadota; class Gammaproteobacteria; order Nevskiales; family Nevskiaceae; genus Nevskia. The sequence goes on along the minus strand of JARLJS010000108.1, from coordinate 20,090 downwards.
GGCCGCGCTGGAGACGCAGGCCCACGTCTGGACGGCCCGGACGGACGCGATTGCGAGCGAGCGTCTTCGTGCAGCGGGCAAGCACATGCTCAACACGGAGGAGCTCGCGCGCTACGAGCGGTTTCATTCCGACGTCGCCCGGCACGATTATCTCGCGGCCCACGCCCTGCTGAGATCGAGCCTGTCGCGTTATGCCGCCGTCGATCCGGCCGACTGGGCATTTGCCGCGGGCCCTTACGGCAAGCCCGCGCTGTACAACGATCCGGCGCTGCCACCGCTTTGCTTCAACCTCAGCCACACGCGCAATCTGGTTGCCTGCGTGATCACGCTGGACTGTGGATGCGGCGTGGACGTCGAGATCGTGAATCCATCCCGCAACATCCATTCCATCGCCCGCATGGTATTCACCGACAGCGAGATCGCCGGCCTTGGCCTCTGCTCGGAAAGCGAGGCGGTAGAACGGTTTTTCCGGATCTGGACGCTCAAGGAAGCCTTTGCCAAGGCGACCGGCGAAGGCTTCAGCGCCGAGCTTCAGCGAATTACATTCGACCGCATTGAGGAAACCGCGCCGGCCCTGCATCGCGATTGCGTCACAGTACCGGCACCCTGCGAATGGACGTTCCTGAGCAGCACGCCCACACCGCTTCATCGGCTTGCCGTGGCGGTGCAGGCGCGCCGCGAGGTCGTCTGTACCGATATAACTTTGCAACTCGCGGACTTGGGATTCGCTTTTCGATAAAAACCGAAATGGGTGCTTGCCTCGCCTACATTCGTATGTTAGCGTTTTTCGGCCGCATCAGTCTCTCTTTCCGCAGACAGTAGTTCGCTGCAGCGGCACGCTCAAGGAAGTTGAAGTTGGTGAGTGGAACAAAACAATCGGTCAGTTATCAGATCGGTATTTTGTTCTGACGCAGTACCGTTCAACTGAAGGTAGCGAGAAACCACTATGAAAATACCGTCGGAAGCGGAGTTCTTCGAACTCATTGTCGAAACCCTTAACCTGGATGCCGATGTCGAGATCACGCCGGAAACATTGCTGTTCGGCGGGCCGCTGGACCTGAACTCGGTCGACGCACTGGAAATCGGCGCGGTTATCAACGACCGTTACAAGATCAAGCTGGACTCCAAGGACGAAGCCACGCGGCGGGCGTTCATGACCATCCGCACCCTGCATGCTTTCGTCGCCGAGAAGATGCAGAGCAAGCAGCCCGAACTGAGTGAGGCCAATGCTGCCTGAACCGTCATCGTCATTCGAATATCGAGTGGCGATTGCGGAAAACCACCCGGCGTCGAACGGACATTTCCCTGGCAACCCGATCATCCCGGGCGCCTTGATCATGGAGCATGTCCGGGTGGCTTTTGCGCAGTTCAGGAGCGGCATGTACCTCAAGCGCATGGTGAAGGTGAAGAACCTGCATGTGTTGAGGCCGGGCAAGACTCTCATCGTCAAGATCCACAGCAAGGCACGAGACAACTACGGCTTCGTTTGCCTCGACTGCGACGACAATCAGATTGCCGCCGGAGATTTTCACGCGGCGCCGATTGCAGCAGCAGCGACGACGAACTAAGACGCGGTCTGGTGCCAGTCTCCCGCCGTATGGCGGGCGGAGTGGATGTGCGCGGGTCTTTGTTGGCGGCGGACAGGGAACGAACATGGCTATTGCACCCACTTACGTGACGGCATTCACACTCACGAGCGCTTTGGGCGTGGGTAATGCGGCCACGCTGGATTCGATCAGGAACAAGGCCAGCGGCCTGCGCGAGCATTCCATGGGCGATCTGGGACGCACATGGTTCGGCTTCGTGGATTCGCAAGCCTTGCGCCCGATCAACGGCGAGCTGGCGGCCTACGACAACGACTGCACCCGCATCGTTCAGACGGCGCTGGAACAGGATGGCTTCACGGAGGCCGTCGAGCGGGCCAAGAGCAGATACGGCAAGAACCGGATCGGCTGCTTCCTCGGCACCATTACCAGCGGCATCCACGTCATCGAGGAGCTTTATCGGGACCACGAGGTCGCACTGGACCGGCCTCCGCCGCTGAATCTCAAATGCGCCTACAGCGTCAGCCTGGACGCGATCATGCAGTACGTCCGGCGCAAGCTGGATTTCACCGGACCCTACGCCACCATCGGGACCGCCTGCTCTTCCAGCGCGAAGGTGTTTGCGACCGCGCACCGCTATCTGCAGATGGGTTTCTGCGACGCGGCCATCGTCGCGGGCGTCGAGGGGTACAGCGAAACGCTGATCAACGGCTTTCGCTCCCTCGGCGTGCTGTCGACCGAACCGTGCAGGCCGTGGGACAGCGCACGCGACGGCATCAGCATCGGCGCCGCCGCCGGCTTCGCCCTGCTCGAGAGGGAGCCGTTGCAGGACGACGCCCTGGCCCTGGTGGGGTACGGCGAGACCGCCGACGGCCATGACATGACCGCGCCGCATCCGGAGGGCAAGGGCATCGAGACCGCCATGCTGCACGCGCTCGAGCGCGCCGGGCTCGATGCAAAGGACATCGACTACATCAACGCCCACGGCAGCGCCACACCGATGAACGACATGGCCGAGGACGCCGCCGTACACCGCATTTTCGGTGATCGCGTCCCCGTCAGCTCGACCAAAGGCCTGACCGGCCACACGCAGGGCGCGGCCGGAATCACCGAAGCCATCATCCTGATGCTCGGCATGCAGAACGACCTGGTGCCGGGGATTCACAACACGCGCGAGATTGCCGACGGCCTCAAGTGCAATGTGTCGCTCGACAATCAGACCCGGCGAATTCGCTATGGCCTCACCAACTCGATGGGTTTCGGCGGCAACAACGCCGTTCTCATTTTCGGGAGACTGAATTGAAACCGCTGCAGATCGAGACGGTCTCGCTATACGGCCCCGGGCTGCCGGGCTGGCACGACTCGATTCCGGTGCTGCAGGCGCCGGAGCGCTACAACGAGGAGTTGACGACGCCACTGCAGTCGCCTTTCCTCACCTCGGCGATCAAACGGCGGACCACCCAGCACATGCAGCTCGCCATCTATGCCGCCGACAAGGCGCTGGAAGGCACGGACGTCAATCCGAACAATGTCGAGCTGGTGTTCGCGACGACGGAGGGCGATCTCAACATCTCCCACCACATCTTTTGCTCGCTGACGCAGGAAACCAAATCGGTTTCGCCCACCCGCTTCCACAACGTCATCCTGAACGCGGCCGCCGGCCACCTGGGCATCCTGACGAAGAACACCGCGGGCGCCACCACCGTCACCGCCGCCTCCTACAGCATGGCGGTGGGCCTGCTGCAGGCCTACACGACAGCGCTGACCGAATCCATCCCAGTGCTCTACGTGGCTTACGACGCGCCGGCGATACTCCAGATCCACACGGGGAGCAAGCCGATCGATCCCTTCGCAGTCGGCTTTCTGTTCAACCCGCACACAACCAGTCAACGCGTCGCATCGATCCAGCTCGACCTGCGCGACGGCACCGACATCACGCCGGTCGACCACCCGGTGCTGGCGGAGGTCAGCAAGCGCTCGTCGGCCGCCGGCAGCTTGCCGCTGCTGATGGCCCTGGCGGAAAAACGGCCGGCGACGGTAGCACTGCCCTACTCCGGCTGCCAGCTCCTGCAGGTCGAGGTTATGCCATGACCATGCCGCAGCAGATCGACGCCAAGCAGCTCACCATGCTGACCCCGCATCAGGGTCACATGATGCTGCTCGACCGGGTCGAGCAATGGGACAACAAGAAGATCGTCTGCAGCGCGGTGTCGCATCTACACGCGGACAATCCGCTTGCGGTGAACGGCCGGATGTCGTACGTCCACGTGATCGAGTATGGCGCCCAGGCGGCGGCCATCCACCTCGCGCTGGTCTCGATCAAGGCGAACGAGCCGATGCTGGGCTATGCCAGGCTGGGACCGGTGTCGTCGGCTTACCTGGCGGTAACCCGTAACTTCAATTTCGAGGAGGGCTACCTGGACGAGCACCCGGACTCCCGCCTGGTGTTGACTTCGGAGGTCGTGCTGATCGGGCCTCGCATCTATCAATATCACGTCGACGGAACGATCGACGGCAAGACCGTCGCGGAAGGCACCATTTCGCTGGTCACCGACGAGCACGAGGAGTAGATGGGAACCATGGCCTCCCTGCAGACAGCGCTGGTCACCGGCGGCAGCGGCGACATCGGCTCCGCCATTTGTCTCGAACTGGCCAAACAGGGCCTGATGGTCTACGTGCACGCCAACCGGAACCCGGACAAGGCCGAGATGGTCGTGCGGCAGATCCGCGAAACGGGCGGGAAGGCGGAGACGATCGTCTTCGACGTCACCGACACGGCCCAGGCGCAGCAGGTCCTGTCCGGCCTGGTGGAAACCAGGCCGGTCGACGTGCTGGTGAACAACGCGGGCACGGTGGACGACAGCCCGATGGCCGGAATGGAGTTCGATGCCTGGGACAGCGTGATCAACACCACGCTGAACGGCTTCTTCAACGTCACCCGGCCCCTGCTGATGCCCATGATCCGCAATCGCAAGGGCCGGATCATCAATATTTCCTCGGTATCCGGCGTTATCGGAGTCCGCGGCCAGACCAACTACTCCGCCGCCAAGGCCGGCCTGCATGGCGCGACCAAGTCGCTGGCGCACGAGCTGGCCAGCCGCAATATCACCGTCAACGTGGTGGCGCCGGGGGTGATCGACGGTGGCATGGCCAAGGGCAAGTTCGATCCGGCCATGCTGAAAATGATCGTGCCGATGCAGCGCCCGGGGCGGACCGAGGAAGTAGCGGCCCTGGTCGGCTTTCTGGCCTCGGAGGCCGCCAGCTACATCACCGGTCAGATCGTCGGAGTGAACGGAGGGATGGCCTGACTGCCCCAGGCTTCACCAAATCCGGGCGGATATTACGTTCCATCCACTTTTTTGCAGGAGCAGTCCTATGAGCGCGTCGGTATCGGTCAATGACGTTTTTTCGGACTTGTCTTACTACTCTTTGTTCGACGTGGCCGAAAAGGCCCGCTGGTACATGAAGGATATCGCCTGGGACAGCATCGACAAGTCCCTGATTACCCCCCATCTCCTCGAAATGGTCAAGCAGGTCGCGTTCGGCGAGTTGACCACCTATTCGGCGACGCAGTCGTTCATGTCCATGTTCGAGGACGACATCGATTTCACGCAGTGGCTGGCGGTGTGGCTGTACGAGGAAACCAAGCATCCGCATGCCCTGGTCAAATGGCTGTCCCTGAACGGCGTGCAACTGCCCGGCAAGTACCTGAAGGAAGGACGCATCATCACGCCGATGACGAAGTCCAAGGTAGAGATGCTGACGTTCAACGTCATCTCGGAAATCGTCGCCGGCAGCATGTACATGACGATGTCGGAGACCATGCCCGAGCCGGTGCTCAAGGACATCACCTTCAAGCTGGGCAAGGACGAGATGCGCCACTCGGTGGGGTTCGAGAACTACGCGCGCAGGACCATCGAATCGTCGGCAGACCCGGACTACGAACGGTCCATCGTGCTGCGGTCCGCCTGGGTGTTCCTGCAGACCGACCAGTTCATCAACCACCCGGTCTTCCTGACCGTGCGCAGCCTCGATGGACTCGGCGACAGCGCGGGGAAGAAGACCCGCAAGCAGATCGCGTCCCGCATCAGCAAGCTGGCCGGGGTCGATATCCCGGATCCTGATCATATCTACGACGTGTATATCAAATTCAAGAACGAGCATCTTGCCAAGCGCAAGGCGAGGAGCGCTGTTGCGGTTCCCGCCAACGCCTGAGCCGGACATAGAGCCTGTCGGACCGGGGCCGGCCACGCCAGCACACGGCTACGCCTGCCTGCGGCCATTGACTGGCGGGCAGCGCGTGACCGACGCCATGTGCAACAAGGGGGCTGAGGAATGAAGGCCTTGCTCTTCCCGGGACAGGGAGCGCAATTCAAAGGAATGGGGAAAGACCTGTTCCCGCTCTACCGGGAACAGGCGGAACTCGCTTCGTCGGTGCTGGGGTACTGCATCGAAACGCTCTGCCTGGAGGATCCGGACGACCTCCTGCGCCTGACCCAGTACACCCAGCCGGCGCTGTTCGTCGTCAATGCCCTGCGCTATTTCTCCTGGCGGGACGGCGCTTCGTCCGACGCGCAACCCCATTTCCTGGCCGGCCACAGCCTCGGCGAATGCAATGCCCTGCTGGCGGCGGGGTGTTTCGATTTCGAAACCGGCCTGCGCATGGTGCAGAAGCGCGGCCAGCTGATGGCCGAAGTTGCCGGCGGAGGGATGCTGGTAGTGCTCGGCATCGGCGCCGAGGACTTGGCCCAGCTCCTGCGCGACCACCGCCTCGAAAGCATCGACTTGGCCAACTTCAACTCTCCGCTCCAGACCGTGGTGTCCGGCCCCGCCGGGGACGTCGCCCGGCTGGAGCAGGCCTGCCAGGCGCAGAGCGTCGACTGCCTGCCGGTCAACGTCAGCGGTCCGTTTCACTCGCGGTACATGCAGGCGCAGCAGCCGGCGTTCGAGAGCTTCCTGCGTGGCCTCGAGCTGCGCGACCCGCGGATCCCCGTGATCTCCAACGTCACCGCACTGCCATATCGCGGCGGGGAGCTGGAAACCACCCTCGCCGCGCAGATCGCGCGCTCGGTGGACTGGGTGGGCTGCATCCGCTACCTGGCGGCGCAGGGCGTGGACGAGTTTGTGGAACTGGGGCCTAAACTGGCCGGCGCCCGCCCCACCCCGTTGATCCGCATGGTGAACGAGATCCGCAAAGCCGTAGTCGCATAGCCCGCTGTACCGATACATACTACAACGACAAGAAGTCGCCCAACCGCACCGCACCCGGCGAGCAGCCATGCACCCGATCGTCCTCAAGAACGTTGGCAAGACCTACAAGCTGGACGCGGTGGACATCCCGGCGCTGATCGACATCAACCTGGAAATCCGCGGCAACTGCTTTACCGTGATCTCGGGACCGTCCGGCAGCGGCAAGACCACCCTGCTCAACCTGATGGGATGCCTGGACCGCCCGGACCAGGGGGAGATCCTCATCGCGGGACAGCCGGTCAAGGACCTGTCGGACGACGCCCTGTCCGACTTCAGGGCGCGCAACCTGGGTTTCATCTTCCAGAACTTCAACCTGCTCCCGGTGCTCACCGCCTACGAAAACGTGGAGTACCCCTTGTTGCTCGCCCAGGTGCCGGCGAAGGTCCGCCGCGACCGGGTGCGGTCGCTGCTGGACGCGGTCGGGCTTTCCGACAAGGCCGGGCACCGCCCCGGCCAGCTCTCCGGAGGGCAACGCCAGAGAGTCGCCATCGCCCGGGCACTGTCCCCTGAGCCCAAGGTGGTCTTCGCCGACGAGCCCACCGCCAATCTCGACAGCGAGACCGGCTCGGCCATCATCGCGCTGATGCGCCGCATCCAGCGCGATCACCACGTATCTTTCATATTTTCCTCGCATGATCCCAAGGTCATGCTCCAGGCGGACGACAGCATGCAGATCCGCGACGGTCGCATCATCTCGGTGGAACGTGGTGCCGCGGCGGAGGGCAGCGCGTGAGGAACCTGCTGCTCGCCCTTCGCAACCTGCTGCGCAACCGCCGGCGCACCCTGTCCACCCTGCTCGCCATCGTCGTCGGCACGCAGTCGATCCTGTTATTCGGCGGATACAGCAGGGGGATCATTTACGGCACCCAGACGGAATTCGTGAAGCGCAGCGGGCACCTGCAGATCCAGCGCAAGGGCTACTATCTTTACGGCGGCGGCAATCCGGCGGCCTACGGCATCTCCGACTACCAGCAGATCATCGACGCCGTGCAGCATGACCCGGTGCTCGCCCCCATGCTCACGGTGGTCACGCCGACGCTCCAGCTCGGTGGCATCGCCGGAAATTTCGCCGCGGGTGTCTCCCGCACGGTCATCGGCACCGGCATCGACGTCGACGACCAGAACAAGCTGCAGGCCTGGAACGATTACGGCTTCCCCGCCATCAACAACGGCAAGCCGCTGTCGCTGACCGGCACGGCCCCGGACGCCGCCGTGGTCGGCATGGGGGTGGCCCGCGTACTGCACCTGTGCCGCAAGCTGAAAGTGCCCGACTGCAAACAGGAGGCCCCGCCGGATCCGGCCCCGCCGCCGGAGTCCGCCAACGCGGCCGCGGCGCCCGCCGACATCAGCGATTTAGCGCGCGGGGAACCCGGCGAGCCCGCGGCGAACGACAGCGCGGCCCGCATCGAGGTGCTCGCGGCCGATACCCACGGCGCGCCCAATGTCGTCAGCCTGAGCGTGGTCGAAGCGGGGAACCAGGGGATCAAGGAGCTGGACGACGTCTTCCTGATGATGCACCTGGAGGAAGCGCAACGGCTCATCTACGGCCGCTCGGCGCCGCAGGTCACGGGCATCGTGGTGCAGCTCCAGCATACCGGCCAGATCGCGCCGGCCAGGGCGCGGCTGCGGGAACTTCTCGCCGCCAGCTTCCCCGGCCAGGAGCTGGACGTGCTGGACTTCGCCACCATCAATCCCACCTACGGCCAATTCATCAGCTTCTTCAACGCCATCTTCGGCTTCATCGCCATCCTGATGGGGGTGATCGTGCTGTTCACCGTCAGCAACACGATGAATACCTCCATCGTCGAGCGCACGGTGGAGATCGGCACCCTGCGCGCCATCGGCATGCGGCGCCGGGGCATCCAGATGCTGTTCATCTACGAAGGCCTGGTCCTCGGCATCCTCGGCGTCGTGCTCGGCGTGATGATCACCCTGCTGCTGGCCGCGGTAGTCAATCACTCCGGGCTCAGCTACGTACCGCCGGGACGTGTCGACCAGGTGCTCTATTTCATCTGGCTGTCCGGAAAGCAGAATCTCCTGTTCATCCTGGGCATCGCCGCGACGCTGATCCTGCTGGTCATGGGTTCGGCATGGTGGCCCGCCCACCGTGCCGCCAAGATGGAGATCGTCAATGCCCTACGTCACGTTTGAGCGCGGCAAGGCAGCCGGCCGGGCAACGGTCCTGGCGGCGTTGCTGTTCGCGCTGGCCGCCGCCGCCGCTCCGCCCGACGCGCAACACATCCTTGCCGCCAGCGACGATGTGCGCAATCCGCAGTATCCCTTCAGCATCACCACCACGCTGATCGAATACCGCGACGGCAAGCAGACCGATTCCACCGCGCTGCAGGTGTATTCGAAGGCCGCGGAGAACAGCGGCCAGTTCCGCAGCCTGATCCGCTTCGTCGCACCGCCCCGCGATGCCAACAAGCTGATGCTGAAGAACGGCAACGACCTGTGGTTCTACGACCCCACGGGGAAGTCCACCATCCGTCTTTCCCCGCAGCAGCGGCTGCTGGGACAGGCCGCGAACGGCGACGTGGTGACGGTCAACCTGGCCAAGGACTACCGCGCCAAGCTGGCCGGCGAAGAGGATGTGCAGGACGGCGAACGGCAGAACCAGCACTGCTACAAGCTCGAGCTGGCCGCCGCCGCCCCGGACGTGACCTACGACCACATCGAGATGTGGATCGCCGCCGCCACCAGCCGTCCGATCAAGGCGCGCTACTTCTCGGAGAGCGGCCGGCTCCTGAAAAGCGCGTATTTCCGGCACTTCCAGGACAACCTGGGACAGCAGCGCCCCACCGAGATGGTGATCATCGACGGCCTCAACCCCAACTGGGTCACGGTGATGCGCTATTCGGACTTCGTCAAGCGGGACATCCCGGACACCTGGCTGCAGGCGGACTACCTGCCCCGGTTCTCGCCGGAATGAGAGGCGGGCCCGCCCTGCCGCTGTTGCTCGCCCTGGCGGCCAGCTCCGCCGCCATGGCCGACTCCGATACCGACGCGCTCAAGCTGGCCGACACCACGCCGGAGGAGACCGCGCGCGCATCCAACTGGCGCTTTTTCGGCGAACCCGCCGTCGGGCTGGTTTCCGTGCGCGGGGCGGATGGCGGCGAGGTGGACACGCGCCGTCTGTCGCTCGGCGTCCAGGGCGAAACATCGCAGTGGCACTCCCTGCGCGCCAGCTTCGCCGACCGCTGGGACATCCAGGGGCCGCCTTCCGCCTTCGGCCAGCGTCACGCCAACATCAACACCCTCAAGGAGGGCTACCTCAGCTGGCAGGCCGGATCGGACTGGAGCGCCGACCTCGGGCGGATCAACGTGCTGCACGGCGTGGCGCTCGGCTACAACCCCACGGACTATTTCCGCGCGGGCGCGATCCGCTCGATCGTTTCGGTGGACCCGGCCAGCCTCAAGGAGAACCGGCTCGGCAGTGCGATGGCCAGGGGGCAGATGCTGTGGAACGGCGGCTCCGTCAGCGCGATGTTCTCGCCCAAGCTGGCGGTCCACGACAACAATGCCTCGTTCAGCCCGGACTGGGGCGCCACCAATTTCCAGAACCGCGGGCTGATCGCGCTGGCGCAGCGCATCGGCGAGGACGTCAACCTGGGAGCGCTGCTGTTCGACGACGGCTCCCATCCGCCGCAGCTTGGGCTCAATACGATCGCCCTGCTCAACGATTCGACCGTCGCGTTCCTGGAATGGAGCGGCGGCTCGGGCCCCACACAGGAAATGCAGGCGCTCGGATCCGAGCAGAAGGACCGCTTCCACCAGCGTTTCTCCACCGGCGCCTCCTACACCACGTCCGGCAACGTATCCCTCACATTCGAATACGAGTACGACGGCGCCGCCCTCAATCGCTCCGGCCTGGACACGCTGCTGCACCAGTCGCCGCAGGCCTACGGGCAGTACTTCCTCTACACGGCAAACGCGCAGGAGCTCCCCGGCAGGCAGGCCGTGTTCTTCTATGCGGGATGGAACGACGCCTTCGTCCAGCACCTGGACCTGAGCGGGTTCGCCCGTTACAACCTGGTCGACCACAGCCACCTGCAATGGGCGGAAGCGCGCTATCACCTGAACCGGGTGGACCTGGCCATTCAATGGCAGACCGACTGTGGCGACTCGACCAGCGAATTCGGCGCCGCACCGCAGTCCTCGGTCTGGCAGATCCTGTTACGTTACTTCTACTAGGGCATGTTTCGCTACGTGCACACTACTTTCCCTCTCCCGCTTGCGGGAGAGGGTGGCCCGTAGGGCCGGGAGAGGGGCTGTTCGTCCCGTTCAAAGCCCCTCTCCCCTACCCCTCTCCCGTAAGCGGGAGAGGGGAGCAACCGGTATGCCTGCACCAAGGGCGCGCATAGGGGGCGCATCGATACCATGAAACGCAGCGTCGAGGTGGAGATTCTGGTGCCGTTCCACGATGTCGATGTGGTCGGCATTGTCTGGCACGGCCATTACGCCAAGTATTTCGAGATCGCGCGCTGCGCGCTGCTGGACAGTTTCGACTACAACTACGACCGCATGCGGGCCAGCGGCTATCTGTGGCCGCTGATCGACATGCGCATGCGCTACATCAAGCCCTCGCTGTTCGGGCAGAAAGTGCGGGTGCGCGCCACGCTGGTCGAATGGGAAAGCTGCCTGAGGATCGAATACCTGGTGAGGGACGATGCCACCGGCGTGCGCCTGACCAAGGGCGAATCCGTACAGGTGGCCGTGCGGATCGGGACGAACGAGATGTGCCCGGTGTCGCCGGACATACTGTTCGAGCGCCTGGGGATGCCCAAGCCGTCCTGACCGCGCCGCCCCTCCTTATGGCGCGGGAATGTGCGCCTCGCGCATCAGCCGCCGCCGGCGTTTGCCAGCGCGCGCTCGATGGATGCTTTCAGTTCTTCGTCGCCGAACGGTTTATTCAGCACTTCCCTCGCCCCGGCACGGCGCGCACGTGCCTCCAGGGGCGAATCGCGCTGCCCGGTCATGATGATGACGGGCACCCAGACGCGCATGGAAGCAAGCGCTTCCATCAATTCGGCGCCGTTCATTCCGGGCATGTTGAGATCGAGCAGCAAGCAGTCCGGCATGTCGCCTTGCCGCAAGGACTCCAGAAACGCCCGTGCCGACCCAAAGGCGCTTGCCTGCCAGCCGAAGGAGCGCAGCAACAGGCTCAAGGCCGTTCGCACCGGCTCGTCGTCGTCGACAATATGAATCACTCTAGGCATTAGTCCAACGCAGCGGGCTTGCTTTTGAATCACCCCACATGCATTAGGCGGCCGCCTTGCGGAGGCAACAATGACATGCGTCAACGACGGCGCCAGGAATGGCTTGAAACGGGTTACGCGCCTAGCCGGGTAACCTCGCGCAGACCGCCCCCGCCCTGAGCCTGCGACAGCGGCAGCCACAGGCTGAACACCGCTCCCCTTGGCCGGTTCGGTTCAGCCCAGATGCGGCCACCGTGCGCATCGACGATGCGCCGGCAGCTGGAAAGCCCCTGTCCCAAGCCGTCTTGCTTGGTGGTAAAGAACGGCGCAAACAACTGGTCCGGCGCGGTGGCACCAAAGCCCGGACCATTGTCCCGCACGCTCACGCAGACCCCGCAAGGGGTTTCCGTGACGACCGTGACCAACTCCAGCTCCGGCGACGGAATGTGTGCTTCGGTCATGGCCTGGATCGCGTTGCGCACCAGGTTGACCAATACCTGCTCGATCTGCACACGGTCGATCAGGATCTCCGGCTGCCCGGCCGGGCTTTTTACCATCACGTGGACCCCTTCAACCTTGAGCTCGTGCTGCAACAGATCGAGCGCTTCACTCACACTGGCGCTGAGATCGCTCGGCTGGCGCTCCATCTCACCCCTTTCGACGTACTTGCGCAACCGGCGGATCACTTCCGCGGCCCGCTCACCCTGATGTGCGATCTTCTCCATGGAGTCGCGCAGCGATATCAGGTCCGGGTTGCCTGCATCGAGCATCCTGACCCAGGCGCGCGCGTGACCGAGAATGGCGGTCAGCGGCTGGTTGATCTCATGTGCCAGGCCGGCGGCCAAGTCGCCCATCGAATGGACGCGCGCCAAATGCGCCAGATCGTCCTGGTGGCGCCGCGCCTCCGACTCCACCTGCTTGCGGTCGGTGATGTCGCGGATGATGCCGGTGAACACGTGTCCGCCGGATACCGTCACTTCGCCGACCGACAACTCCAGCGGGAATACGGTGCCGTCCTTGCGCAAGCCCTCCACCTCGCGGCCGAGGCCGATGATCTTTTTACGCCGGCTGTTGAGATAGTTGTGAAGATAGTCATCGTGCTCGGCGCGATAAGGCTGCGGCATCAACATCGACACATTGCGCCCCAGCACCTCGACGGCCCGATATCCGAAAATGCGTTCGGCGGCACGGTTGAAGGACTTGATCAGACCATCCTCCCCGATCGTGAGAATGCCGTCGACCGCGGTGTCGAGAATCGACTGGTAGCGGTCAAGCATCTCGCGCGCTTCGCCCTGCACACGACGGACCGCCCCCAGGTCGTAGCCGGTCACCACTATGGCGCCCATGGTACCGCTTGCGCCGCGAATGCCGTGGTAACCCCAATCCACCGCGAAGCGTGCGCCATGATTGGTCTGCCACTTGCCGCTGTGGTCTGCCACATCCTTTCCGTCCGCGGCCGCCCGACAGCCGTCGCGCATAGTCTCCACGAATTCCGCGGTCGGCAGCAGCGTCCACACCAGCTGACCCAGCGCTGCGGACGAAGAGAGCCCGATGGCGGCTTCGCAGTGGTGATTCAAAGAGAGAATTTCGCCGCCGAGCTCAGCGATTGCGACGAGAACTTTTCCTGGCATTGATCGTCCCCGAGTGTGTAGGACGTCGCGCAGCCGAACCTCTGTGGTGAAAATGATCGTCGGTCGAACGGCGAGCTTCGATCATGCGCCCCGGTCGGTAAATAAGCAAGGCAATCAGCGTGCTCTCTGCGCGATGCAGGCTACACGACTATTCTGCAGGCTTTACAGACACTTCGCTCCGATGCTCAGCTCCCGGCGGAGGCCTTGGTGCGGCAGGTGCTCAACCAGCCGGCGCAGATCAGCGACAGGCTCACGGGGATCCGATGTGCGGCTTTCTGAAAAGCGCGCCGGCGCACGGACACCGACCGCCGGCGGATGTATGCTCGGGAAGTCAGACGCGGTTCGTGGCATCTTCGTGGCGTCTTCGTGTAATGGACTGGACTCCAGGATGACCATGAACCAACAACCCAGGCTGCCCATGAAGGGGATGCCGTGACAACCGTGCACCCTAGGCAGGAGCAGGCCATGCAGATCCGCGTGGGTTTCGAAATGGCGTATCAATGCGAGCAGCCGACGCCGATGATCCTGGCATTGAGCATTCACTACTCACGCGCGTCCGATCTGGTGCGCCCCGATCTCCTCGTGACCAACCCGTCTGTACCGATTGCCGCTTACCGCGATCTGTTCGGAAACTGGTGCAGCGTCCTCGTCGCGCCGCCGGGACGCTTCGTTCTCAGCACAGACGCCTTGGTCAACGACACCGGAGCGCTTGACGTCGTCGCTCCCTGGACCGCGCAGACACCGATCGAGCGCCTGCCGGAGTCGACGCTCGTTTACCTTCTCGGCAGCCGCTATTGCGAAACCGATCTGCTCTCCGGGATCGCCTGGCAGCGGTTCGGCTCGAGTCCGACCGGCTGGGGACGCGTGCAGGCGATCTGCGATTTCGTGCACCAGCACATCCAGTTCGGCTACGAGCACGCCCGGCGAACACGCACCGCGTGGGAGGCCTACAATGAACGCCGGGGCGTGTGCCGCGATTACGCTCATCTGGCGGTCGCCTTCTGCCGCTGCATGAACATACCGGCGCGCTATTGCACCGGCTATCTCGGCGACATGGGGACGGCGCCGCCCTACGGGCCGATGGACTTCGCGGCCTGGTTCGAGGCCTATCTCGGCGACCGCTGGTACATCTTCGATCCGCGCAACAACGTGCCCCGTATCGGCCGTGTGCTTGTTGCACGGGGCCGCGATGCCTGCGATGTCGCCCTGGCCAGCACCTTCGGCCCGGCTAGCCTCCAGAGCTTCAAGGTCTGGACCGACGAAGTCGCGGGGGCCTGAATGTCGGCATACCGGCAGCATCGACTCCACCGGCCAGGCAGCAAGCCGCTGCCATGACCTACTGCGTGGGCGTCAAGCTCGAAGAAGGACTGATCTTTGCCAGCGACTCGCGCACCCACGCAGGCGTGGATAACTATGCAAAGTTCTGCAAGATGACGGTGTTCGAACAGGCCGGCGACCGCGTGCTGGTGCTGCTCAGCTCCGGCGGCCTGGCGGGCACCCAGGCGGTGATCAACGTACTGCGCCAACGCGCCGGCGGCAAGCCACCCCACATCTGGACGGTCACCTCGATGTTCGATGTGGCCAACCTGGTAGCCGACGCCATGCGCGACATCGAGCGTCGCGATGGCCCCTTTCTCGAAGGCGGCGGCCTGAAGTTCAACGCCTCTTTCATCCTTGGCGGCCAGATCGCCGGGGAGGACATGCGGCTCTTCCGCATTTACGCCGAAGGCAATTTCATCGAAGCGGGCCCCGACACCAGCTTTCTGCAGACCGGCGAGGCCAAGTACGGCAAACCGATCCTCGATCTCGCGGGAACACCGAGCGCCAGCCTCGAGGATGCGACCAAGTGCGTACTGGTCTCGTTCGACTCGACGATGCTCAGCAATCTCTCGGTGGGCATGCCGATCGATCTGCTTTGCTACGCTCGCGACAGCCTGAAAGTCACCATGAAGCGCCGCTTCGACGCCGGAGACGTTTACTTCGAGAAGCTCAGGAACGAGTGGATCGCCGGCACGCGAAAGGTCTTCCACGAATTGCCGACGCTGGAATGGTAACGCCGGGTGCGGGCAACATCGCCGGCCTGTCCGGCACGGACCCGTAACAGGACCGTAGGACCGAAGGGCGGATTAGCGTCAGCGTAATCCGCCTTCCGCGACAGGCGGGTTACGCTCCTGCGGAGCTAACCCGCCCTACGGCGCTGCGCTGCTGCCTGTCGCCGCGTTGAAGCTCAGACTATCATGCGGACTTCGAAGAATGGAGAGCTAGAGATGAGCACAGTCCTGGTCACCGGCGGCTCCGGCTTCATCGGCGGTCACTGCATCCTGCAGCTCCTGGCCGCGGGCCACGAGGTGCGTACCACCGTCCGCAACCTGCAGCGCGAAGCCGAGGTTCGCGCCGTACTCGACAAGGCCGGCGCCGATACCAAAGAACGCTTGCGCTTCTTCGCCGCAGACCTGGAGAACGACAAGGGCTGGGCCGAAGCCGTGGCGGGCTGCGAATACGTGCTGCACGTGGCCTCGCCGTTTCCCCCCGGCGTTCCCAAGGACGAAAACGAGCTGATCGTACCGGCCCGCGAGGGCGCGTTGCGCGCACTGCGGGCCTCGCGCGACGCCGGCGTCAAGCGCGTGGTGCTCACCTCCTCCTTCGCCGCCATCGGCTACGGGCGCGACATCCCCAAGCCCACGCCCTACGACGAGACGGACTGGACCGATCCCGTGGGCGCCGACGTCAGCCCCTACGTGAAGTCCAAGACCCTCGCGGAACGCGCGGCCTGGGACTTCATGGCCAAGGAAGGTCGCGGCATGGAGCTGGCCGTGGTCAACCCCGTGGCCGTGCTCGGCCCCGTGCTGTCGCGCGACCTTTCGACCTCGATCCTCATCGTGCAACGCATGATGAAGGGCATGCCGGGCGTGCCCAATCTCTACTTCGGCGTGGTCGACGTGCGCGACGTCGCCGACCTGCACCTGCGCGCCATGGTCCATCCCGCTGCCAAGGGCGAGCGCTTCCTGGCCGTGGCGGGGGATTTCATGTCCATGCTCCAGATCGCCCAGGTGCTCAGGTCACGGCTGGGCGCCGCCGGCCGCAAGGCGCCAACCCGGCAACTCCCCGACTGGCTGGTTCGACTCGCCTCCATGTTCGATCCCGCAGTGAAGCTTGCGCTACCCGAACTGGGCAAACCCAAAAACGGGACCAACGCCAAAGCCCGCCGCCTGCTCGGCTGGGAACCACGATCGAACGAGGAGGCGGTGGTTGCTGCGGCCCAGAGCCTGGTACAGATTGAATTCGCAAACCGATAGGTCAAATCGCCCCTTCGCGCGGGCACGCCACATCAATTATCGTGGTCTGAACCGCCCCTCATTGGCGCTCTTTTTTTTGACTTTTCTCCTTTTTTTTGGAAATTCCTGCAATTTGTCCCTGCGTGCCAAGCGTGCCAGGTTTTGGCAAAGGCACGCGGGTGGCGGCGTCATTTTTTTTGGCGCCAGGACCGTAGGGCGGATTAGCGCCAGCGTAATCCGCCTTCCGCGAAAGGCGGGTCCGCGCAACGCTCAATGCCCATTCGCCAACGCGCTCTGCCCGAACATGTTGGGGGTATAGGCGTCGACATTGAACCGCCACCACTGCCTGGTCTCATTCACCAGGTACTGCGCCTCGTATGCGCCGCTGCTGAGGTCGTGGTAAACGATCACGCCGCGCTCGAAGGCCTGTGAGGCGGGGGAATAGAAGTAGTCCGCGAAGCTGGTGCGCCAGAGCAGGCCGCGCAGGTCGTAGCCTTCGCTCCATAGCGGCGCCCAGGTGTCCTCGTCGATATACAGCATGCGGCGGCTGTAGACATGGCGCTCGCCGGGCTTGAGGTCGCCTTCCACCACCCATACGCGATGAAGCTCATAGCGCTGGTAGTCCGGGTTGATGCTGCCGGGCCTGAGCAGCTCGCTGTATTTCACGCCGGGGTCGTTGATGCGGAAGTTGTTGTAGGGCACGTACAGGGCCTTCCTGCCCAGCAGCTTCCAGCTGTAGTGCTGCGGCGTGCCATTGAACAGGGATTCGTCGTCCACCGTGTGCATGCCGCCGGGCGGCACCTCGTAGTCGGAGCCGACCTCCATCACCTCCCTGGCGCGGCGCAGGCCGGGGTTGTAGGCCCAGGCGTTGATCTGCCCGTCGCGGAAATCGGCGACGACGTTGCCGACGCTGATCACGCCCTTGTCGCGCTGCGGCAGCAGGGTTTCGTAGTAAAAATACGCGGCAATCGTTTCCGGCGGGGTATGCAACGGGGACTGCAGCCTGGGATCGTTGGAGGGCACCAGGATCTTCAGCCTCGTCCGCCCCCAGGCGATGCTGCCGCCGGGGTACACGTCCGCCGTGTCGTACAGCACCGAGCCGGTCCATTCCCCGGCGCGGCGCTGCGTGTTGTAGATCGCTTCCAGGCCGTTCTGCGGAAATGGGAAGGGGATGCCGCCGAGCGCCTGCACGGTGGCGAGGCCGTCGCCGCGCAGCCGGGCCTTGCCGGCGTTGTCCTTGACGATGGCACAGACCCGGTCCGGCGTGCGGAAGTCGCGGTGGCTGGGGTACACCGGCATGCGGAACGCCTGCGGGTCGCGCTGCAGCAACGCCTTCTGGCCGTCGGTCAGCTTCGCGGCGTATTGCGCCGCGTTCTGCGCGGTGATGACGAACAGCGGCTTCTCGGCGGCGTAGGGACCGGGATCGTAACCGCCGTCCGCGGCCATGCCGGGCCAGGAGCCGAGGTACTTGCCGGTATAGGTGGCGACGCCGTCGGCGCTCCCGGCCCGCTCCGCTCCCATGCAGGTGTATTGCGGGCCATCGAGCAAAGCGGCGGCGGGCGGCTCGGCCCTTGCCATCGCGGGGACAGCGGCGAGGACGAGCATCAATGGCACAAGGAAAGGTCGCAGCATGAAGCGCTCTGAGCCGTAAAGTTTCACTTTACGGCGGCGCGGCGGGCGGGCCTCAGCCTAATGGAGTAGGTGGTCCGGGAAGCGGTGCCGGCAGCCAAAGTGGATGTAAGTCACCACGCGGGGAAAGGTGGCATTGGGCGCACACCTACGAATTGGTTAACGCCGCATCGTGGTCTGTCGCTGATTATTCCGCCCCTATTCCTCGTTTACTGACTATCCTCTCTCAAAGAGATCGTCTATAGGATCCATTCCGGCTGCCGGCGCCGACGGCGTTCGCTCGTAGTGGTCCACGTCTAGGCCACCCTCTCTAGATGAGCGCTCAATGTTGCTGCTTATATGATCATAGGGATCGAATACCGATAGGATCCTCTGCATATCGGCTTCGTTGAACTCGACCTTGAGCTCTGCCAATTGATCACTTAGGTAGTCGTGAACCGAATCCGCTACGTCATCCACTGCTTCTTCGTCATAGACGTCCGCAGAAACATCATTTTCAACCAACCGGTCGTTCAGCTGATCCTCCCAAAACTCAATAGCCGCCCGCCGAATACGCCCCTTCCATTCAGCTCGCACAGCGTCGTGCGAATGATCACATATTGATCCAAGCACTCTGAGACTCTCGTGGTCAGGACTATCGTCTAATTCTTGGTTCATCAAGGCAGATATGACATCCCATTGAACAACGTAGTGTGGCAACAACTTCACTACTAGTCTGAGCGCCGCGTAGCGCCCGCTGTAAATATTCTCTTGGGCTATCACTTTAAACGTTGCGTTAAGCGCCTCAAGATCTGCCTCATTCAATAGGCCTTCGTCCACGAGTTCTTCACCGGCTTTCAGTACGACATCACATGCTTCGGATGATCCCGACAGATGCATGTGTTCAGTGGCCGCGGCGCGTAGAACGGCTTTGTATGTCGACGTATTGATGACCTCAGCCTCCTTCATCGCACCTAAGTTCTGCACAGACTCACTGGTGGCTAGGGAGGTAAATACGAGAGTCAATGCGTGCCTGTCGGCCGCCACGCGAGCCAATACGAAATCGCCTATGGAAGGAGAGAACAAGTCATATGTTGCAGCTTTATTGCCAGCATCAAACGTACGATTTAACATTGCGCTGACGATAATCGGAATCGTTCGATCGTAGGCTTGATCGCATTGCGCACGAGGAACAATTTGGGCGGCATCGTTGTATCGTCTAAATGCCGGTCTTAGAGCCGACTCCTCAATCTCGCCTCCATTCAGAGCTACTAGCAACACCAATCTCCTGCCGCTTTCATCCAGTTGATAGTCGAATACGTGTGCCCACGTCTGAGCCGGGTTCGCAAGAAGTTGCTGCACATGGTCCCAATAAGCGGATGCAGTCACGCCTTTAAGTCTTACGGAATCGGTGATGAATGAAATTAGGCGTGGGTTGTAGTTCTGAGGTGCCCCCTGTTTTTCGCCTTCCAACGGGCCGCTCTCATGCCGCCAGGTTTTGTGGATGATGCTTGCTGATCCAGTCCTGCAGGAACTGAGTCGGCGAGCAGTAGCCCAGCGTGGAGTGGCGACGTCTCCGGTTGT
>JARLJS010000107.1 GCA_031291075.1 Nevskia sp. | reverse complement strand
GCCCGGCGGCGAGCCGCGCGAGGGCGAATTCGAGGGTCCGGCCGAAGCCGGTGGCGAGCACGCGGAAGGCCGCGAGCAGCCGCGGGCCGAGGGCGCATCGCAGGATTCGCATCCCGAGCCCGCCCCGCAGCACACGGCCGAAGCCGCGCCGGTGCAGCGCGAGATGAACCTGCCCCCGCCCGTCCGGCACGAGCCGGAAGCGCGCCCGGCGCCGTCGCCCGAGCTGGCCGCCGCGCGTCCGGAACCGGTGTACACCGCGCCGGAACCGCCGCGCGAGGAGCGCGCCTTCACCCCGCCGCCGCAGGAGCCCGCGCCGGCGCCGCAACCACGCACCGAGCACCCGCCCGAGACGCGGCCGGCCCAGGCGGAGTCGCAGCCGCAGGGTGAAAACGTCCACGCCGATCACGGCTAGGGAAAGGCCTGACCAGTCGTCACCCCGGCGCAAGCCGGGGTCCAGGGTCCAGGGCCCACAGCACCGCGCTGAGTTCCCTGGATACCGGCTTGCGCCGGTATGACGAGTAGTGGTTCGGTACGCACAAGCGCACAGGTCAAAGCCGCTTTGGCGGACGCAAAAAAAGAAGCCCCGCAACCGTTCAAGCGATTGCGGGGCTTTTTTGTTGTCCCCGGCCCTACTCCCGCCGCAGCACCGTATCCACCAGCTTGTTCGCCCACCAGCTCGAGTGGAACGAGGCGCGCACCGCATCGCGGTCGTAGTCGCGCTCGATCCACTCCATGAACGGCGTGCCGTGGGCCCGGTAGTGGTCCCGGTAACACTCCAGGAAGTGGTCCAGCACGCCGGTCTTGGCCTGGTGAACGTGGCCGTGCCGCCAGAAGCTGAGCTGGCGCATGGCCACCTCGATCGGCTGCTTTTCCTCCACCAGCAGGTACATGGCGCTGACCAGGCCGGCGCGGTCGGCGCCTGACTTGCAATGCAGCAGCAGCGGCCGCGGCAGCTCGTCGAAGAGCTGCTTGATGCGGACCACCTGGTGCCGCTCCGGCGGATCGCGCGAGCCGATCGGCTGGTGCGCCAGCACCAGCCCCAGTTCCCGGCAGGTCTCGATCTCCAGCACGTTGGAGCCGATGTGCACCTCGTCGCCGCGCAGGCTCAGCACCGAGCGCACCCCCGCCCGCGCCGCGGCGCGCAACTGGTACGGCATAGGATGGCTGGAGCGGTAGCAGCCGGGCGCGATGCGCTGCCGCGTGTTGAAGAAGAAGCGGAAGATCGAGTGATCGACGAACAGCATGTTGAGCCAGGCCAGCAGGCGCCGCCACGGCGTCAGCGGCGGAAATTTCGGCGACGGCAGCGGGGCGGTCACGGTTGGCGCCGGGCCAGTAGCGCGGCGACCGCGGCGAGATCGTCGGCGGTGTCCACGCCGCGCGGCGGCGCTTCCGCGGCCACGCCCACCTTGATGCGCTGGCCGTGGCTCAGCGCGCGGAGCTGCTCCAGCATCTCGCAGGTCTCCAGCGGCGACGGCGGCAGGGCGCTGAAGCGGCGCAGGGCGCCGGCGCGGTAGGCGTAGAGGCCGATGTGGCGGAAGGCGAGCCCCTCCGGCAGCGGCGCATCGCCGCCGCCCGATTCGCGCTTCCAGGGAATGGGCGCGCGCGAGAAGTACAGGGCATAGCCGCGCTCGTCCGCCACCAGCTTGACCACGTTGGGGTTGAGCCAGTCCTCGCGCGAGTGCAGCGCATGGCACAGGGTGGCGATGTCGGCGCCGGCATCGGCCGCCAGCAGCTCCGCCGCCTGCCGCACCAGCGCCGGCGGCATCAGCGGCTCGTCGCCCTGCAGGTTCACCACCACGGCGTCGTCCGGCCAACCGGCCTGCCCGGCGATCTCGTTGATGCGGTCGGTGCCCGACTGGTGGGCGGCATCGGTGAGGCGGGCATCTGCGCCGAAGGCTCGACAGGCGTCCACCACCTCGTCGCTGTCGGCGGCCACGATCACCTCCGCCGCGCCCGAGGCGCGGGCGGCTTCCCAGGTCCACTGCAGGAGCGGCTTGCCGGCGAGCGGCGCCAGCAGCTTGCGCGGCAGCCGGGTGGAGGCGAGCCGGGCGGGGATGACGACCTTGAAAGGCATCATAAAGCGTGAGACGTGAGACGTGAGACGTGAGACGTGGAAAACCCGAAGCGCAGCCGCGCTGCGCCGAGCCGGCTGCGGATCAGCCTCGCTGTTGCTTGCGTCTCACGCCTCACGTCTCACGTCTCACGTAGTTCAGCGCGCGCGACCCAGCTCTTCGTCGCTGAGCGGACGGGCCTCTTCCTCCAGCATCACCGGGATGCCGTCACGCACCGGATAGGCCAGGCGCGAGGCCTTGCACCACAGCTCCTGCCGGTCGGCGTGCCATTCCAGCGGCGCCTTGGAGACCGGGCAGACGAGTATGTCGAGCAGACGCTTATCCATGTGTTTTCGAAGATTCCGGGGGTGACAGCCGAGCCACTAATTGTTGCACAAGCGCCGCCCCCTCCGCCGTGATGACGGTTTCCGCCGGCACCTGCCACCAGCCCGGGCGCGCCAGCTCGCGGCACTTGACGGCATCCTTCTCCGTCATCAGCAACGGCAACGCCGGTTCGAAGTCGAGATCGGCGGCGACGTAGCGGTGGTGATCCGGGAACGGATGCGGCACCACCTCGATGCCGGCGCCGCGCAGCGCGTCGAAGAACCGCTGCGGGTTGCCGATGCCGGCGACGGCATGAACGCGCTGGCCGGCAAAGGCCGCCAGCGGGCGGCGCTCGCCGGCTTCCAGCGCCACTGCCTCGCTCAGTTCCAGCCGCATATCCAGCGCGGGCACGCCGTCACGGCGCCAGCCGCCGCCGTTGACGACCAGCAGCTGCACGCGGTCCAGCCGCTGCGGCGGCTCGCGCAGCGGCCCGGCCGGCAGCAGCGCGCCGTTG
This sequence comes from Nevskia sp., assembly GCA_031291075.1. Taxonomy (GTDB): domain Bacteria; phylum Pseudomonadota; class Gammaproteobacteria; order Nevskiales; family Nevskiaceae; genus Nevskia. The sequence goes on along the minus strand of JARLJS010000107.1, from coordinate 22,550 downwards.
CCGAGGCCCCGGCTGCCATCCACCACGCAGATTTCGAGATCGCGCGCCAGGCGGTAATGCTGCAGGCCGTCGTCGCTGATGAGGATGTCCGCCTCGCCGCCGTCGAGCAACAGCCGCGCGGCGGCCACGCGGTCCGGCGCCACGGCGACCGGCACGCCGAGGCGGCGCGCGATCAGCGCCGGCTCGTCGCCGGCCCAGGCGGCATCGGTGGCGGCGCCGACACGCAGCGGGTAGGACGGCGCGTGGCCGCCGTAGCCGCGGCTGATCACGCCCGGCCGCCAGCCCTGCGCGCGGAGGAGCTGCACCAGCCACAGCACGAAGGGGGTCTTGCCGGTGCCGCCGACCGTGAGATTGCCCACCACGATCACCGGCACCGGCAGGCGCACCGCCGCCGCCTGCCTGCGCCGCGCCAGCTCCGCGCCGACGGCGCCGTACAGCGCGCCAAGCGGGCGCAGCCAGGCCGGCGGTGGCTCGGCGCGGTACCAGATGCGCTCGATGGCGTCCTTCATTTGAGCCTGCTAAGGCGTTTTCAGGTGCGGTGCTGTTCCCCTCTCCCGCTTGCGGGAGAGGGGCAGGGGAGAGGGGCTTTCGGCCGGAACGAAAAGCCCCTCTCCCGACCCTGCGGGCCACCCTCTTTCGGCGCTGCGCTTCCGGCTCCGCTTGAAAGCTGGGCGGTGCTTCCTGCACCGCCCGTCCGTTGCGCCAGCGAGCTTCGCTCGCAAGCCGGCACAACGAACCCCGCAAGCGGGAGAGGGGAAGGAATTCTGCGCACTTGCGCTGCAGGGCATCGTGCTAAGCCGTTGCGGCTTCCGGCGCGTCGCGGAACTGCAGACGGTACAGCGCGGCATAGGCGCCGCCGCGCGCCAGCAGCTCGGCATTGGTGCCCTGTTCGACCACGCGGCCATCCTGGATCACCACAATCAGATCGGCATTCTGGATGGTGGACAGGCGGTGGGCGATGACCAGGGTGGTGCGACCGCGCATCAGCTCATCCAGCGCCTGCTGGATGGCGCGCTCGGACTCGGTGTCCAGCGCCGAGGTGGCCTCGTCCAGGATCAGGATCGGTGCGTCCTTGTACAGCGCGCGGGCGATGGCGATGCGCTGGCGCTGGCCGCCGGAGAGGCCGGCGCCGTCCTGCCCCAGCGGCGCGTCCAGCCCCTGCGGCAGGTTCTGCACGAAGTCCCAGGCGCTGGCGCGCCGCGCCGCCTCCTCGATGCGCGCGCGCTGCGCGTCCGGCTCGCCGTAGGCGATGTTGTCGGCGATGCTGGCGTTGAACAGCACCACGTTCTGGTCCACCAGCGCGATCTGCCGGCGCAGGTCGTCCAGGCGGTACTCGCGCAGGTCCACGCCGTCCAGCAGCACGCGGCCGGCCGTGGGATCGTAGAAGCGCGGGATCAGCGACAGCAGGGTGGACTTGCCGCCGCCGGACTGGCCGACGAAGGCCACCGTCTTGCCGGGCGGGATATCCAGCGTGACGCCGGCCAGCGCGTAGGCCTTGTCCTGGCCGTAGCTGAAGCGCACGTCCTCGAAGCGGATGGCGCCGGTGGCGCGCTGCAGCGTGCGGGTGCCGGTGTCCGCCTCCGGCGGCGTATCGAGGAAGGTGAACAGGTCGGCGCCGGCCACCACGCCGCGCTGGATGCGCTCGGACAGGCCGGTCATCGAGCTGATCGGCTGGCGCAACGCCAGCATCGCCACCAGGAAGGCGACGAAGTCGCCCGGGCTCATCCTCTCCAGCATGCGCGGGCTGGTGGCCAGCGCCACCAGGACCGACACGCCCACCGCCGCGATCAGCTCCAGCGAGCTGGTGCTGGTGGCGTTGGCCGCCGTCATCTTCAGGCTCTGCCGCCGCAGGTAGTCGTTCATGCGGCGGAAGTTCTCCAGCACGAAGCCGATGCCGCCGTAGAGCTTGACCACGCGGCGGCCGTTGATGGCCTCGTCGGCGGCGTGGGTCATGCCGCCCATCGAATTCTGGATGCGCGCCGACACGGTGCGGAAGCGCTGGTTCACCCAGCTCATCGACAGGCTCACCGGCGGCGCGATCAGCAGCGCGAACAGCGTCAGCCGCCAGCTGTAGTAGAACATGGTGCTGACCAGCGTCACCGCCGAGATGCCGCCCTGGATAATGGACGCCAGCACGCTCGACGCCGAGTCCGCGATCTGGCCGGCGTGGTAGGTGAGCTTGGCCTGCAGGTCGGCGGTGCGGCTGCGGTCATGGTAGCTCACCGGCACCAGCAGCAGATGGCGGAACACCTGCTGCCGCATGCGCGCCACCACGCCCTGGCCGACCCAGGCCATGCCGTAGCTGGAGGTGAAGTTCGCCACCGCGCGCACCAGGAACAAAGCCAGGATCGCCCACGGCAGCCAGCGGATCATGTGGGTGTCATGGCTGGTGAAGGTGTCGGTCAGCCCCTGCACCAGGTAGACCATCACCGCGTCCGAGCCGCCGAACACCATCATGCCCAGCAGCGCCAGCAGCAGCACCTGCCAGTGCGGCGCGGCGTAGCCCAGCAGGCGGCGGAAGACGGAAGTGGGGCGGTAGGGGTCTGCGTTCAAGGCATTTACTGATCGGCGCAAGCGTCCATGTTAGCAACTCCCCGCCCCGCTTCGCTTAAACTCAGGATCCAGCCCGACAACCGAGCAGCCCGCCATGGCCAAGACCCTGTTCGAGCGCATCATCGACCGCGAAATCCCCGGCACCTTCGTCCACGAGGACGAGCAGTGCGTGGCGATCAAGGACATCAACCCCGGCGCGCCCCTGCACGTGCTGGTGATCCCGCGCAAGCCCATCGCCAAGCTCAGCGACGCCAGTCCCGGGGACCAGGCCCTGCTGGGGCACTTGATGCTGGTGGCGAACAAGGTGGCGGCCGACGCCGGCTTCGCCGACTACCGGGTGGTGGTGAACAACGGCGCCGGCGCGGGGCAGAGTGTGTTTCATATTCACCTGCATGTGGTGGCGGGGCGGCCGTTGAAGTGGCCGCCGGGGTGAGAGACGCACAAGCTTGCGAAGCGAAGCTTCGCGTGCGTCTCGAACGCCCGGCCAGGATGGCCGGGCCGGGGGATCAAATGGAGCGCGGGGTCTCGCCAAGGATGGCAGGGAAAAGGTAAACCCTACGAACAGTTTCGAGCGAGGGCCTCGTACACCTTTATCAGCGCCTTTCTCGGCGGCCAGCCGCAAGTGCGTCAGATGTAGATAGGCAGTCTCCAAAGTGCCAGGAGCGGTCAAATAATTATCAGATCAGGGCGCCCGGAAGTGGCCGTTCGGCACCTACGTTCGCCCGCCGCCCTGCCTCCGGGAAGCGGGCGAGAAGGTCGGGTGGAACCGCTTGTTGTCTGCATGTTACCCACGCGGTTCCATTGTCATGCGGCCTAGCTATGAAACCGTCCCGCAAGGAATAACAATACCACTCAAGGCGCCACCGGTCGGGCAGTTTTGAGCCGTGGGACACAAAGCTGCCTTGGTGCGCTAATTTGCGCACCGACGCTCAAGAACAACTGCCGGGCATGACCCTTGACGGGGGAATGCGTCCAAAGCTGTTATTGCGGCAGCAGAGTGGGATATGCTTTGCAGGGGTGAACCATGCGGATCGAATTTGTCGAGATAGCAAATTTCCGAAAGCTACTTTCGACGCGAGTTGGCCTGTCACCTGAGAAAACCGTGTTCGTTGGAGCCAACAATAGCGGCAAGACATCGGCAATCACGGCGTTGCGCTATTTCCTTGTGGATCGCGAGCGCTCCAGATTCAGCTTCAACGACTTCACGCTCTCTCATTGGCCCGCGATCAACGCGATGGGCGTCGCATGGGAAGCCGCGCACGTTGCGGTCCAGCCGCTGCCAGAGCCCATCTGGGACCCCGTGCTGCCGTTCCTCGATGTTTGGCTTCAGGTCGCCGAGAACGAAGTGCATTATGTCCAAAAAATCCTTCCCACCCTCGATTGGGAAGGTGGGCGGTTGGGCGTGCGAATGCGCTTGGAGCCAAAGGACGCAGCACAACTGCAGCAGGAATATACGACGGCACGCGCACAAGCATTGGCGCTGCAGGCTGCTGGCGCCGCGCTGGCCCAAGAACAGGACAAGGCTGCCACCGAATTTCAGGTGGCAATCTGGCCACGGAATCTCGTTGAGTTCCTACAGCGCCAATTGACGGCATTCTTCACGGTGGGGGAAAAGCTGAATTCGCGCTGGACTTGCTCGAGATCGAAGACCCCCTTTTGCTAAAACCTCCGGCCTACATCCGCGACGGCTTGCTGTGGCTGGCAGCCCAGCTCGAGCACAAACAGGTCGAGCTTGGGCTCGCTCAGGTGGCAGAGGAAGAAGGCGCTGTGGCGGTCGTCGCACCCGAGGGAATCGAGGCGTGAACAACGTTACGATCGACGATCATGTAGAAGGCGAGCTGGCCGGATTCCTGAACCTGGAGAAGCCTACGAGCTTCTTCCTATTTGCCGGCGCCGGCTCGGGCAAAACACGCTCCCTTGTGAATGCGCTGAACTATTTAGTAAAGACCTACCGTGATACGCTCCGCCTGCGCGGGCGGCAGGTTGCCGTTATCACGTACACGAATGCGGCATGCGACGAGATTACGCGGCGCACCGAATATGATCCGCTCATCATGGTGCGCACCATCCACAGCTTCGCCTGGTCGCAGATACAAGGGTTCAACGCGGATATTCGCGCCTGGTTGAAGGACAACCTGCAACGCGAGATTGCCGATCTTCAAGCAGAAGAGGGCAAGGGCCGGCCTGGCACCAAGGCGTCGGCCGCCCGTCAGGCCCAGCTCGAGTCCAAGCAGCGCAGGTTGGAACGGATCACCGACTTCAAGGCGTTCACCTACAACCCCAATGGCGACAACCGGGATCGTAGCTCGCTGAACCACAGCGAAGTCATCAAGATCTTCTCGGCGTTCCTGCTCACGAAGCCACTCATGCAGCGCATGTTTGTCGAGAAGTTCCCGTTCCTGCTGATCGACGAGAGCCAGGACACCAGCCGCGCGCTTATTGACGCATTGCTCGTCGTGCAGAATGCGCATGCCGATAGATTCTGCCTCGGCCTGATCGGCGACACGATGCAGCGTATCTACCCTGACGGTAAAGAACGGATCGAAAGCGAAATACCGCAGAGCTGGGCGACGCCGGAGAAGAAGTTAAACCACCGTTGCCCCCGCCGTATTGTTCGGCTCATCAATCAGATTCGCGGCGGCGCCGACAATCACAAACAGGAGCCGCGCGACGACCGGCCCGAGGGTTGGGCGCGACTCTTTGTGTTCCCAGTCGATACGCCGGACAAACCTGCCTTGGAGCAAGGAGTCCGAAGCTACATGGCGGGGCTGACCGGTGATCAGGATTGGTCCGACGCGAGCAAATGCAAAATCCTGGCCCTGGAGCATCACATGGCGGCCCGGCGGATGGGCTTCCCGAAAATGTTCGAGGCGCTGGCTTCCGTGGATGAGTACCGGACGGGTTTTCTCGACGGTAGCTTTGCACCGACGCGATTCTTCACTAACTACGTCCTGCCTCTCTTCAACGCGCAGAAAAAGGGCGACAAGTTCGCAGCGACTAAGCTATTACGCGAAAACTCTCCGCTGCTCAGCAAAGAAAGCTTGAAGGGCAACGAAAAGCCGATTGCGCTACTTCGTTCCGCCCAGGCCGCCATCGACAGCCTGATGGGTTTGTGGGCCGACGGCGAACCGAACTGCGCCGTGATTGCGGAGAACATCACTTCAACAAATCTCTTCGCTGTTCCTGACGCTCTAAAGGCGGCCTTGGCCGCCAAGCAAGCCACGCCTGCCGAGGCGCCCGATGCCGAAGAGGCAGATCCGGTCAGCGAGCAGATCGCTGCTCTCATCGACTTCCTTGACTGCCCATTCTCGGAGATAGCGCCTTATGCTGCCTATGTCGCGCACGAAGCCCCATTCGACACCCACCAGGGGGTGAAGGGATTGGAGTTCGAGCGCGTCATGGTCCTCATGGATGACGGGGAGGCAAGAGGTTTTCTATTCGGCTACGACAAGCTGCTGGGCGCCAAGGCGCCCACGGCCGCCGATATCAAGAATACCCAGGAAGGCAAGGAAACCTCCCTCGATCGCACGCGGCGTCTGTTCTACGTCACCTGCAGCCGCGCCCGATCTAGCCTGGCTCTCGTGGCCTATTCTCCCGATCCAGCTGCAGTTCGAGCGTATGTCATCGCGAACGAATGGTTTGCCGCCGACGAGGTCTTGTCCGAGCTGCGGCCTGACGGCGGCAGGTAAGTTCAACCTCAAATAACACTCGCGGCTAGGACGTGCTCAAAAGCTGCCATTAGCGAGCGGCAGCTTCGGGCTGACCGGAGTCAGCTGGAGGCGCCCAGTCTAACTTGGCGCAGCCTTACGACTGCCTCAGCGGGGCCGAAACGACCGGCTCGTTGATAGCTTCCGAGCTTCGCATCTGAATCAGAGCACACCTTCCCTAGGATCTCGTACGCTATCATCCGATGAGGCTCTATGATTTGTTCATATTTCTGGAGTAGCGCACGTTCTTCCCCGTCTGATTCGTGCCCATCTAGAGCGTAGTGGGCGTAGAAATCGTTGTATTTCTCGCAGAATTCCGAGAAAGAAACGACACCAGATGCGCACTGTTGAACAAGTGCATCATGCTCGGCAATCGTCTTCAACAAATGCTCTTCGGAATTAAAGATTTTCACGGTAGCGACCTGCCTGTGTACACTAATTTGCCCACGGTTTGGGCCTCCTGATACCGGCCGGTCGCCAAGGACTGCTCCGGGCTGGCTCGGGCGATTGCCGCATTACCACCACGTCGGGATCGCAGCCTTTACGCCGCTCAGCGCAGCCTGGCGACATTGCGCGCCAGCGCTTCCTTGGCCCCGCCGATCTTGGGCGTGCCGTGACCGCCGATCAGGTTGTCGAAATCGAGCGCCAGCACGCGCTCGAAATCCGGGCGCAGGCTGCCACCGGGCGGGGTCGTCGCCTTGAGCCAGATCGGCCCGATCACACAGGGCGTGAAGAAACCCATGGGGTACATCACCAGGCGGCCAAGGGTCGAGACCAGCGGGTCGCGCTCGTAGTTCTGCACGCTGTCGCAGGTGACGAGCAGCCGGTGCTGCGGAAGATGCACCGCGCATTCGCCGAGCAACCCGCTCTTGTAGATCAGCGCCTTGGCGCCGGGAACCGGAAACGGCCCTTCCTCGCTGATCTCGCGGCTGAACCTGGGCTCCGGGTATGAATACTTGCCCGGCACGCCCCAGAACTCCACGCCGAAGCGGTCCACGTAGTAGGCGTCATCCCGACCGTGGAATGTGCCCAGACGCACCGCGTGCTTGAACGGGGCCCTGGCAAGCAACTCGGCCTCGCCCTCCGTGCCCAGGCGCACCGGGTTCAGCAGCACCCAGCCTTCAGCGGTCAGCACCGCTACCATGTTGCGGCTGAACTTGACCTTCAGGCCCAACGGGATGCTCATCGCAATCTGGCTGGAGGCGAGCCAGACGCCAGGAAAGCACTCGCGCAGCGGGAGATGGAAGTCCGCGGGCGGATGATTGGTAGTCATGGTTCCCCTGGTCGCCATGGAGCCTTGCAGATACTAATCCGATCGATTCTCGGCGGCCACCGCAGCCTGACCAGAGTCCCCGTTGGCGATCATGTGCCGGGAGAGGGTGGTCCGCAGGGTCGGGAGAGGGGAATGACATGTATGCACGTAAAGAGAAAATGCTCCAGGGGCTGACCTGAGCCTGTGCCACAAACCGGCTGTTAAACTCACCTCATCCCCCTCGACCACACTTCCCAAGGAAATCCATGCCCACGCTTTTCGACCCCATCAACATCGGCCGCCTGACCTGCCCGAACCGCATCTGGATGGCCCCGCTCACCCGCGGCCGCGGCACCCGCGACCATGTGCCGACCGAGCTGATGGCCACCTACTATGCGCAGCGCGCCTCGGCCGGCCTGATCATCACCGAGGCCACCGGCATCAGCGTGGAGGGCAGCGGCTGGCCTTACGCGGGCGGGCTGTGGGGAGCGGAGCATGTGGCGCACTGGAAGACGGTGACCGATGCCGTGCACCAGGCCGGCGGCCGCATCTTCGCCCAGCTCTGGCACATGGGGCGGCTGGTGCATCCCTCCCTGCACGGCGTGCAGCCCGTTTCCGCCAGCGCCACCACCGGGCCGGGCAAGGCCCACACCTACGAGGGCAAGCAGCCCTACGTCGAGGCGCGGCCGCTGGCGCTGGAGGAGATTCCGCGCCTGATCGGCGACTACGTGACGGCGGCCCGCAATGCCATCCAGGCCGGCTTCGATGGCGTGCAGCTCCACGCCGCCAATGGCTACCTCATCGACCAGTTCCTGCGCGACGGCAGCAACCACCGCACCGACGCCTACGGCGGCCCCATCGAAAACCGCATCCGCCTGCTGCGCGAAGTGGTGCAGGCGCTGATCGGCGCAGTGGGCGCGGAGCGCACGGCCGTACGCCTGTCGCCCAACGGCGACTCGCAGGGCGTGGACGACAGCCACCAGGAAGTCCTGTTCCCCGCCGCCGCTGCCGCGCTCGGGGCCTTGGGCATCGCCTTCCTGGAGCTTCGCGAGCCTGGCCCCAATGGCACTTTCGGCAAGTCCGAGCGCCCGCCGGTCGCCCCGCTGATCCGCAAGGCGTTCAAGGGCGTGCTGGTGCTCAACTCCGACTACGACTTCGCCAGCGGCCAGGCGGCCCTCGCCGAAGGTGCCGCAGATGCCATCACCTTCGGCCGCAAGTTCCTCGCCAACCCGGATCTGCCGTACCGCTTCGCGCACGGCCTCGCCCTCACCCCGGATGATCCGAAGACCTGGTATTCGCAGGGGCCAGAGGGGTATGTCACTTATCCGGCGGCGGCGGCGGCATAGCCAGCATTCGCGAAGTACTGCCGGAGGCTCAGCAAGCGCAGCCTAGATGGAGTGAAGCGGAATCCGGGGCGCGCTCTGTGCATCCCGGATTTCACTGCGTTCCATCCGGGCTACGCTGGTGTCGAATACCAGTCGAGCACACGCAGGGCGCGAAGGGTAATCCACCGGCTCGACTGGCCTTCACCCTGGTCCGTCTCGACCGGCATCTCGCCGGCGTACCGGGTCTCGAGCGGCCATCGGCCGTCGTCGTCGCGCTTCGACATGACCAGGTGAATCGCCTCGGCCAGCCGGTCGTCGGGGGTGACGCCTGCGCGGCGCAGGTAGTCGAGCCCACGCAGCACGTCGTAGTGCCACCAGGTCGGGAACGCAAAGCGCGTCCATGAGGCGCCGCCCTTGCGATCCTTCTCGATCCGCTCGCCGGTGGACTTCCGGCGGCACAAGCGGCGATCGAGCAGGTAATCCTGCCCACGCAGGCGCGCCGCGGCCACTTGCGGGCTGACCCCGACGGCTCGTTCGTATTCGAGCAGGGCTTCCAGCACGCAGATGGTGGTGTTGAACGACGACCGCGTGGAACCGTTGGCGGCCGCGCAGTTCCAGCCTCCGTCGGGCAGCTGCTCGGCGAGCAGCCGGTCGACGATGCCGCGGACATCCTGGCCGAAATAGGCGCCGACCGCGGCGACCTGGCCGTTGATGCAGGGCTCGATCTCGCCTTCGAAAAAGGCATTGCCGTCGCATTCCTGCGGGCCGCATCCCTGCCAGGTGACGCGGTCGCGGACGAGGCCCAAGGCGCTGCGCGCCTCGTCACTCTGGGGATCGAGTCCCATATCGCGCAGCAGCATCAGGACGTGCATGGTTGAATTCCAGCCGCGGTTCCATGCCGCCCCACCCCATCGTCCGTCGCTGCCCTGCAGGGCGAGCAGACGCGCGCCCGCGCCCTGGGTGGCGACCCGCCCGCGTTCGGCCGCCAGCTCGCCGGTGGGTGCTCCGACCAGGTCCCGCATCACCTGCCAGCGGATCGAAGGGTCTGAATCAAGCAGCCAGCGTATGACCGGGCTGTACGGCTTCGAAGCGTGCCGCTCGATTGCATTGGTCGCCATCGCTGATTCCCGTTGCCTTGGTCAAATGACGTGCGACTGGCAATAGCCATTACGGTGAACCGGAGCAACAATTGTGCTCTCCGAACCGGTCAGTCGCCAACTTGAGAGGTTTCGAATGTCCAAGCTGACCAACCGCTGGTTGGCCCTCTACGTGCTGTGCCTGGGGGTGCTGATGATCGTGCTGGACAGCACCATCGTCACCGTAGCACTGCCTTCGATCCAGGCGGACCTGGGGTTCTCCGGCTCCTCGCTGGTATGGGTGCTGAACGCCTACATGCTCACCTTCGGCGGCTTCCTGCTGCTGGGCGGGCGCCTGGGGGACCTGTATGGCAACCGCCGGCTGTTCCTGATCGGCCTGGTCTTGTTCACGCTGGCTTCGCTGGCCTGCGGGCTTTCCACCACACCGGTGCTGCTGGTGGCGGCGCGCGCGGTGCAGGGGCTGGGCGGGGCGGTGATAACCGCCGTGGCGCTGGCGCTGATCATGAACCTGTTCCGCGAGCCGGGGGACCGGGCCAAGGCGATGGGCATCTATGGCTTTGTCTGCTCCGCCGGCGGCAGCCTCGGCGCGCTGCTCGGCGGCTTTCTCACCGGGGCGCTGAACTGGCACTGGATTTTCCTGGTGAACCTGCCGATCGGCGTAGCGGTGTATGCGCTGTCGCTGCGGTTGCTGCCACGCGAAACACCGGCCGCGCAGGGCCGGCGGCTCGACGTGGCCGGCGCGCTCAGCGTCACTGCCGGGCTGATGTTGGCCGTCTACGCCATCGTCGACGGCAACCGGGCCGGCTGGGGCTCGGCGCGGACGCTGGCCCTGCTGGGCGCGGCGGCACTGCTGCTCAGCGCGTTCCTGGCGATCGAGGCGCGGGTGCGCGATCCACTGATGCCCTTGCACCTGTTCCGCCTGCGCAACCTCGCCACGGCCAACTCGGTGGGCGTGGCCTGGGCGGCGGGAATGTTCGCCTGGTTCGTGATCTCGGCGCTGTACCTGCAAAAGGTGCTGGGCTACGAGCCCTTGCGGGTGGGGCTGGCCTTCGTGCCGGCAGACCTGATCATGGCGGCGTTCTCGGTGGGGCTATCGGCGCGCACGGTGGCGCGCTTCGGCATCCGCGGTCCGCTGTGGATCGGCCTGCTGCTCGCCACGGCGGGGCTGGCGCTGTTCGCGCGCGCCCCGCTGCAAGGCAGCTTTCTGATCGACGTGCTGCCGGGCATGCTGCTGCTCGGCCTGGGCGCAGGCCTGGCGTTCAACCCGGTGCTGCTCGCGGCGATGAGCGAGGTGTCGCCGGACGAATCGGGGCTGGCCTCGGGCGTCGTCAACACCTCGTTCATGATGGGCGGGGCGCTGGGGCTGGCGGTGCTGGCCAGCCTGGCCGATGTCAGGACGGAGCGGCTTATGAGCGAGGGCGCCGAAGCGGTGGCCGCCTTGAACGGTGGCTATCACCTGGCCTTCTTCCTGGGGGCCTGCCTGACCGGCGCGGCGGCGCTTGCCGGCGCAGTACTGCTGCGGCCAAAGGCATCGCTGGAGGCGGACCAGGCGGAATCGCCGGTACCCGCGGTGGAAGGATAGGGGGTGAAGGAGGTGCTTGCTCCCTAGCGCAGAATCTGAGTGGGCTCACGCATTGAGTGGCCAGACGTGCGTGGGTCAGATGTCCCCCAAAAAGGGGACTAACCCCCAGAGCATGTGGACGCAGATCTCTTGGCATGCAAGACTTTTCTGCAACTTCGGCACAAGTGCAAGAACCTTACGCTGAAGCGACGCACGCTGAACCTCCAGAATTCCAGCCGGGAATACAGATGATCAAAGCCAGGGCCACATCGCTGCTCAGTCTTACGCTGCTCGTCGCCTGCGGAGGTGGGGGCGGCAGCGGCAGCGGAGGAGGGAATTCCAGCAGCGGCAACCCGGCCACTGCGGACCCGGGCGGGATCTATGGCGGCACGTTGAACAACGCGGCCACGAGGGCCGCCGACCAGCTTTTTGGCATCGCGGACGAAATGGGTAATGCGGTCTTCATCGACAAGACCTCGCCGACCATCTACCGCACGACGATCCATGCCGAAGGTGGCCAATACAGCTCGCCGTTCCGCGCCTACGCCGTGGGGGGCTCCAATTTCCCCGGCGGGGCCGCGGTCGCCACCGGAACTCTCAGCGGTACGGTCACCACGCATGGCGGCATCACCGGGTCCGATGCAATCAGCAGCGGGTCGGTCAACACGTTCAATGCATCCTATCTTGCCGCGCAGTACCAGATACCCGCATCGTTCGCCACCATCGCGGGAAATTATGAGTACAACACATCCGGCGCCTCGGGCATCGAATCGGCGAGATTCTCCGTAACATCCGGCGGCACGATCTGCGGCCGCAACAGCCTCGGCTGCTCCATCAGCGGCGCGATGACGATCCCCAATCCCAGCTACAACGCATATGACATCTCGGCGGGCCTCAATTGTGGCGGAACGATTACACAGGTAACCGGGCTGGCTACCTACACACCCCCCGCCGCGCCTGCGTCCGCAAACCTGACGTTCGAATTCGATGACGGGCAGAACTTTGCCGTCACGGCGATTGCCGTCGAGACGAATCTGCCGCAGGCAACCCTGGTCATCGGACAGCCCGACTATGTTTCCAATGCTGCGAACCACAATGGAATATCCGCATCGGTCGTGGATGGCCCACAAGGATCGCCCGCTTCGAACGGCACGCTGCTGTATATCCCGGATACGCTGAACAACCGCATCCTGGGTTACTCCACGCTGCCGACGGGCGCCGCCGCCGGTGCCGCGCAATTCGTCATCGGACAGAGCAGCTTCACGGCGAACGCGCCCGGGGCAGGTCCTTCCATCGGCAGCGCCATCGGGCTTGCCAGTCCCGCCAGGGTTTCGGTTTCCGATACCGGTACCCAGTTGGTGGTGGCCGACAGCGGCAACAATCGCGTGCTGATCTGGAATTCCCTGCCCACCGCGAACTCGATCGCTCCCAATGTCGTAGTGGGCCAACCTGACCTTGGTTCAAACAGCCCCAACCAGGGCGGTACTCCGTCCGCCAAGACCCTGAGCAATCCCACGGGGGCGATGATCGCCAACGGCCATCTGGTGGTGGTGGATAAGGGCAACAACCGCGTGCTGATCTGGAACACCGTGCCCACCGCCAGCGACGCCCCGGCGGACGTGGAACTGGGGCAGGCCGCCACCAGCACCACCCAGGGCAACTGCACCAGCAATGCCGGCTACTGCTTCACTACCAATACGCCGAACGTCGATACGTTCAGCGCGATCACCAATCAGTACACCCTGGCCATGAACCAGCCATCCGACGTCTGGACCGACGGCCGCCGCCTGGCGGTGAGCGATATCACCAACAACCGTGTCCTGTATTGGGGTGTGTTCCCCAACACCCAGAACCAACTCCCCACCAACCTGTTCGGGCAGCAACAGTTCGGCCAAGGTTTCGGGAGTCCAGGCTCCGACGCTCAGAAGTTCAATGCGCCCACAGGCGTCACTTCTGACGGCACCTCCCTATACGTGGCGGACACCGGCAACAACCGCGTGCTGCAGTTCTCGCTCACCGCGCTGGTGTCGAACGGGCCGAATGCGATCGCCGTCTTCGGTCAGCAGGATTTCATCCAAATCACCGCCAACGATCCCGACCAGAACAATCTGACCGGCGATCAGCGCAGCAACCCCGCCACAAACGGGGTAACGGCGGGAACGTTGTCTGGCCCGACCGGTGTCTACGCCGCTCCCGGCGGGGCAAACCTGTACGTTACCGACAACAGCAACAATCGGATTCTGCAGTTCCCGGTTTCCTCCGGCGTGAATGGCACACAAACCAATCTTTGCCAGTAACGTGCACCAACAGGAAGGATCGGCAGGCCGGCGCGCCGCTGCAGGCCTGGACCCCGGCTTTCGCCGGGGTGATGACCTTGATCAGAGGTTCCCGACGGTTATAGCTAGCCTCCAGCCGGCTGAAGCGAGTCCTCGGCCGGATCGGATTGGGCGAGACGCTGCGCCATGCGGGCCGGATCGAGCACTTGATACTTGCCTTGCAAGCGCTGCCTGAAATCCTCGACCAGGGCGCTGCTGTCGTGCTGACTTGGGTGAAACCCCGGTTTCATGTATGCCCACACCAGCGGCAAATGATGCCACAGCAGGCCTTGCCGGCCGAACCAGAAGCGCATGGCGAAGCCCCAGGTGCTTGGCCGGTGCAGCACGCGATCATGGAAAAGCATGCTTGCCTGTGCCACCGACAAATCCAGAACAATCAGCGAGGTCATGAACAGAAAGCCGAAGAGGCGGAGCAGGTAACCGCCGCCTTTCCAGCGGTAGAGATCGAACAGCACGGTCTTGTGCTCGGTCTCTTCCAGCGAGTGCCATTCCCACACCCTGCGCGGCGGATCGGCCATGCCGTCGAACCTGGACGGAACGCTCAGGTAGTAGTCGCCGAGGATGGTGGTCCAATGCTCGAAGGCGGCACCGAGCGATAGCTGCAGGCGGTGCGGGAAGCTCTCCGCGCGGCGCAGCTGCCATCCCAACAGCGGCTCGACCCAGTTGCGATATCCATGGGCCTTGAGCACCTCGTTGTATTGAACATGCACGCGCCGGTGCGCCGCTTCCTGGCCGATGAAGGCCTTGGCATCCGCCAGCAGGGCTGTCTGACCAGAGTTCTGCAAGTCGGCCAGGCACGCTCGCGCCCAGTCGATGGTTTGGCGCTCACCTTGCGGGAAGAACATCGACAGGCTGTCCCAGTAATGGGTCAGGTAGGGATTCCCGCTGTGCCACCAGCGCGGGAAGCCAGCGGAAAAATCGACGTTCAGCCGGCGCACGGGGATACTGGATGCAACGGTTTCAGTGCTCATCGGTCTCTCCATCCCATGATGCTATGGTGAATCAATGGAAGGGAATCAATGGGATCGGACACCATTGATTGCTGAACAAAGAAAAATAAGGCTGCGTTGATTGCCTCGTTGGATGATGCGTTGCGGTTGACCGGCTACGCGGAGGCAGCCGATCCGATGAAGAAGAATCGCCGACGCTCAGGCCACGCTAATCATACTGGATGACAGAGCGATGGCACGCTGACTATAGCGTCTCACAAACTGAGACACATTTCACAGTTGAAACGCCCAACCCGATGAGGGGCGGAGAATGTTTCCTCTTGCACGTGGTGGTGCGGCGCCCGCCCTACACGCAGGTCGTGTTCATGTTGGTGCACGCCTCCCGCGTCCAGCCGTTCCCGGCCTTGACGTGCACCTTGAGAAACTCGCCCCAGCAGCCCAACAACTGCACCGGCTGGTCACCGGCGGCATGCAGGACCAGCGGGGCACTGCCACTGTCGTGATCGGAGTAGATCGCACCACCGTTGCGCATGCCGCTGACGCCCAGCATGCTCTTGTGCACGTATCCCTTGCCCTGGAAGATGATCTTGCCCGCGGGGTCGGTCTCGATCAGGCTGGCGCGGTCGATCTCGTACCAGTCGCCGGACTGGGCAGCGATGTGCACCTCGATCCAGCCCTCGCCGGGGTTCTTCAATGCTGCAAGGACCGCTCCGCCCGGCGCCGCGCGCACATTGGTGCCTTTGGGATCGGGGTCCACGACATCGACGGTGACATTGCAGGATTGCTCGCCCGCGGCCTGTGCCGGCGCGAGAGGCACCAGCGCCAGGAGCATGAATCCGATGGTGATAGGCAGTTTCATGGTGAACGTATTGTTCGCTTCGACAGCTCCTGGATGCAAATCACGAACGGTCGGTTTCCGTCGCCACCCGGCTGACGCGAAGGCGGAATTCGTTGTTCCTATTCCCGGCTCAAACCGGGTTCAACCCGTCTTCACGACGGATCTTCAGGCCCACTTACCGCCCGCCCGGCATCGCCCCCGCCAGCCGCTGCGCATCCACGTGCGCACCGAACCAGTACACACCCCAGTGCACGTGCGGCCCGGTGGCGCGGCCGGTCATGCCGGACAGGGCGATGACCTGGCCGCGCTGGACGCGGTCGCCCTGGTGCACCATCAGCCTGGACAGGTGCACCACCACCGAGGACAGGCCGTGGCCGTGGTCGACGATGACGGTACCGCCGGTGAAGTAGAGGTCGGGCTCGGCCAGGGCGACGATGCCGCCGGCCGGGGCGTGCACCGGCGTGCCGGTGGGCACGGCGACGTCCACGCCGTAGTGGGGCTGCTTGGGCTGGCCGTTGAGGATGCGCTGGCTGCCGAAGATGCCGGAGACGCGGCCCTGCGCCGGCCACATGAATTTCTGCAGGAAATCGTCGATGGGGGTGTCGCGCGCGTGGGCGGCGGCGATCAGCCTGGCTTCCGCGGCGATGCGTTCCTGCACTTCCGGCGGCGGCGTCACCAGCTCGGGCGGCAGGCCCTGGATGCGCTGGATGCTCCAGGCATGCTTGCGCACGACGTAGTGTCGCGCCACTTCGCCCTGCCCGGGTTGGGAGACGCGCAGCTCGGCGTCCGGCCCGGCGTCGCGGTCGAAGCCGAACACGAAATCGCCGGATGCGGTGAGCAGGAGCTTGCGCCCGTCCAGGCTCACGCTGGCGGCGGGATCGGCATGGCCGTACACCACCGCGCCCTGCTCGAACACGCCGCGCAGCGTGAACTGCGGCGCGGCGTGCGCGGCCTGCGACAGGAGCGCCAGCAGGCAGGCGGCCAGCCGAGACGGCAGCCGGCGGCGGATCACCGCGGCGGCGCGGCTTCGGCCGCGAGCACCTTCACGGCTTCAGCCAGGGGCAGGGTCTGCTGCTGTTCTGAGCCGAGCCGGCGCAGGGTGACGGTCTTCTCCTCCGCCTCCTTGCGGCCAACGACGGCGATGACGGGCACCTTGTGCACGGAGTGCTCGCGGATCTTGTAGTTGATCTTCTCGTTGCGCAGGTCGGTGTCGGCGCGCAGGCCCGCGGCCTTGAGCGCCTCCGCCACTTCCCCGGCGTAGCCGTCGGCGTCCGACACGATCGGCGCCACCATGGCCTGCAGCGGCGACAGCCACAGCGGGAAGGCACCGGCGTGCTGCTCGATCAGGATGCCGAGGAAGCGTTCCAGCGAGCCGAGCACGGCACGGTGCAGCATCACCGGCCGCTGGCGCGAGTTGTCCTCGGCCACGTACTCGGCCTCCAGCCGCTCCGGCAGCACGAAGTCGACCTGCAGGGTACCGCACTGCCAATCGCGGCCGATGGCGTCGCGCAGCACGAACTCCAGCTTGGGCCCGTAGAAGGCGCCCTCGCCCGGGTTCATGGTGTACGGCAGGCCGGCGGCCTCGATGGCGGACTTGAGCGCGCCTTCGGCCTTGTCCCACACCTCGTCGCTGCCGGCACGCTGCGGCGGCCGGTCGGAGAACTTGACGCGCACATCTTCGAAGCCGAAGTCCTTGTACACCGACATCAGCAGGTCGCAGAAGGCAACGGTCTCGCTGTTGATCTGCTCCGGCGTGCAGAAGATGTGGGCGTCGTCCTGGGTGAAGGCGCGCACGCGCATCAGGCCGTGCAGCGCGCCGCTGGGCTCGTTGCGGTGGCAGGAGCCGAACTCGGCAATGCGCAGCGGCAGGTCGCGATAGGACTTGATGCCCTGCTTGTAGATGAGCACGTGGCCGGGGCAGTTCATCGGCTTGACCGCCAGCACGCGGTCCTCCGACTCGGCGATGAACATGTTCTGCCGGTAGTTCTCCCAGTGGCCGGTCTTCTCCCACAACACGCGATCGATCAGCTGCGGCGTCTTCACCTCGACGTAGCCGGTGGCGTCGAGCCGGCGGCGGATGTAGTTCTCCACCGTGCGCCAGAGGGTGTAACCCTTGGCGTGCCAGAACACGCTGCCGACCGCCTCCTCCTGCTGGTGGAACAGGTCGAGCTGCGGGCCGAGCTTGCGGTGGTCGCGCTTCTCGGCTTCCTCCAGCATGCGCAGGTAGTCCTTCAGCTCCTGCTCGGTGGCGAAGGCGATGCCGTAGATGCGCTGCAGCTGGGCGTTGTTGGCGTCGCCGCGCCAGTAGGCGCCGCCCACCTTGGTCAGCTTGAAGGCGGTGCCGAGCTTGCCCGTCGACGGCAGGTGCGGCCCCAGGCACATGTCGAGCCAGTGGTCGCCCTGCTTGTAGATGGTGAGCTCCTCGCCGGGCTTGAGCCCTTCGCGGATCCACTCCGCCTTGAACTTCTCGCCGGCCTTCTCGAAGAAGGCTACCGCCTGGTCGTGCGGCCACACCTCGCGCCGGATCGGCAGGTCGCGCTTGACGATCTCGCGCATGCGGGCCTCGATCTTTTCAAGATCGGCCTCGGTGAAAGGCTCGGCGCGGGCGAAGTCGTAGTAGAAGCCGGTGTCGGTGGCCGGGCCGAAGGTGATCTGGGTGCCGGGATACAGTTCCTGCACCGCCTGCGCCAGCACGTGGGCGGCGTCGTGGCGGATCACCTCCAGCGCCTCCGGCTTGTCGCGGGTGACGATCTCGAACCTGGCGTCGCGGTCGATGGGACGGCTCAGGTCCCACAACTCGCCGTTGACGCGGACCACCGCGGCCTTCTTGGCCAGGCCGGGGCTGATGCCCTGGGCGATTTCGAGGCCCGTCGGCGGGGCATCGAAGGATTTCTTGTTCCCGTCCGGGAACGTGATCTCAATTGACATCGGGTTTCCGTCTTTCTTTACATGTAGGGCGGGCCATGCCCGCCAGCTTCCTCAACGGCGGGCACGGCCCGCCCTACTCCAATTCCAGGTCAGGATTCAGACTGCACCAATCGACATGGTAGGCACCTTGCCTTACGTAGCGGTGAAACGTCGACCACTCCCAGTCTGCCACGCGCTCCACATAACCATGCTTGGCTGGATTCCAGTGGATGTAATCGACGTGCCTGGCATAGTCTTCGTCATCGCGAATCACGTGCTCCCAATAGCGATGTTGCCACAAGGTGCCATGGCGCTTTGCTTTGCGCCTTGGCGAGGACCGCTCATCGCCTTGGGCCAGTGCGCCAACCCGCCGCGTGGTCAATCGCTTGATGATAGACCAGCGCGCGGAAAAATCCGCATCATCCGGCGGCAAGGTCCAAATGCAATGCATGTGATCCGGCAACAGCACCCAGGCATCGACATGAAAAGGCCGCTGCTTGCGAACCTCGCGGATCGCCTCCCGAAGACCATCACGCACTTCAGGCAGTGTCAGCAAGGGCTGACGTTCGTGCGCGTTCACAGTGAAAAAATAGCTGCCACCTCCTACTCGTGCGCGCACATAACGCGGCATTACTGATTTCGGCCACTGGTGGCAATCGTAGGCCGGGCCGGGCCCGCGATTCCCTTTCGGCGGGCATGGCCCGCCCTACGACCGCTAGGGTTGTGCGCCGGGACCACGGCAATAACTCACGGCGGCTGCCAGCCGCGCCAGAGTTCGCTCGCGTCCCAGCAGGAACAGCGTCTGGTCGATCGGCGGGGAGATGGCCATGCCGGCTACGGCGACGCGGATGGGCTGCGCGACCTTGCCCAGCCCCAGGCCGCGGCCTTCGGCGAAGCCGTTGACCGCCTCATGCAGGGCCGGCGCGGTCCACTGCGGCAGGACCTCCAGCCTTTCGCGCAACGCGTCGAGCACCGCGCCGCCCTCGGCGGTGAGGTGCTTGGCGGCGTCTTTCTCGTTGTAGCCTTCCAGCTCGGCGTAGAAGAACTTGGACTTCTCCGTCATCTCCACCAGGGTCTTGCAGCGCTCGCGCTGGGCCTCGATCACGGCGGCAAGCGCGGGGCCATGGGCCGGGTCCACGCCGACGCGGCGCAGGTGCCAATCGAACTCCGGCGCCACGTGCACGGGGTCGGCGCTCTTCAGGTACTGGTGGTTGACCCAGACGGCCTTTTCCATGTCGAAGCGGGCCGGCGCCTTCTGCACCCGGCTGATGTCGAACAGCTCGACCATCTCCTGGCGGCTGAACAGCTCCTGGTCGCCGTGGCTCCAGCCCAGGCGCACCAGGTAGTTGAGCAGGGCCTCGGGCAGGAAGCCGAGCGCGCGGTATTCGATCACACCGACGGCGCCGTGGCGCTTGGACAGCTTGACGCCGTCGGCGCCCAGGATCATCGGCACGTGGGCGTAGGCGGGCGGCTCGGCGCCCAGCGCCTTCAGGATGTTGATCTGGCGCGGCGTGTTGTTGACGTGGTCGTCGCCGCGCACGACGTGGGTGATGTCCATGTCCATGTCGTCCACCACCACGCAGAAATTGTAGGTGGGGGTGCCGTCGCCACGGGCGATGATGAGGTCGTCCAGCTCCTCGTTCTGGAAGCTGATCGGCCCCTTGATCATGTCGTCCACCAGCACCTCGCCGGACAGCGGGTTCTTGAAGCGCACCACCGGCTGCACGCCCTCCGGCCGCTCCGGCAGCACCTTGCCCGGCTCCGGCCGCCAGCGGCCGTCGTAGCGCGGCTTTTCCTTGCGCGCCATCTGCGCCGCCCGCATCTGGTCCAGCTCCTCCTTGGTGCAGTAGCAGTGGTAGGCGGTGCCCGCCTCCAGCATGCCCTCGATCACCTCGCGGTAGCGGTCGAAGCGCTGGGTCTGGAACACCGGCTCCACGTCGGAGACCAGGCCCAGCCAGTCCAGGCCGTCGAAGATGGCGCGCACCGCCTCGTCGGTGGAGCGCTCGCGGTCGGTGTCCTCGATGCGCAGCAGGTAGCGGCCGCCGTGGCGGCGGGCATAGAGGTAGCTGAACAGCGCGGTGCGCGCCCCGCCGATGTGCAGGAAGCCGGTGGGGCTGGGGGCGAAGCGCGTGACGACGGAGGCAACCGCGGACATAAGCTCGATTTTTCCGGGGACGGACGCGAAGGCGGCGATTTTACCGCATCGGCCGGCTGGCCCCGGTCAACCTTTGAACAATTATCAGCGCGGCTTGCCGGTCTCGACGTAGCTCTTCAGGCGCATCATCTGCTGGCGCAGGACACCGTCCACCTCCGGCGCCCAGCTGGTCCAGCCACCCTTGGTGTAGCCGCCGACGGTGTAGGTCTGAACCAGCTCGGTGCCGCCGTCCTTGGCCGACAGCACCAGCGACAGGGTGCCCGCCGCGCCTTCCGTCTGCAGCGGGCCGAGCGCGCCGGACAGGCGCAGGGCCTTGCCCGGCGCGGCGTAGACCACGGTCATGTGCTGCACGCCGCCGCCGTCCTCCAGCTTTTCGCAGAAGCAGGCGCCGGCCTTGAGCTTGAGGCGCAGGTTGGAGGCCTTGCCGGACCAGGTGTGCTGCGAATCCCACCACTCGTCGATGCTGCCGAGGGCGTCGTAGACCTTGGCCGGCGGCGCCGCGATCTCCACCGTGTTGCGGACCTGGAAGCCGGTGGCGTCGGCGCCCAGCACCTCGGCCCGGGCGGCGCCGGCCGCCGCCCACAGCGCTGCTAAAATGATCGTTCCGCCTGCGCGCACGTGCCGCCCCCTTTGTTTCCCCCATGATGCCATGACCCGCCTTTTCGTCGAACAGCTCAGCGTGATCGACTGCGCCTACCTGGATGCGCAGCGCGGGCTCGTGGGCGAGAGCTGGATCGTGGACATCGAGCTGGAAGGCGAGCTCGACGGGCAATCCATGGTGCTCGACTTCGGCGAGGTGAAGCGGCGGCTGAAGCGGGCCCTGGACGCCAGTGCCGACCATACCCTGGTGGTGCCGGCGCGCCATCCGCAGCTCGAGCTGCAGCGCGGCGGGGAGCGCGTCGGCCTGCTGTTCCGCGGCCCGGCCGACGGGCCGATCGAGCACCACGCACCGTTGCAGGCACTCACCCTGCTCGACGCCGAAACCGTGGACGCCGCCAGCCTGGCGGCGCACCTGGGCAGGGTGCTGGCGGAGGAGGTGCCGCCCAACGTGGCGCAGGTGCGCCTGAAGCTGCGCAACGAGGTCATCGACGGCGCCTACTACCACTACACCCACGGCCTCAAGAAGCACGCCGGCTTCTGTCAGCGCATCGCCCACGGCCACCGTTCGCGCCTGCAGATCCGCCGCGGCGGCGGGCGCGACGCGGAGCTGGAGGCGGCTTGGGCGCGGCGCTGGCGCGACATCTACCTGGGCACGCGCGAGGACCTGCGGCAGCGGCAGAATGGCCGCCTGCGCTTCGCCTACGCGGCGGCCGAGGGGGTGTTCGAGCTGGAGCTGCCGGAGAGCCGCTGCGACCTGCTCGACGCCGATACCACGGTGGAGCGCATCGCCGAGCACATCGCCGCCGCCACCGCGCTGCAGCACCCCGGCACGCCGGTCGAGGTACGCGCTTACGAAGGGGTGATGAAAGGAGCGGTGGCGGTCGCCGCCGGATCGGGCACGGGAACTGCAAGGTAGAAAACAGGCACTTACGGGTACGGCCGGCGTACCATTGGCATCATGCTTCGAAGAGGAGATTCAGGCAGGCAGCTGGTAGGTCTCGCGGCGCTATGGCTCGCCGCCTGCGCCCACAGCCCCTCGTTTTACGGCGACGTCTACCCGTCCGCCCACCAGTACCAGAGCCTGTTCGCCGGCCCCTATTTCGACGCTTTTTACGACCCCTACAACGCTTTCTGCGCGCCGGTTTGCGGCACCACCTATTTCTATTACCCCGTCTATGGCCCGGCTTACGGCCCCGGCCACTACCCGGGCCGCCCGCCCTGGCACCCCTGGCCCGGCGCCGGCGGCTGGCCGCCGCCCAAGCCGCCGTT
>JARLJS010000106.1 GCA_031291075.1 Nevskia sp. | reverse complement strand
GCGCTGCAGGTTGTTGGTGATCTCGGACAGCGAGCCCTGCGCGGTCTGCGCCAGGGACACCGCGTTGTTGGTGTTCTGGATCGCGGTGTTGTCACCGTTCACCTGGGAGGTCATACGTTGGGAAATCGCGTAACCGGCGGCATCGTCCGCGGCGCTGTTGATACGCAGGCCGGAGGCGAGACGCTGGGTGGCGGTGGCAAGTTGTCCTTCGGTCTTCGACAGATAATTCTGCGTCACGATGGACGTCATGTTGGTGTTGACAACCAGACTCACGTCAGCTCTCCCAATGTCATTGCGGCTATTGACCCGACCACACCGTCTTTAAGGCTACGGCGCGATCCACTTTCGGCTGTATCCGGATAACGGCGCAGCGCAGGGAAACTTGAGATCCGCCGCCTGCGTAGATCCGACAAAAGGCCATGATGAGAGCTGCCGGCGGCACGCGGCCGGAATCGCAATGCATGCGGAACGTTTTGGCGACGCGTCGCAATACCTGCGCGGCGTTGCGACGCGCAGGCATTGCGCGACGACGAAGCCCTGAGTACCCCGCCCCGGCTACGAGCCGGACGACGACGAACTGGTGGTGCGCGGCGCGTACAACTGGGTCAGCAGGTTGGAGGTGTTCTTGTAGCCCGCCACGACGGTATCCATGGCGTTGAACTCCTGGTTGTACTGCGCGGTGAGCTGGGCCGACTCCGCGGTCAGATTGCTCAGCTGAGTGTTCATGCTGGTGACCTGGCTCTGCAGCGCGTTGGTCTCGGTATCGATCATGCCGGTGGTTCCCGGCGTGCCGATCACCTGGTTGAGCAGCGTGTCGAGCCGCGTGCCGATACCGTTGCTGCCGGAGAACAGGCTTTGCACCGCGGCAGTATTCTGCTGCAGGGCGTTGCTGAGGCTGGCAGAGTTGACCGCGAGAGTGCCGTCCGAGTTCGCCGTCACGCCGATCTGCGACAGCAGGGTGAAAGCATTGGTGCCGCCGATGTTGCCGCCGACGATGGACTGCAGCTGCTGCTGCAGGCTCTCCACCGCGATATCGCCGAGCAGCGGGCCGGCAGTGCCGGACGCGGTGGTGGTGCTGCCGGCGGAGCTTGTGCCTGGCGTATAGGCGGTGCTGGTGGTGATCAGCGACAGCGCCGAATTGTAGGCGGACACGAAGGACTGCACCGCGCTGGCCGCCGAGGTGGTGTTGGCACTCACGGTCAGGGTCTGGGTGGTGTTGCTGGGCGAAGTGCCCGTCAGCGCCAGCGAGACGCCGGTGAGCGCGTTCGAGACGATGTTGCTGGCGCTGTCGAAGGCAATGCCGTCGATGGTGCCGGTGGCGTCGGACGCCGTCTGCCCCGGCACAGTGGTGAAGCTGATCGGCGACGAGTTCGACACCGATACCGCGTTGGCGGTGCCGGTCTGGGTGGCGGACAACAGCAGGTAGGACCCGCTGGTGCCGTTGACCACGGTGGCCGACGCGCCGCTGTTGCTGCTGGAACCGTTGATCGCCGCAGCCAGCCCGGACAGGGTGTCGTTGCTGTTGGTGAGCGACACGCTGAAGGTCTTGCCGCCGGCGGTGATGCTATAGGGCCCGGTCCCCACCGTGGCGTTGGCGCTGCTGAACACCGAGGACTGGATCGTGTTGGCCGCCGCCAGCGTCTGCACCTGCACCTGGTAGGACCCGGCGGCCGCGCTGCTGGTGGCGGCAGCGGTGAACACCGAACTGCTGCTGGACTGCGCCGACAGCTGCTGCAGGGCGCCGCCGCTGGTGATGGCATCCACCGAACTCTGCAGGCTGGACAGCGCCGACTTGACCGAGCCGAGAGCCGAGATGGTGGCCTGGTCGCCGGTCTGCTGCGACTGCAGCAGGGTCTGCTGCGGCGAAATCTCGGCGCTGACCAGGGAGGTCACGAGCGAGCTGATGTTAATGCCGGAGCCGAGGCCCTGCGAGGTCACCACCCCCGTGGTGGAGCTGTTGCCGACGGTGGCGAGGCTGATGGTCATGTCTTGTCTCCTAGGCCTTGCGTTGCAACAGCTGTGCCTGCATATGGGCGAGACTCTGGGCGATGGCCAGCGCCTCCTCGTTGGGAACCTGCATCAGGACCTGGTTGGTCTGGGTGTCGATCACCGAGATGACCAACTGACCGGTGGTGTGATCGACCTGGAAATGCAGGCTGGTGTGCATATCCTGCGCGTACTGGTTGAGTGCCGACGCCACATCGTGGAGGTCCGGTGCGGCCTGCTGCTTTTGAGCTGCCGCCGCGGCCGCCGCCTGCGCGACGTCCGCCACCGGTGCCGGCACTCCCGCGGCCGGACCGGCCGTCCCCGCAGCGCCGCCCGGCGGCACCAAGGACGGGATTACACCCGCCATACCCGCAATACCCGCGATCGAATCGGCCATGGCACTACTCCCATCAACCCGCCGTTTCCATGCGCCGGAACGGCGGAAAACCCCATGCCGGCATCCCTGCCGGCATGGGGTGGAACATACCGCTTGCTGCCTCTACCGCATCACCCTTACAGGTGCTGCAGCAGCGACAGGATCTGCTGCGGCTGCGAGTTGGCCTGTCCCAGCACCGCCACGCCGGCCTGCTGCAGCACCGAGGCGCGGGTTTCGTTCGCGGTTTCCGAGGCGAAGTCCGCGTCCTGGATGGT
>JARLJS010000105.1 GCA_031291075.1 Nevskia sp. | reverse complement strand
TGCCGGCTATCCCTAGCCTTGCCCGAGGCGCACGCCCATGATCGACGTCCTGGTCATCGGCGGCGGCAATGCCGCCCTGTGCGCGGCCCTGATGGCGCGCGAAGCCGGCGCCAGCGTGCTGCTGCTGGAAGCCGCCCCGCGCGAGTGGCGCGGCGGCAACTCGCAGCACACCCGCAATCTGCGCTGCATGCACGACGCGCCACAAGACGTGCTGGTCGAGGCTTATCCCGAAGAGGAATACTGGCAAGACCTGCTCAAGGTCACCGGCGGCCTGACCGACGAGCGGCTGGCTCGCCTGGCCATTCGCGCCTCGTCGACCTGCCGCGACTGGATGCGCAGCCACGGCGTGCACTTCCAGCCGCCGCTGTCAGGCGCGCTGCATGTGGCGCGCACCAATGCCTTCTTCATGGGCGGCGGCAAGGCGCTGGTCAACGCGTACTTCCGCAGCGCCGAAGCCCTCGGCGTCAAGGTGCGCTACAACGCCCCGGTGGACGCCATCGAGATGGACGGCGACCGCTTCAAGGCCGCCCGCATCGGCAGCGAGCGCATCGAGGCGCGCAGCTGCGTGCTGGCCGCCGGCGGCTTCGAGTCCAACCGCGCATGGCTGCGCGAGGCCTGGGGCCAGAACGCCGACGGTGACTGGCCGGCCGACAACTTCCTGATCCGCGGTACGCGCTTCAACATGGGCGTGCTGCTCAAGTTCATGATCGAAGCCGGAGCGGACGCCATCGGCGACCCTTCCCAATCGCACTGCGTGGCCATCGACGCGCGTGCGCCGCTGTACGACGGCGGCATCTGCACCCGGGTGGACTGCGTCTCGCTGGGCGTGATGCTCAACCGCAATGCCGCGCGCTTCTACGACGAAGGCGAGGATTTCTGGCCCAAGCGCTACGCCATCTGGGGGCGGCTGGTCGCGCAGCAGCCCGGGCAGATCGGCTATTCGATCATCGACGCCAAGGCCGTGGGCCGCTTCATGCCGCCGGTATTCCCGGGCGTGCGCGCCAACACGCTGCCGGAACTGGCGCGCCAGCTCGGGCTGGACGAGGCCACCTTCATGCGCACCATCGCGGACTACAACGCGGCGTGCCGCGTCGGCACCTTCGACCACACCGTGCTGGACGACTGCCACACCGAGGGCATTACCCCGGCCAAGACCCACTGGGCGCGGCCGATCGATACCGCACCGTTCTTCGGCTATGCCCTGCGCCCCGGCATCACCTTTACCTACCTCGGCCTCAAGGTGAACGAGCACGCCGCCGTGCACTTCGGCGGCAAGCCCAGCGCCAACCTGTTCGTGGCTGGCGAGATGATGGCCGGCAACGTGCTCGGCAAGGGCTATACGGCAGGTGTCGGCATGGCCATCGGCACCGCCTTCGGGCGCATCGCCGGCACCCAGGCCGCCGCCGCCGCGCTCGGGCGGCCCTGTCACAACGTATTCCAGGAAAAACAGCATGCAACATCTTGAAGCGCTGACGCGCGAAGCGGCGGCGCTGGCCCAGGGCGTGCTGCCGCTCACCGGGGACGAGGCCGAGGTAGGCCGCGTCATGCAGATCTGCAATGCCTGCCGTTATTGCGAAGGCTTTTGTGCGGTGTTTCCCGCCATGACGCGCCGGCTGGAGTTCGGCAAGGCCGATATCCACTACCTGTCCAACCTGTGCCACAACTGCGGCGCTTGCTACCACGCCTGCCAGTACGCGCCGCCGCACGAGTTTGCGGTCAACGTGCCGCAGGCCATGGCCAAGGTGCGTGTTCAGACATACTCCGACTACGCCTGGCCCGCCGCCCTCGGTGGCCTGTACCGCCGCGCCGGCCTGGCCACCGCGCTGGCGCTGGCAACCGGGCTGGCGTTGTTCCTGGTGATGGTGCTTGCCATGCGTGGCAGCCTGCTGCACGCACCGCTGGCCGGCAACTTCTACGCCATCTTCCCGCACAATCTGCTGGCGGCGATGTTCGGCCTGGTGTTCGGCTGCGCGGTGCTGGCGCTGGGCGTGGGCGTGACGGGCTTCTGGCGCAGGGTCTCGCCCGGCGCGCTGCAGGGCGAGGCGCGCGGCCCGGCCATCGGCGGCGCGGCGCACGATGCATTGCGGCTGCGCTACCTGGGCGGCGGCCACGGCCAGGGCTGCAACAACGCGG
>JARLJS010000013.1 GCA_031291075.1 Nevskia sp. | reverse complement strand
GGGCCGCAGGCGGGCGGTCGACCGGCCAGCGGGGTGGCGGCCAGCGGGGTGGCGATCGGGCCTGCGGATTACACGCAGTTCGAGCAGACGCTCCAGCAGGTGCAGGCGGCTTGGTCGCGGCACGATCTGGCGGCGATGCAGGCTTTGGCCTCGCCGGAAATGGTGAGCTATTTCGCGGAGCAACTGGCCGATCAGGTCAGCCGGGGCGTGCGCAACACGGTTTCCGACGTGAAGCTGCAGCAGGGCGATCTGGCCGAGGCGTGGGCCGAGGGCGGGCGCGAGTATGCCACCGTGGCGATGCGCTTCTCGATGATCGACGTGACCCGCGATGCCTCCGGGCAGGTGGTGGAAGGACACCCCAGCGAGCACGTCCAGGCCGTGGAATACTGGACGTTCCTGCGCAGCCCAGGCGGGCGATGGGTGCTCTCGGCGATCCAGCAGGCGCGCTAGTCAGCGGCGCCCGCTTGTCCCCGAGAGCGCGACTGCCCAGATCGAAGCGCGGGTGTTATGGGTAACGCCATCATCACAGCGCATCGGTTCGAGGGATTGTCATGGATAACTTCGATTATCGGAACCCGACCCGGATTCTGTTCGGGAAGGGGCAGATTGCCGCCATCGACGGCGAAATTCCCCACAATGCCAAGGTATTGCTGACCTACGGCGGCGGCAGCATCAAACGCAATGGAACATACGAGCAGGTGAAGGCCGCGCTGGGCGCGCGCCAGGTGGTGGAGTTCGGCGGCATCGAGCCCAACCCGGCCTTCGAGACCATGTTGGAGGGCGTCGCGCTCGCCCGGCGCGAGAAAGTCGATTTCGTGCTGGCGGTGGGCGGCGGTTCGGTGGTGGACGGCTCGAAGTTCCTCTCCGGGGCGGTCTTCTATGAGGGCGATCCGTGGGAGATCGTGCTGACCCGCGCCTCGGTGGTGACCAAGGCGCTGCCGGTAGGCACGGTGCTGACCCTGCCGGCCACGGGTTCGGAGATGAACGGCAACGCCGTGATCACCCGCCGCGCCACCAAGGACAAGCTGGGGATGGCCAGCCCGCTGTTCTTCCCGCGCTTTTCGGTGCTGGACCCGACCGTCTCC
>JARLJS010000012.1 GCA_031291075.1 Nevskia sp. | reverse complement strand
CGCCGGAGCGGGGGCCGAGGCATCGGCTGGCGCCGCCGCTGCCGCCGGCGCCGCCGGCGCTTCACCCGGCGTCGTCACCGCCGCGCCCCCGGGAGGAGGACTGACCGCGGTGATCTTCAGCTCGACGCGGCGGTTCAGCTCGCGGCCTTCGTCGGTGCTGTTGGTCGCGATCGGACGGGTCTTGCCGAAGCCTTGCGTGGTCATGCGGTCGGCGCTGACGCCGCGCCCGATCAGGTACTGCTTGACCGAGTCGGCGCGCCGTTCGGACAGCTTCTGGTTGTAGCGCAGCGAGCCCTTGCCGTCGGTGTGGCCGTCGATCTCGAACTTGATGTCCGGGCGCGCCAGCAGCGCGTCGGCCAGCAGGTCGAGCAGGGTCTTGGCGTTGACCGTGAGCGTGGCCTTGTCGAAATTGAAGTTCACGCCGCGCAGCACGATGACGTCGCCCTCCTTGCAGCCCTCGAGGGTGATCGGCTGGCCGGGCACCGGCGGCTGGCAGGGCGGCGGCGGTGGCGGCGGCGGCGGTTCTTGCGTCGGCACCACCTGCACCGGCGCTTCCGGCGGCGGCGGCGCGGCGGGATGTTCCGGCGCGCCGAAAGAATAGCGGATACCCATGCCCACGGCGTTGGCGTGGTAGGTGGCCTTGACGGAGCTGTTGGGCTGGTTGGCGACGAGGTCGAAGGTGCTGGTCAGCGCTTCGAGGTGACGGTAATCCAGCGACGCCGTCCAGTGATCGCTCAGATCGAAATCGACCCCCGCAGCGCCCTGGAACGCGGGTGTGGTGTCGAAGCGCTGGAACAGCTCGGTCTGGTCGTAGCGGGGATGGCGCAGCGCGACGCGTGCGCCGCCGCCGCCAATGCCGATGTAGGGATGGAACCAGCCGTTGCGGATGAAATCATAGTAGACACTGAGCAGCAGGGTGTCGGTGTTCTCGAACCCTCCGACGTTCGTGGTCTGGGCGCCGGCGAAGAAGGTTCGGTTGGCGCCGAGGAAATTGCCCGTGATCGGGCTGCGGATCAGTTTGCTGAAGTCGTTGCGACGATAGTCGAGCGACAGTTCGCCGCGGAACCCGTTTTCGAAAGAGTAGCCGCCAATCAGACCGGCGAGCCAGCCGGTGCCGAGAGTCGCGTTGCCGACCGTGAAGCCGTCCTGTACGCCCAATATGCCGCCGTAGCCGTAGATCCGGTAGTCCTGCGGCTTGACGAAGTTCGCCGCGCCTTCGGCGCCGACGTACCAACCAGGCCCTGCACTGGCCGTCAGGGGTGAAGCCCCGGCCAGTACCAGCAGGACCAGTTTCCTGAAATGCAGGCGGTGCGCACGCGTCATGTGGATTCCCCTTCTTGATTGACCTGTGCGCCACAAGAAGCGGGCGCCCTGAACGCCGGTAAAACTATCACACGATTGCGTGCTCCGGTCGCAATCTATGCATAGTAGGAAATAATTTTGACTGGTTTTTGACCACGGGACCCCACATGTTGCGGGGTTATGGGTGCCTTGGCCGAGGCAAGTGGTCTGCCGGGGCGAGTTCACCCGAGTGGCCGCACGGCCAATCGAGCGCGGCGATCATCAGTTTTGGTGGGGCCGCCGGCGCCATCGCGCGGTGCCCGGGGTCGGTTTTATGCCGCCGCGTGGGAATCCTGGAAGCTGTCGCGGATCGCCAGCAGCTTGGGCAGCATGCTGAGCAGCTTGCGCACCAGGTTGGGGTCGAAGTGCTTGCCGGCATCGGCCTGGATCTGGGCGACGGAGCGGTCGACCGACCAGGCCGGCTTGTACGGCCGCTCGCTGGTGAGTGCGTCGAACACGTCGGCCAGCGCGACGATGCGGCCGGGCAGGGGGATTTCCTCGCCCTTGAGCCCCTTGGGGTAGCCGGTGCCGTCCCATTTTTCATGGTGGGAGAGAATCACGGTTCGTGCCAGCTGCAGCAGCTCGGACTTGTGATCGCCGAGGATGGTCACGCCGTTTTCCACGTGGCGGCGCATGATGTCCCATTCCTCCGGTTCCAGCTTGCCCTTCTTCTTCAGGATGTGGTCCGGCGTGCCGATCTTGCCGACGTCGTGCATGGGGGCGGCCTGGAACAGCAGTTCGGCGTCCTCCTCCGAAAACCCGACCGCCAGCGCCAGCAGGCGCGAGTAGTGCGCCATGCGCAGGACGTGGTGGCCGGTCTGGTCGTCCTTGTACTCCGAGGCCTTGCCCAGGCACTTGATCAGGGCCAGGCGCGTTTCATGGATCTCGGCGGTCTGCTCGCGCACCTGCCGCCACAGCTCGCGCTGCTGGTTGTACAGCGCCAGGTGGGTGCGCACGCGCGCCAGCACGATCGCCGGGCTCACCGGCTTGGTGATGTAGTCGACGCAGCCGGCGTCGAAGCCGCGGCGTTCGTCGTCGACCTCGCCCAGGGCGCTGCAGATGATCACCGGGATGCGCCGGGTGGCCAGGTTCTCCTTGAGGCGCTGGCAGACGGAATAGCCGTCCATGTCCGGCATCTGGATGTCGAGCAGGATCAGTTCGGGCTGGCGGTCGCTGCTGGCAATGCCCAGGGCGCGGGTACCGCTGGTGGCGGCCTGCACCTTGTAGAAGGGGCGAAGGATCCCCGACAGCACGTCGATGTTCTGGGGCACGTCGTCCACGACCAGGACGGTTTGCTGGGTTTCGGCGTCCACGACTGCCTCCCTCTAATGGATCCGCGCTGTCACAGGCTCACCTTCAGCCTTTGCAGCAGGCTGTTGAAGTGGGTTCTGGCCTGGTCGAAATCATACTCACCTAGCGCCCTCTCGATATCCATCAGCGCGCCGTCACCGGACCCCTTGAGCACCTGCGCCGCGCTTTCCAGGGAATCGCTCGCGGCGGTGTCGTTGTCCTCCAGCCGTTGACGCAGCTCCACCAGCACCTTGCCGAGGCGTTCCATGTCCACCGGCGCGCGTGTTTCCGCCGCGGCACCCTGCTGCTGTTCGCCGGTCTGGCCGTGAAGGGGGGCCAGCGCCGCGATCACCCGCGCCAGCTCCGCCGCCGTGGCGGCGAGGCGGCCCGTCGTGTCCTCCTCGCTACGCGCCAGCGCCTGCTCCAGGGCAGCGGCCAGTGCCTGCAACTTGGCGGCGCCAATGTTGCCGGCCAGGCCCTTGAGGGTGTGCGCCTCGCGCACGGCACCGCTGCGGTCGCCGCGCTCGAGCGCGGCGCGCACGCGCTGCGGGGTCTCGGTCTGGGTGGCGCCAAACTTGATCAGCATGCGCCGGTAGAGGGCGCGGTCGCCGGCCATGTTGCGCACCCCGCGCTCCTGGTCGATGCCGTCGAGTGCCACCGGCAGCTCCTCGGCGGCGGGCTTCGGCGCCGCGGCGTCGGCTGCGCCGTGCTCGGGTGCGCGCTGCAGCCAGCGCGACAGCTTCTCGAACAGTTCCTTGACGTCGATCGGCTTGCCGATGTGGTCGTTCATGCCGACCGCGTGGCAGCGCTCGATGTCGGCGCTCATCACGTCGGCGGTGAGGGCGATGATCGGCAGTCCGTCGAAGCGCGGGTCCTGGCGGATCTCGACGGTGGCGCCGATGCCGTCCAGCACCGGCATCTGCATGTCCATCAGCACCAGGTCGTAAGGGGTCCGGCGGACCATGTCGACGGCCTCGCGGCCGTTGTTCGCCACCGCCACCTCAACGCCGGCCTTGGCCAGGATTTCGCAGGCCACCTCCTGGTTGATCTCGTTGTCCTCCACCAGCAGCACGTGGGCGCCGCGCAGGTCCTTGGGCGGCACCAGGATTTCGTGCTTGCGCTGCACCGCCTGGCGCAGGCTGGTGCCGCAGGCATCCATCACCGCGTCGAGCAGGATCGAGGCGTTGACCGGTTTGACCAGCATGCCGTGGATCACCACGTCGCGCAGCTCCTGCAGCATGTCCTCGCGGCCGTAGGCGGTGACCATGATGATCAGCGGCTGGTGCCGGAGGTCGGCGTCGGCGCGGATGCGGCGCGCGGTCTCGACGCCGGTCAGCACCGGCATCT
Source organism: Nevskia sp. (assembly GCA_031291075.1). Classification (GTDB taxonomy): domain Bacteria; phylum Pseudomonadota; class Gammaproteobacteria; order Nevskiales; family Nevskiaceae; genus Nevskia. Next base: position 7,127 of record JARLJS010000012.1, on the reverse strand, counting down.
GCCAGTCGAGCAGCATCATGTCGTAGGGGCGGTCGGCGTCGGCCTGCTTCAGCGCCTGCAGCGCCTCGGCGCCCGAGGCGCAAGGCGTGACCTCCAGGCCCAGCATGCGCAAGAGGGTGCACAGGATCTCGCGCGCGGTGGCGTTGTCGTCCACCACCAGCACGCGCTTGCCGGCGATGTCCTCGGCGGCGACCGACAGCGCCGGCTTGGCGTCCTTCTGCACGCCGAGGCGGGCGGTGAACCAGAACGTGCTGCCCTGGCCGAACTCGCTGTCCACCCCCACCTCGCCGTCCATCATCGCGGTCAAGCGCTTGACGATGGCGAGGCCGAGGCCGGTGCCGCCGTACTTGCGGCTGGTGGAGGTGTCGGCCTGCTGGAAGGCCTGGAACAGGGAAGCCTTCTGCTCCGGCGTCATGCCGATGCCGGTGTCCTTCACCGCGAAGCGGACGAAGATCCCGTCCGGACCGCTCTCCAGCAGGTCGGCGGACACCACGACTTCACCTTTCTCGGTGAACTTGACCGCGTTGGTGCAGTAGTTGGTGAGGATCTGGCCCAGCCGCAGCGGGTCGCCCACCAGGTCGTTGGGGATGCGCGGGTCGACCTTGAGCAGCAGCTCCAGGCCCTTGTCCTGCGCCTTCTGGCCGATCAGGGCGGTGAGGTTGTCGAGCAGTGCCTGCAGGCTGAAGTCGACCTTCTCCACCGTCAGCTTGCCGGCCTCGATCTTGGAGACGTCGCGGATGTCGTTGATGATGCCCAGCAGCGACTGCGCCGCGGTTTCGATCTTCGACAGGTAGTTGCGCTGCTTGGAGGTCAGGTCGGTCTGCAGCGCCAGGTGGCTCATGCCGATGATGGCGTTCATCGGCGTGCGGATCTCGTGGCTCATGTTGGCGAGGAACTCGCCCTTCGCCTTGGCCGCCGCTTCCGCCGCCTCGCGGGCCCGCGCCAACTCCGTCTCCATCTCCTTCTGCGGGGTCAGGTCGAACAGGTAGCCGGTGTAGACCAGGTTGCCGTTGCCGTACAGCCGCGGCCGCGCCTGGCCGTTGACCCACATGATCTTCCCGGTCTGGCCGTGGCAGACGCGGAAATCGTAGCGCCACGCGGCCTGCGGGTCGGCGGCGGCCCGCATGGAGGCGAACAGCCCGGGCAGGTCTTCCGGCACCACCACCTTGAAGAAATTGCGCACGTCGGCCAGCACGGCCTCGCGCGAGACGCCGATCAGGTCGGCGATGTTGCTGCTGACGAACAGGAAATTCAGGCCGCCGCTGTTGTACTGGGTCTGGAACACGGCGCCGGGCACGCGGTCGGTGATGTCCAGCAGCGATTGCTGCGCCCGGCTGCTGCGCTCGGCCTGCGCCCGCGCCTCGGCTTCCGCGGACTTGCGCAGGCGCACCTCGCGCCGCAGGCGCAGCGCCCATAGCACGATCAGCAGCACCAGCCCGGCCACCGGCACGCCCACCTCCAGCGCCCAGCTCCTTACCTCGGCGGGGTCAAGCCCGCGGTTGACCGGCGCCTCGATCCAGCGCCTGCTGATCTCGTCCTGGCGCGAGGCCGGGATCGCCTGCAGCGCCCGGTCGATCAGTTGCACCAGCTCCGGCCAGTCCTTGCGCACGGCGATGTCGGAGTGGCGTGCCAGGCCGACCGAACCGAGCATTTCCAGGTTGGCCAACGAGTGGGTACGCGCCGCGTGGCTCAGCACCGCGGCGTTGCCCACCGCGTAGTCGGCGCGGCCCTCGGCGACGGCCTGCACGGCCTCGCCGTCGTTGTTCACCCACAACGGCTGCAGGTGCGGCAGCTCCAGCAGGATGTGATTGGACTCGTCGAGGTCCATCACCAGCGCCCAGCGGCGGCCGTCCAGCTCCTCCAGCCGCTCGAAGTGCGGCGCGTCCTCGCGGCCCATCACGGTGGAGTGGTAGGCCGGCAGCATCGAGCGGCTGAACGTCCAGGCCTTCTCCCATTCGGGATTGGGCTGTACCGGCAGGATGGCGTCGGCCTCGCCGGATTTCATCATCGCCACCGCCTCGCTCCAGTTGGCCGCGTGGCGGTACTCGAACTGGATGCCCAGGCGCGCCTGGATCTCGTTGATGTAGTCCTTGGCCAAGCCGCCCGGCACGCCGTTGACGTCCTCGAAGATCACCGGCGCCAGCGCGGGATCGGCGGTCCAGCGCACCACCGGGTGCTGCGCCAGGAACTGGCGTTCCTCGCCGTTCAGGACCAGGGCCGGCGACGCGCCGTCGGCCAGGCATGGTGCCGCGGCGGCCGACAGCAGCAGCGCGGCCAGCAACGCGATGATCGCCCGGGCGCTAAAGCCGGGTTCTGGACTGTGCAGCGTACGGGCTTGCTCCCCGTCCGCAGCGCGGGATCTATGGCCGCGATTCCGGAACTGCATATTGTTGGCCGCATCCAGGCAAATGCAGTGCAGCGTCGCACGGCCGTTCCCGCCGGCTCCGGCCCGACCGATGAACGGGACGATCCGGGCGATTTGCGAACTGCCCCGTTTCGGGGCGCGCGCCGCATTGCCGCTCCAGGCGTCATTCCCGGCGTGGCGTCTTCACCGTCCGCAGCTCCAGCTCGCCCAGGGCGATGCTGCGCAGGCCCAGCACCTTGGCCAGCGCCAGGAACAGCTGCGCGCTCATGTCGCCGCGGCTGAGCTTGGTGCGCAAGTTGGTGGCCGACTGGCGGATGCCGTGGCGCGCCAGGCGCTGCGAAAGGTCCTCGAACGTAAGGTTGTGGCGCGCCTTCTCGGCGCGGATCAGGCCCTGCAGGTAGCGGCCCAGCTCGGGGTTCTTCGCCATCGGCGCATCCGGCAAATCGTGTGTGAATATAGTGACATGCGTTGCGTATTATTGACAATGCGGCGGCCTCCGGGCAGCATCGCATCGTCACTTATCCGTGACATAACGGGCGCATGTGTGGCGTCCGGGAGCCCCTGCGAGGTGGCTTCGCATGAACCTGCACCGCACAGTTCACAGTCCGCAGTTCGCCGCAGCCGTGCCTGCACGGCCCGCCACGGGTGGCCGCATTTCCACGCCGCCCTAGATTCCCCGCTGACCCGTTCACCGGAGCGCCGACGCCCGTAGTGCGCCGCTGACCCCACCTGTCCCTGCCGGCCGGTACGGCGGCGTCTTCGTCGGTTTGACCGCAAGGAGAATCCCCATGGATCTTGTCATCGTGAGTCACTGGGCGTTGCGCGCGCTGCTCGCGCTCGCCGCCCTGTATGTCATCTACGTGTCGCGCATCGTCGTCTACATCGGCAACGAGTCGATGGGAGTGGTGGAGAAGCTGTGGAGCTTGCAGGGTTCGGTGCGCGAGGGCTTCATGGCGCTGCAGGACGAGGCCGGCTTCAGGCCCGAGGTGCTGCGTGGCGGCCTGCACTTCTTCATGCCGTTCCAGTACCGCATCCACGTCATGCCGCTGCCCACCGTGCCGCAGGGCACCATCGGTTACGTCTTCGCCCGCAGCGGCCAGCCGCTGCCGCCCGGCCAGACACTGGCGTCGCTGCCGGAGGACGCCTCGTTCGAGGACGCGCGCGGCTTCATCGAGCGCGGCGGCCAGCGCGGCCCGCAGCGGCAGATCCTGCGCGAGGGCGTATACGCCATCAACACCGCCCAGTTCGTGATCCTCACCAGCGAGGGCAACCATGCCGTCAAGCTGTCCGACGACGAAGCCGCGCAGCAGGAGATGCGCGCGCGCATCCTCGACCGCCACGGCTTCGAGCCGGTGGTGATCCGCGACCAGGAGGACCGCATCGGCGTCGCCACCGTGCACGACGGTCCCTCGCTGGAGCACGAGGAGATCATCGCGCCCACCGTCGGCACCGACGCGAAGAACCTGGCCACCTACCACAACTGCTTCCAGGACCCGGAGCGCTTCCTGTGCGCCGGCGGCCGCCGCGGCCGCCAGGAGCAGGTGCTGGTGGAAGGCACGTACTACATCAACCGCCTGTTCGCCACCATCGACCTGCAGCCCAAGACCGTGATCGAGATCGGCAAGGTCGGCGTGGTGGTGTCCTACACCGGCCCGCGCGGCAGCGACCTCACCGGCAGGGACTACAAGCACGGCGAGCTGGTGGAGTCCGGCAAGCGCGGCGTATGGAGCCGCGCGCTGCAGCCCGGCAAGTACGCGCTCAATCCATACGGCGTGAAGGTGATCCAGGTGCCCACCACCAACTTCGTGCTGCGCTGGATCGAGGGCCGCAGCGAGGCGCACGGCTTCGACACCAACCTGTCCGATATCCGCCTGATCACGCGGGACGCCTTCGAACCGGTGCTGCCGCTGTCGATCGTGCTGCACATCGCCTACGAGGATGCGCCGATGGTGGTGCAGCAGTTCGCCGACCTGCGGCTGCTGGTGGAGCAGACCCTGGATCCGATGGTGTCGGCCTACTTCAAGGACACTGCACAGAACTGCACCCTGATCGAGCTGGTGTCGCGCCGCGCCGAGATCCAGGCGCAGGCGGTGAAGGCCATGGCCGAGCGCTTCAAGAAGTACCGCCTCAACCTGATGGAGGTGATGATCGGCACGCCGCGCCCCGCCGCCGGCGACCAGCACATCGCCACCATCCTCGACCAGCTGCGCGCCCGCCAGGTCGCGGCGGAGAAGGTGGTGACCTATGAGAACCAGCGCCTGGCCGCGGACAAGGAGCGCGAGTTGCGCGAGTCGATGGCGGTGGCCGCCGCCCAGCCCGACCTGACCCGCTCGGTGGTGGAGATCAAGATCGCCGAGAACAAGGGTTCGGCCCAGCTCGCCGCGCGCCAGCGCGAGGCCGACGCGGTGCGCGTCACCGCCGCCGCCAACGCCGAGCGCATCCGCGTCGAGGGTATCGCCGAGGCCGACCGCATCGCCGCGGTGGGCGAGGCGCAGGCCCGCTCGGTGAAAGCCCAGGTCAGCGCCTTCGGCGGGCCGGAGTTCCAGCTCAAGAAGGAGCTGGCGCAGATCCTGGAGGCCGCCATCCGCGAATCGCGCAACCCGCTGGTGCCGCAGGTGGTGATCGGCGGCCAGCAGGACGGCCGCGGCGGCAACGCGGTGGACGCGCTGCTGGGCCTGCTGCTGAACAGCAAGGTCGGTGCGCCGGCTGCGGTGGAGCGTTCGACCGCCGGCTGACGTGAAAACGCGGGGTGCGGGCCGCTGCCCGCACCCCGCGCGCTTCCAAGACGAGGCGGATTGGCGGAAAATCCGCCCATGAAAAGCATCGCCACGCTGTTATCGACATTGGTTCTGCCGCTATGTGCGGCGGCGGGCGGTGGTGGCCCGACCATCCTGGCCCCGCCCAGCATCAACCTGCAGCCTCGCCCGCCGGTGCTGGACCAGAAATGCGTGGACCGGGTCAAGGGCAGCGGCGGCGACGCCGCGCGCGCCATGCACGAGTGCCGCAAGCCTTACAGCCCTGACGCCGCGCGCGGCAGCTCCCAGACTCCCGTCCAAGCCGCGACCCATTGAACACCGCCGAATCCCTGCGCGCCCTGCTGGGCCCCCGCTACATCGACGAGCGCGACCGCCTGCAGCGCTACGAGATCCCCGAGCGCGGCGAGCCAGGCCATACCTCCTGCGCGCTGCTGCCGGCGAGCGAGGCCGAGCTGCAGCAGGTGCTGCGCTTGTGCAACGAGCTGAAGCAGAAACTCGTGATCAGCGCCGGCCGCACCGGCCTGGTCGAATCGCAGCGGCCGGAAGGCGAGGCGGTGCTGTCGCTGGAGCGGCTCAACCGGCCGTTGCGCTTCGAGCTGGCCGACGGCCGCGTCTTCGAGTTCGCGCCGGAGGCCTCGCCCGAGCAGGGCGCCGACGCGCTGGCCGCGTGGTGGCGCGACCTGGGCCAGCCGGCCCTGACCGATGCGCGGATCGAAGTGCAGGCCGGCATGGCGGTGGACGCGGTGAACGAAATGCTGCGCCCCCTGAGCCTGATGTGGCCGATGGAGATGGGCTCCACCAGCGCCGCCACCGTCGGCGCCTGCGTGGCCAACGCCTCCGCCGGCGCCAACGCCGTCTGCTACGGCACTGCCGCCCACCTGTGCGAGACCGCCTGGGGCTACTGGGGTGACGGCAGCGCGGCCGGCCCGTGTACCGCCACTGTTTGGGAGGCCCCCAAGCCATCGCGGCTGGCGGTGGACTCCGCCAACGTGCAGCCGGCCTGGGGCCTGATCGGCAGCCAGGGCCTGTTCGGCGTGGTCAGCCGGGTGCGGCTGCGCACCTGCCCGCTGCCGGCGCAGCGCGAGGCGGTGCTGCTGCCGGTGCAGGACATGCCGGAGGCGATGCGCCTGCTCGAGTTCGCGCGCGACAGCTTCCCCGGCGACGTCGAGGAATTCGAATTCATGGGCCGGCCCGCCATCGAGCTGGTGCGCGAGCACCAGGGCGCCGCCTTCCGCTGGCCGTTCGAGAGTCAGCAGATCGATGCGCCGTTCTACCTGCTGCTGCAGGTGAAATCGCAGGACGCGGAGGAGGACCTGGCGGGCGAGCTGTACGACTTCCTGGCCGGCATCCTCGAATGGCCGGCCGAGCGCATCGGCTATGCGCCGCTGCCGGTGCTGAAGAAGCTGCGCCACTCCATCACCGAGTCCAGCAACGCGCGCATGCGCGCGCTCGGCGGCGGCCGCCTCAGCTTCGACACGGCGACGCCAGTGGCCGGCTTCGGCGAATACCTGTCCGACCTGGAGCGCACCCTCAAGGCCGCCCATCCGCAAGTGCAGTTCGTCGCCTTCGGCCACGCCGGCGTGGGCGGCGCGCACCTGCACCTGCTCGGCACGCGCGAGCACCCGGTGGCGGCGCACGCGGCGGAGCTGGTGCGGCTGGTGTTCGACGTGACGCAGCGCCATCACGGCACCTTCTCCGCCGAGCACGGCGTCGGCCCGAAGTGGGCCGGGGAATTTCGTCGGCGCGCGCCGGAGCGCCTGCGGCAGGCGCTGGTGGACGAGAAGCGTCGGCGCGATCCCAACGGGATCCTCAGTCCACGCAGCTTTGGACTGCTCGCGCCGTGCTGAAGCCGGCGCTTGCCGGTCTCTAGTGTGGTGAGTTGGAAATTCGTTAACTAAATTTCTTCGTCATTCCCGCGCAGGCGGGAATCCAGTTTTCGATTTTGCACGAAGCTCCAAAGCAGAACTGGGTCCCCGCCTCCGCGGGGACGACAGTCCCAACTTAAT
>JARLJS010000104.1 GCA_031291075.1 Nevskia sp. | reverse complement strand
CGCACCGGTGGATCCGTTGGACGGCATGCCGCTGCCGAACCTGCCGGCACTGCCGGCGGCGACGCCTGCGGACGACGGCGCCGGGGCCGCCCCCCCCGCCGGCGCGGCCCAGACAGAGCTGAAACTGGCGCAGGAGCGCACCGGACTGTCCGACGCCCAGCTGGCGCAATTGAATGATGCCAGGGCGAGGCTCGCCGCCGGCGACGCAGGCACCGCGCTCGCGTCGCTGCAGGCCTTGAATGCGCAGCTGCGCAGCGAGGCCCGCAGCTACACGGTGCGGGACGGCGAGAGCCTGCGACAGATCGCGGCGCGCCCCGAGGTCTACGACAACGCCAGGCTGTGGCCGCTGCTGTGGAAGGCCAACAAGGACCACATCAAGCAACCCGCCCACCTCGAGCCGGGCACGATCCTGACCGTGCCCGCGCATCCCACGGTACGGGAGGTGGAACAGGCGATCGCCCATGCCCGTAAGAACGCCACAGCAGGCACGCCTGCCACGCCGCACAAGAGCACCCCATGACGCGCGACGACGACACCCCGGCCAACCAGCTGCAGTGGGGCGACCGCACACGCAGCTACATCGTGCACCTGCCGCCGGGCTATGTTCCCGGCACTCCCGTGCCGCTGGTGGTGTCGCTGCACGGCGGCGGCGGCAATGCCCACAGCAACCGCGTACAGACCGGCTTCGACGCCGAAGCCGACCGCTCCGGCTTCATCGTGGTCCATCCCGACGGCACCGGCGAGCGGCGGCCGCTGCTCAACGCGCTGGGCCGCGGCCATTTCCACACCTGGAACGCCGGCTCCTGCTGCGGCTACGCCATGCGCAACGATGTCGACGACGTCGGCTTCATCCGCGCCATGCTGGCCGAGCTGCGGCGCAACTACAGCATCGACCCGCGGCGTATCTACGCCTCGGGCTTCTCCAACGGCGGCATGATGAGCTACCGGCTGGCCTGCGAGATGAGCGACACCTTCGCCGCCATCGGCGTGGTGTCGGCGGCGCAGACCGCATACGAATGTCGGCCAGCGCAGCCGGTGTCGGTGATCCACATCCACGGCAGTGCCGACCAGAACGTGACGCTCGGCGGCGGCATCGGCGCCAAAGCGCTGGAAAAGGTGCCCAAGCCGCCGGTGATGGAGGGCGTCGAATTCTGGGCTCGCCACAACGGCTGTGGCGCGCCGGAAACCAGCGGCGAGGGCAAGGTGCTCAAGACGTCGTACCGCGGCGGCCGTGGCAGCTGCGAGGTCGAGTTCCACCTGATCGAGGGCGGCGGCCACGCCTGGCCGGGCGGCGAGCAGATGCTGGCGATCCTCGACAAGCCCTCGCAGGAGCTGGCCGCGACGCCGCTGATCTGGCAATTCTTCGCCGCGCATCCCCGCGCCGCCTGACGGTAGCGGCAGCAGCTCCCTGTCGTTGACTTGCCCGTTACGGCGGGTGTAGCTTGCTACCAAGCCAATCACGCTGAAGCTGCGCACGCAATGGCGCCGCGGGCAGGGACGCTCACAGGCCTCGTCGCCGCGCAAGAATCAAGAACAAGCACCGGGAGATCCCATGAACGTATCGACTCCGTTCAAGTCCGCTTTTGTCCTGCTCGCGGCTGTCGTTTCGGGCAGTTCCCTGTCGTCGGCCTTGAGCGGAGCCCGCGCGCAGGCGCTGGCGCAGGACACCGACGTGATCGTGATTCTGAACGACCAGCTCGAGGGCACGCCACCGGCACGCGGCAACCTGTTGGCGCGCGCCAACGCGGTGGCTGCGGCCCAGGCGCCGGTCCTGGCCGAGCTGCGGCAGGCGGGTGCGCTGAGGACGCGCCAGTTCCGCCTGGTCAACATGCTGGCGGCCCGCGTTTCGAAGGACGAGGTGGCGCGGCTCAAGGCGCATCCGTCGGTCAGGGCCGTGGTCGAGGACCGCACCCAGCGGCTGCAGCCGCGCCAGCTGGCGGCCGGCCTCACCGCGGGAGGCGCGAGCCGGGCCGTCGCCGGCGCGGATACCGCCACCGGCCTGTGCGGCACGCTGGAGCCGGAGGCCCTGCAACTGACCAACGCGGCCTTCCTCGACCCGACCGTGCCGCAGGCGCAGACGGTGAAGGACGGCAACGGCCAGCCGGTGACCGGCAAGGGCGTCAAGGTCGCGTATATCGCCGACGGCCTCGATCCCACCAGCGCCGGCTTCGTGCGGCCGGATGGCTCCAAGGTGTTCTTCGACTACCAGGACTTCTCCGGCGATCCCGCCGGTACGCCCACCGGCGGCGCCGAAGCCTTCGGCGACGCCAGCTCGATCGCGGCGCAGGACAACCCCAACGGCACTACGCTGCTGTTCGACATCAGCCAGTTCGTCGCCGCGGCCCATCCGCTGCCCTCGCCCTGCAACATCCAGATCCGCGGCATGGCGCCCGGCGCATCGCTGGCCGGCCTGAAGGCGTTCTCCAACCTCGGACTCACCACTACCTCGACCCTGGTCCAGGCCATCGAATGGGCCGTGATCGACGACGACGTCGACGTGCTCAACGAGTCGTTCGGCGCCAACCCGTTCCCGGACACCGACAACGACCCGATCTCCCTGGCGAACAGCGCAGCGGTGCGGGCCGGCGTGACAGTGGTGGTCAGCACCGGCGACGCCGGCAGCGCCGGCACGCTCGGCTCGCCGTCCACCAACCTGGACGTGATCGCCGCCGGAGCAAGCACCCAGTACCGCCTCTATGCGCAGACGGGCTCCGGCGCGATCCCGCTCGGCAGCGGCGGCTATCTCAGCAACAACATTTCGCCGCTGAGTTCCGGCGGCTTCGCCCAGACCGGCGCGCGCACCGTCGATGTGGTGGCGCCGGGCGATCTGGGCTGGGCGCTGTGCTCCACCAACAACACCCTCTTCACCGAATGCGCGAGCCTGGCGGGGACGACGACGCCGCTGCAGGATTTCGGCGGCACCAGCGAATCCGCCCCGCTCACCTCGGGTGAGGCGGCGCTGGTGATCCAGGCCTATCGCAGCACCCATCACGGGGCGACCCCCGCCCCGGCGCTGGTCAAGCGCATCATCATGAGCACCGCGACCGATCTGGGCGCACCGGTTTCGGAGCAGGGCGCGGGATTGATCAACGCCCTGGCCGCCGTAAATGCGGCGCTATCCGCCGGGGCGTCCGGACACGGCCAGAGCCTGCTGTTCGTTCCGGATTCCGCCGCCGCCACCGATCTGCCGAACACGCCGGAGACGCGCTTCTTCACCGTCACCAACACCGGCACCACCACCCAGCACCTGACGCCGACGCTGGAGACGCTGGGCCCGGCCTTCGGCGGGGCGACGCTGAACCTGACGCTGGATCCGACCACGGATCCCACCTTCCCCAATGCCAGCGGCGCGCCGCGCTCGTACATCGAGCAGACCTTCACGGTGCCGGCGGGCGCGCAGCACCTGGACGCGGCGATCGCCGTACAGGTCCCGCCCGGCAGCACCAAGCCGCCCATCGCCTATCTCAGCCTGCTCGATCCGGAGGGCCGCCAGGCTACTTATTCCGTGCCGCAAGGCTTCGGTAGCGGCTACGGGCACGTCGACGTGACCATGCCGGAGGCCGGCACCTGGACGGCGGTGATCTCGACCCGCCCGACCGGGGTAACCGGCAGCTACAGCGGCCCGGTGCAGTTCACCTGGGCGGTGGAGCACTACACCAAGCTCGGCAGCGTGCTGCCGTCTGCGCTTACCCTGGCGCCCGGCGCGAGCTCCCTGCTCATCGCCCGCTTCAACATGCCGTCGCAGCCGGGCGACACGGCGGCCGCGATCCGCTTCAACGAGACCGCGGCCGGCGGCCCCTCCGGCTTCCCCGCCATCCCGCTGACCGCGCGCACGCTGGTGCCGCTCGGCCCCACGGGCGCGACCTTCACCGGCACCCTCACCGGCGGCAATGGCCGGGCCGGCGCCGGCCCTACCCAGACCTATGCCTTTGACGTGCCGCCAGGCAGCCAGAACCTCGCCTTGACTGTGGGGATCACGGACAGCGGCTACCTGCTCGAAGGCATCCTGGTCGATCCGAACGGGATGGAGCTGAGCGTGCAACCGAACCTGGATCCCACCGGCTCGACCTCGCAGAACGAGCTGCAGATCTTCCGCTACCAGCCGCAGCCGGGACGCTGGCGTTTCGTGCTGCTGCAGAACTTCACCTCGTCCGGCAACCAGACCGCGCTGCACTTCGCCGCCGCGATCAACCTGTACTCGACCTCACAGGTGGTGTCAGCTTCGCTGCCGAACGACCCGACGACAAAGATCTCGGCCAGCGGGTCGCTGACCGTTCCGGTGCAGGTCGCCAACATCGGCGCCGCGTCCGAGTGGTTCTTCGTCGATGCCCGCCTCCGCACACCAGCCTTGGTGACACTGGGCACGCAGCCGCAGTGCGCGAACAAGCTGCTGCAGGGCGCCTGCGAACTGCTGTTCGTGCCGACCGAGGCCTCGGCGGTGCGCTTCGTGGCGCAGTCGGACGTGCCCATCAACATGGACATCTTCAACACGGCAGGCTACAACGTCGGCGCCACCGGCGCGCCGGACCTGTGGGCCTACCCGGTGGCGAAGGATACGGTGGCAGCGTCGCTGATGGTGCCGGAGGTACCGTTCGGACCGTGGATCATGGCCCCGTCGCTGGTCGGCCCGTATTCCTCGGGCGGCGCCTCCACCACGCAACCGGTCACCACGGCCGCCGTTGCTTTGATGCAACCGTTCGACCCCACGGTGTCGGCCACCAGCGGCGACGTCTGGGCCGACCTGGTGCTGGGGACGAATACCTTCAACCCGGTGACCGTCGCGGCCGGCGGCACCGCCACCATCCAGGTGACGTTCAAGCCGGCAGCCAGCCAGGTCGGCAAGGTGGTGAGCGGTTACCTGTACATCGACACCTTCAACCTCGGCGTACTCTCCGGCGACGAGGTGGTCCGTATCCCTTACAGCTTCAGCGTCGGTCCCTGATCGCGCAGCGGGCCGGCTCCTGCCGTGGAGCCTGCCCGCCGGCGTACGCGGGTTTCCACCTGACCGGAACCATTCGGATTCGGCGGCGACGACGGCGAGCCAAGCCCGTTTTGCAGGGTGATCTGGCTCTTTCGTGATGGGGGCAGGCTCCAGCTCGGAGGTTCGTGAGCGGGTTTCGGCTGCGCCGCGTCCCGTTCGAGCACGAACTGTCCCACTGCGGCCACCAGGCCGGAGGACTGGTCCTCCAGGGCGCGCGCCGCCGCGGCGACCTCCTCCACCAGCGCTGCGTTCTGCTGGGTCGCCTGGTCCATGTGCGCGACCGCCTGGGTGACCTGCTCGATGCCGCTGCTCTGCTCATGGCTGGCGGTGGTGATCTCGCCCATGATGTCGGTGACGCGCCGGACGCCGCCCACGACCTCCTGCATGGTCTTGCCCGCCTGTTCGACCAGCGCAGTGCCGCTCGCCACCTTCTGCACCGAGTCGCCGATGAGCGTCTTGATCTCCCTGGCGGCGGTGGCGCAACGCTGCGCCAGGCTGCGCACCTCGGTGGCGACGACGGCGAAGCCCCTGCCCTGCTCGCCCGCGCGTGCGGCTTCCACGGCGGCGTTGAGCGCCAGGATGTTGGTCTGGAAGGCGATGCCGTCGATGACGCCAATGATATCGGCGATCTTCCGGCTCGATTGCTGGATGGATTCCATGGTGGTGACGACTTCACCCATGGTCCGGCCACCCTTGTGCGCGATCTCGCTGGCACCGATCGCCAGCGTGTGCGACTGGCGCGCGTTGTCCGCGTTCTGCTTGACGGTGCCGCTCAGCTCCTCCATGGAGCTGGCGGTCTCTTCGAGCGAAGCGGCCTGCTGTTCGGTACGCGACGCCAGATCGCCGTTGCCCGTCGCGATCTCACGCGCCGCGACGTTGATCGATTCGCTCGCCTCCTTGATCTGCCCCACCAGCCGCTGCAGGCTCGCCACGGTGGCGTTGACGTCCTCCTTCAGCTTGCCGTAGGCGCCCTCGTACTCGGCGTCGATGTTCTGCGTCAGGTCGCCGCGCGCCAGAGCACCCAGCACACGTCCGACCTCGCCCAGCCCGGCGGAGCTGACGTCCAGCACCTGGTTGACACCTGCGGCGAGCGACTTGAAGAAACCCTGCTTGCCTTCGACCGCGACCCGCCGGCTGAAGTCGCCGACGGCGGCGGCCTGGACGATGCCGCCGACTTCCGCCTCCACGGCCACTTCGGCGGTACGGTCCAGCCACTCGACCGCCGTTCCCAGGCGGGCCCCGGTGGCGTCGATCACCGGCGCGACGGTCAGGCTGAAGATACGGCCGCCCAGCCTGATCTGGGCGCGGTGGATGGTGTTCAGCTTCTGCAGGAGCCCGCGCTGGTGTGCCGGGTTCTTGTGGAAGGCGTCGATATTGGTCCCGATCAGATGGTCCGCGCCAAACGCCGGCAACTCCTTGCGGATATCGGCCTCGGCCTCCTTCAGCATGCGCTGCAGGGACTTGTTCATGTAGATGATGTTGAGATCGCAGTCGGCCACCATCACATTGCTGGCGACGTTGTCCAGGCCGACCTTGATGCGCGTCATCTCCTCGGAAGTCCGCCGCATGTCGGCCAGGTCGAAGCCCAGCTTGATCTGGATCGTGCGCGCAATGTCGAGGATACGACCGATCTCGTCCTCGCGGCCCACCTCGATGCGGGCGTCCAGGCGGCCCTCGCTGATCTCCTGCAGGCGGTCGTGCAGATAGCGCAGCGACTGGTACGGACCGCGCATCACCAGCCAGAACCCGCCGAACGCGGCCAGCCCGACACCGGCCACCAGCGCCGCCAGGCCCGTGCCGCCGGCCTGCAGACGCTGCGCCAACACCAGCCCGCCGACGAACAGGGCAACGCACAGGGCCGCGCCGGCCAGGGCGCGTGTCCGCAGCGACACGTCCTTCAAGCTTCGCAGGGCGACGCCCAGCCAGCCGTCGGAAACCAGGCGGCCGCGGTGAATGCGCAGCCCCGGCGCCTTTCCTTCGCGGAGCAGCCGGTAGGCCCGCTCCGCAGCTTCCACCTTTTCGCGCGACGGCTTGAGCCGCAGCGACATGAAGCCGGTCACCAGGCCGTTCCGGCGTATCGGCGTGGCGTTGGCCTCGACCCAGTAGTGATCACCGTTCTTGCAACGGTTTTTCACCATGCCGGTCCAGGGCCGGCCGGCCTTCAGGGTAGCCCAGAAATCCGCGAACGCCTCCTGCGGCATGTCGGGATGGCGCACGATGTTGTGCGGTTTGCCGATCAGCTCTGCTTCGGAAAAGCCGCTGACTTCGATGAAATCGCGGTTGACGTACTCGATGATGCCCTTCAGGTTGGTCCGCGACACGATCATGGTGCCGTCGTCCAGGGCCACCTCCTTGCCGGTGACCGGGTGACTCGTCCGCATCTTCCTCTCTCTAATCATTTGACGCAGGGTTCCACGCGCCCCGCGGCTCGCCCGCGGTGCCCACCTCGTGAAGTCCGGACCCCTTTCGCCCTCCGCCTTCCATGGGCGGATGTGTCCCTCACGCGCATACGATCGGGCCCGGCCCGCCTGCGGAAAAGAAGCCGGTGGATGAACGGTACCGCTGCACAGGTCGATCGGCACCACCGGGAGCTGGCTCCGGCGGATCGTCAATCCGCTTGACGTGCGAATGAGAGGAGCGGAGGAAGCTACCTTTTGCCGTAGAACTTGCGCTCCCACTGCGCCTGCTTGCGGCCGGCCTCGCGCAGGAACGGCGCCAGCACGCCGAGGCCGACGAAGGAGCGGTTGAGCCAGTGCCAGGGCTGGCGCAGCGGACGCGCAAAATCGACGAACAACACTACGCGCCAGCCGCCGGTGTCGTTCCACACCTCGTGGTTGAAGCTGTCGTCGAAGATCATCGCCTCGCCCTCGTTCCAGGAGCGGAACTCGTCGCCGATGCGGATGCGGCAGCGCTCGCGCGGCTCCGGCACCAGCAGGCCAAGGTGCAACCGCAGCACGCCGTTGTAGGCGCCGCGGTGCGCCGGGATGTGCTTGCCTGGCGCGAGGATGCTGAAGAACGCGGTGCTGGCGCCCGGGATCCTGCCGATCAGCTTCATCGTCTCCGGGCAGCGCCGGGCATTCTCGCCGCAGTCCATGCCGGCGCCCTGCAGGAAGAATGTCTTCCAGGTGTCACCCGCCGTGATGGTGCCGACTTCCTTGAGGATTTCATGGAAGCTCGGCATCTGGTCCCGGTACACCAGGACGCGGTCGAGTTCGGCGCGGATGGCGCGCCAGTTGGCTTCCAGCCCGGCCACCCAGGGAAAGTCCGCGGTGTTGTAGATCGGTGTGTCAGGCAGCACCGAAGCCTTGCTCACGGCGCTCTCCAGCACCGTCTGCAGACGCAGCCCCAAGCGGCCGATGGCCGATCTGGGCAGCCCCAGCGTGTGCGCACGTGTGCGGAGATCGGGCGAAAGCCGGTCCGTTTGCGCCCGGATCGATTTTTTCACTTCAACTGCGGATTGCATCGACCGTCGTTGCTCCTGAGTTTGGGCCGGCTCGGGACCAGGCCCCGCCAAACCGTCGTCATATTTCTGCAACATTTATTTTAGCCGATGCCGCGCCAGCCGGGCTTTTGCGAAAATCGAGGCACCGGCGCAGCCCGCCCAATACCGGCAGTTGACTGCGGGTGGCCCACCGTGGTGCATAGCATGCCGCGGCGGGCAGGAATCTTTTGACAGCGGCAATCGTCCTGGGTGCCTCGCTGTCCGCCCGGTTGCGGACAGCCGTAGGCCGGCTCGGCTGTCGCCGGGCTCCCCGGCGGATCAGCGCTCCGGCAGGGGCTGTGCGTCGGGCAACGCCGCCTTGGCCTCGGCGCGGTGCTCCGCGCCGAGGAACAGGTACATCGCCGGCACCACGAACAGGGTGAACAGGGTGCCGATGGAGATACCGGTGAAAATCACCAGACCCATGTGATTGCGTCCGACCGCGCCGGCACCGCTGGCGATCACCAGCGGCACCACACCGAGTACCATCGAGGCCGTAGTCATCAGGATCGGGCGCAGACGCACGCCAGCGGCGTTCATCACCGCCTCGCGCTTGCTCCGCCCCAGTCGCTGCTCCTCGTTGGCGAACTGCACGATCAGGATGCCGTGCTTGGCGATGAGGCCGATCAGGGTCACCAGGCCGACCTTGGTGTAGATGTTGATGGTCGCCTTCTCGAAGCCCAGGAAGATGAAGACCATCGCGCCGAAGATCGCCATCGGCACCGACATCATGACGATGAGCGGATCGCGGAAGCTGCCGAACTGCGCCGCCAGCGCCAGGAAAATGATGATCAGCGCGAACAGGAAAGTGTAGAGGAAGGAACTGGTTTCCTGCACGTACTGGCGCGACTCGCCGGCGTAGTCGACGGTGTAGCCGCGCGGCGCCAGCCGCTTGGCCAGGGTGCGCAGGTACTCCAGGGCATCGCCCAGCGTGCCCGACGGCACCGCGCTGAAGGTGGCGGAGTTGAGCTGCTGGAAGTGGCTGATGCGGGTGGGGATGGTCTCGGTCTTGAGCGAGACCACGGTGGAGGCCGGCACCACGCGGCCGTCGGCGGCGCGGATGTAGTAGTTCTTGATCTGGTCCGGGTTGAGGCGGCTCTCCTGCCGCACCTGCGGGATCACCTTGTAGGAGCGGCCGGCGATGCTGAAGTAGTTGACGTAGCCGCCGCCGAGCATGGCGCCCAACGCCGAGCCCACATCCTGCATGGTCAGGCCCAGCGTGGCCACCTTGTCGCGCTGCACTTCGACCGTCACCTGCGGCTTGTTCAGCTTGAGGTCGGTATCGATGAAATAGAACTTGCCGCTCTTCTGGGCTTCGTCCAGGATCGCCCGCGCCACTTCGTCGACGTTGGTGAAGGGCTCGGTGGTGCCGATGACGAAAGCCACCGGGGTGTTGATGCCGCCGGTGCCCACCGGCAGCGGCGGCGGCTGCGAGGCGTAGACGGTGGCGCCGGCGACCCCGTTCACCTGCTTCTGCAGCTGCGCCTGCAGCGCGTCGGCGTCTAGCTTGCGCTCGCCCCAGGGCTTGAGGATCAGGCCGCTGAGGGTGGTGTTGTTGCCGTTGACGCCGGTGAACTGGAAGATCTGCTGCTTTTCCGGATGGGAGTCGACGATGCCGCGGATCTGCGCACCGTAGACATCCATCTGCCGCACGGTGGCGTTGGGCTCGGCATAGCCGTAGACGATCATGAAGCTCTGGTCTTCCTGCGGCGCCAGCTCCTGCTGCGAGAACTTGACCATGACGCCGATCAGCACGATGACGATGAGGCCGAACACCACCACCGCCGGCCAGCTGCGTAGGGCGCCGCCCAGCAGCTTCACGTAGACGCCGCGGGCCCATTCGAAGTTGCGGTCGATCAGGCGGACCAGCCGGCTTTCGTGCTGGTGGTCGGTGAGGAAGCGGGACGTCATCATCGGCGACAGCGTCAGCGCCACCACCGCCGACACGGCCACCGCGCCGGCCAGGGTGAAGGCGAACTCGCTGAACAGCGAGCCGGTGAGGCCGCCCTCGAAGCCGATGGGGACATAGACCGCGATCAGCACCACCGAGATGGCGATGATCGGACCGGCAAGCTCGCGCGCACCGAGGATCGCCGCGTCGAACGGCGACAGGCCCTGCTTGATGTGGCGGTCGACGTTTTCCACCACGATGATGGCGTCGTCCACCACCAGGCCGATGGCCAGCACCAGCGCCAGCAGGGTCAGCAGGTTGATCGAATAGCCCAGCGCCAGCATGACGAAGAAGGCGCCGATCAGCGACAGCGGGATCGCCACCGCCGGGATCAGCACTGAGCGCGGCGCGCCGAGGAACAGGAAGATGACCGCGGTGACGATCAGCAGGGCCTCCACCAGGGTCTTCTCCACCTCGTGGATGGCGCTGTTGATGTAGTCGGTGACGTCGTAGACGATCTTGCCGTCGAGGCCGTCCGGCAGCTGCTCCCTGATCTCCGGGAACACCCGCCGCACCTCGCCGATGACGCTGAGCAGGTTGGCGTCCGGCGCGACCTTGATGCCGATGAACACCGCCGGCTTGCCGTTCATGAGCGCGCCGAAGTCGTAGTTCTCGGCGCCCAGCATGACGTTGGCCACGTCCTGCAGGCGCACGGTGGCGTTACCCTTGCTCTTGATCACCAGCTGCTTGAACTCCTCCACCGAGTGGAGGTCGGTGCCGGCGGTCATGTCGACGCTGACCATCTGGCCCTTGGTGGTGCCCAGGGCCGAGATGTAGTTGTTGCGGCTGAGCGCGGTGTACACGTCCTCCGCCGTCAAACCCATTGCCGCCAGCTTCTGGGGATCAAGCCAGGCACGCAGGGCGAACTGCTTGGAGCCGATGATCTCCGCGGTCTGCACCCCGGAAACGGTCTGCAGCTTGGGTTGCACCGCGCGGATCAGGTAGTCGGTGATCCTGTTGGCAGGCAGCGTCTCGCTGGAGAAGGCGATGTACATCGAATCGGTGGACTCGCCGGTGGAGACAGTGAGCTGCGGCTGCTGGGATTGCGGCGGCAGCTGGTTGATCACCGAGTTGACCTTGGTGTTGATCTCGGTCAGCGCGCGGTTGGCATCGTAGTTCAGGCGCAGGAAGGCATTGATGGTGCTGGTGCCGCTCAGGCTGGTGGACGACAGGTAGTCGATGCCCTGCGCCTGGGCGATGGCCACCTCCAGCGGGGTGGTGATGAAGCCGGCGATCACATCCGAATTGGCGCCGTAGTACTGGGTGGTGACGGTGACGGTGGCGATCTCGGATTTCGGGAACTGGCGGATCGGCAGTTCCGCCACCGCCCTCAGCCCCAGCACCAGGATCAGCAGGCTGACGACGACGGCGAGGACCGCGTTGCGGATGAAGACGTCGGTGAATTTCATCGCCTACTCTTCCGAGGGCTTCGGGTTGGGATCATTGGCCGGCTGCACCGTGTTGTCGACGTCGATTGCGGTGCCGGTCTTGAGCTTGATCTGTCCGCTGGTGACGACCTCATCCCCTTCCGTGATGCCCTTGAGGATCGCGATCTGGTCGCCGCGGGTCGGGCCCACGGTGACGAATACCTGCTTCACCACCGCTTGTTCGCCCTCCGGTTCGGGCATTGAGAAGCCGCTGGACGCGGCGGGCTTCTGCTCGCCTCCGGAGCCGCCCTTGGCGGCCTGCTCCGCCTTCAGCTTGGCCGCGGTGGTGACAACGAAAACGGCCTCGCCGTAGGGATTGAAGGTGACCGCATTCTGCGGCAGGGTCAGGTAGCGCGCCGGCTCGCCCACCTCGACGGCGACGTTGGCGTACATCCCGGGCAACAGCTTGCGCTCGGCGTTTTTCAACTCCGCGCGCACCTGCACGTTGCGGGTGTCGGTATCCACCTGCGGATCGATGGCGGCGATGCGGCCCTCGAAGCTGGCGCCAGGAAAAGCGTCGGTGGTGGCCGTCACCGCCTGGCCGGCACCGAGCTGGCGCAGCGCCTGCTCCGGCACGTAGAAATCGACGAAGATCGGATCCAGCTGCTGCAGCGTGACGATCTTGGTGCCCGCCGCCAGGTACTGCCCGAGGTCCACCGCGCGGATGCCAAGGTGCCCTGCGAACGGCGCCCGCACCCGCTTCTTGTCGACCAGCGCCTGCTGCTCGGCCACCTGGGCGCGCGCGTTACGCAGGTTGGCCGCATCGGTGTCGAGCGTCGCCTGGCTGATGGCCTCGGCCTGCAGCTGCTGCTTGTCGCGGTTGTAGGTAGTCTCCGCCAGCGCGGCACTGGCCTTGAGCGCCTCCAGGTGCGCCATGTCGTCGGCAGCGCGGAGCTGCAGCAGCAGTTCGCCCGCCTTGACGTCGTCGCCGGAATGGAACTGGATCGCATCGACGATGCCCGCCACCTCGGCGCTGAGATCGGCGCCGCGCTCGGCCCGCAGGCTGCCGACCGCGCTGACCTGCGCCCGCCACTCCTGGTAAGCGACCTTCGTGGTCGAGACCGTTTGCTTGGGCACACCCTGGGCCTTGAAGCCCGCCATCATCTGCTTGATCTGGTAGCCCTTGATCCCGGCCAGCACCAGCACCAGGACCAGCACCAGCACGATCATGACGAACCAGGCCTTGTTGCGCGAAAACCAGCCTTGCATCGACCTCTCTCCTGTTTCGAGTTCCCTGTTTGCCGACCCGGTCTGCGTTGTTGCTAGCGGTCGGCCGCGGCCTGCTGACCGGCGCCGTCGCGGTTCCACCAGCCTCCACCCAGCGCCTGCAGCAGCGCTGCCGTGTCGGCGAAGCGGGCCGCCTGCGCCTGCAGCAGGGCGATACGGCTCTGCTGGTAGCTGCGCTCGGTCGCCAGCAGCTCGAGGTGGCTGACAGCCCCGGCCTGATAGCGCTTGCGCGCGACGTCGAGAGCCGCCGCGGCAGCCTGTTCGGCTTGGTTCTGTGCCTGCAGCGCATCGGCATCGAGCTGCAGCGCGTGCAGCGCGTCCGCCACGTTCTGGAAGGCGTTGAGCACGGTGCCGCGGTACTGCGCGACCGCCTGCTCGTACGCGGCCACGGCGGCGCGCTTCTTGTGGATCAGCGTGCCGCCGTGGAACAACGGTTGCGTGACGCCGGCACCGATGCTCCAGATATTACTGCTCGGATTAAGCAGGTCGTAGAGCTTGGTGTTGGTGCCCCCGAAGGAGGCGTTGAGGGTCACCTGCGGCAGCAGGTTGGCGGTGGCGACCCCCACTTCGGCGCTGGCCTGGTGCAGCAGCGCCTCCTGGGCCCGCACGTCCGGACGCTGCTCCACCAGCTGCGAGGGCAGGCTCAGCGGCAGTTCCTGCGGCAGCCGCAGTTCGTCCAGGCCGAGCTGTGGCGCCGCCCCCTGGCTCGGCAGCCGCCCCAGCAGCACCGCCAGCAGGTCGAGATTCTGCTCCAGCTGTTTCTGCAGGGGCGGCAGGCTGGCCAGCGCGCTCGCCAGCTCGGTCTGCTGCGTCAGCACGTCCAGGCGCGACGTCCCGCCCAGGGCGAGCTGGTGCTGGACCACCTCGAGCTGGCGGCGGTCGTCCGCCACGATGTCCTGCGTTGCCGCGATCTGGCCGCGCAGCGACGCGACCTGGATGGCGGTGGTGACCACGTTGGAACTGAGGGTGAGATCGCTGGCCTCGAGCTGGAAGCGCTGGTAATCGGCCTGCGCCGCGAGCGCCTCGATCTCGCGCCGCTCGCCGCCCCACAGGTCGATGCCATAGGACACGTTCACGCTGGCGTTGAACAAGCTGTAGAGCGAATTCAGCCCCGGCTGGCCGAACTGCGCGCCGGCGATCTTTTCGCGATTGCCGGTGGCGCTGCCATCCACCGTGGGCAGCAGGCTGCCGCGTTGCGCGCGCAGGTTTTCGTTGGCCTGCCGCAGCGCGGCCTGGGCCGCCTCGACGGTGGGGCTGGCCCGCAGGGCCTCCTCCACCAGGGCATTCAGCGGCTCGGAATGGAACAAGGTCCACCACTGCGCCGGGATCTGACCGCCGGCGCTGAAGGTCTGGGCCTCGCCACCGGCGACCGCGGTGCTGGCGGTGGTGGCCGGCAGCGGCTCGGCGGTATAGCGCTCCGGCTGCGGCGGTGCCGGCCGCTGGAAGTCCGGCCCCACGGCGCAGGCCGCTACCAGCGCGGCGCCAACGCAGGCGGCAAGGCCGCCACGCCATCCATCAACACGCGATGTCATTGAACACCTCGTTGCAGATCTGCCGGGTCTTGCTGTCCACCGCCGCGTCGTCACCGGGGTCGAGCAGCGGATGCCAATCGAGTCCGTTGAGCAGGCAATGCAGGTGGCGCATCATCAGCTGGTAGGCCTCGCGCATCCCGCCGTGCTTGAACACGCCTTCCACGTGCACGATGCTATGCGTGCCCATGGTCAGCGCCCACGGCCCCAGTCCGACCTCCTGCGGGCGCAGTCCCTTGATCCGCAGATCGCCGCAACGCATCGCCTCCTCGATGATGCCGTCGCAGATCTGCCCCAGCGGCTCGCTGGCCTCCAGCGCCATCTGCCGCCGCTCAGCCGAGGCCGCGCCCCATACCACCTCGGTGAAGGCGAGCTGGGTCAGGCGGAAGTGCTCCGGATACAGGCGCACGAACATCAGGTCGGCGACCGCGATGCCCATGATGCGGTCGCGGGTGCCGGCCTTCCACTCCCCCGCCCGGCGGAACAGCTCGACCCGGTGATGCACGTTGTCCGCCGCCAGCGCAACCAGCAAGTCCTCCTTGGAGGCGAAGTGCTGGTAGAGGGTTCCGACGGCGTAGTCGCACTTTTCAGCGATACGCGCCATCTGCAGATTGAGCAGTCCGTCCTGGCGGATCAGGTCGCGCGCCGCGGTCAGAAACAACTGCTCGCGCTCCGCCACCTCGCGCAACCGACGTTTCCGGACTGCCAACGGACAACTCCTTTTGAACCGGGCGCGAAGTTTGAACCAGATTCAAAATCGGTTCAAGCAATCGGTTCAGACTTTTCCGCGCTATCGATATGCGAGCCTAATAACGAAATGTTTTCCAGCCGATTCATGCGGTTATGAACCTCACCGCCAACCGGCTGGGCCGCTTACGGTGGGCTCGCAGTGATCATCTCGGCAATTTTTTGTGACGAACCGTGCCCAGCGTGGGACGGGCCGTTTTCAGCTTGGCGACCAGTGCCGGTTAAGCAGGGTCAGCACCTGGTAGGGGTAGTTGGCGCGACCGTAAGAACCGTTGTAGCGGGCCAGCGCGCGCACGTAGCTGCCGTGTTCGCGGTCCAGGTAGTAGCGCAGGATGGTGCAGCCCATGCGCAGGTTGGTCCGCGCCTGGAACAGGTTGTCGCCGTTCTGCCCGATCTCCTGCAGCCAGAAGGGCATGATCTGCATATAACCGAAGGCGCCGGCGCGGGAAATGGCGAGACGGTCGAAGCGGCTTTCCACGTTGATCACCGACAGGACCAGCTCAGGCGACACGTGGGCACGGGTCGCCTCGGCGTGCACCAGGCGCAGGAATTCGAGACGCTGCCCGGGGTCGGGCATCGCTTTAGGCACGTAGCGCTTCATGCGCGACGACATGTCGGCGAACCAGACCTCGGCGGTATAGCGGTTATCGAAGCCGTCGCTGGCATGGATCGCATTCGCCAGGCGTGCGCGCAGCTCCGGCTCGGGCTCACCGGTTGGTCCGGCCTGCGTTGCCGGCGCCAGCGCGGCAAGCAGCAATCCACCGGCGGCCAGCACCGCCCGCAGGCGCGGCAGCGCCGTTTGCAACCCAGCCTTGAGCACCCCCGTGCGCTCCCGATCTACGCTCACGCCGCTATCTTAATCCGCTCCAGCACGGCCTGTGCCATCGCTGCGATCATCGCCGGCTCGGCGGCGCCGCGGCGCTTGTATTCGAACTGCGCGTTGGCCAGCCCCTTGTCGCCGATCACAATGCGGTGCGGGATGCCGATCAGGTCAGCGTCGGCGAACATCGGGCCGGGACGCAGGCCGCGGTCGTCGAGCAGGACCTCGACACCGGCGGCGGCCAGCTCTTCGTACAGCTTCTCCGCCGCCTGCTTCACCGCCGGCGACTTCTCCAGGCCGATCGGGCACACGATCACGCGGAACGGCGCCAGCGGCTCCGGCCAGACGATGCCGGCGGCGTCGTTGCACTGCTCGATCACGGCGGCGACGATGCGCGACACGCCGATGCCGTAACAGCCCATCTCCGGGACGATCTCCTTGCCGGCCTCGTCCAGCACCGTCATATGCATCGCTTCCGAGTACTTGCGGCCGAGCTGGAAGATGTGTCCAACCTCGATGCCGCGCACCAGCGTCAGCTTGCCCTGGCCGTCCGGACTGGGATCGCCGGACACCACGTTGCGCAGGTCGGCGGTCGGCGGCTCGGCCGCGTCGCGACCCCAGTTGGCGCCGCGCAGGTGGAAGCCGGTTTCATTGGCGCCGCAGACGAAATCGCTCAGCGCCGCGGCGGCGTGGTCGGCGACCAGCGGGATCTTGGCCCCCACCGGCCCCAGGAAGCCGGGCTCGCTGCCGAAGGCGGCGCGGATCTCGGCGTCCGAGGCCAGCGTGAACGGCGCGGCCACCAGCGGATGCTTCTCCGCCTTCACCGCGTTCAGCACGTGGTCACCCCGCAGCGCCAGCGCCACCAGGCCGCCGTCGCGGCCCTTCGCCACGATCAGCTTGAGCGTGGCGGCCAGCGGGATGCCGAGCAGAGCGGCGACGTCCTCGCAGGCCTTCTGCGTCGGCGTGGACACCTTCTCCAGTGCCGCCACGGCCGCTCCGCGCGCGCCCTGCGGCCTGGTCTCCGCGGCCTCGACGTTGGCGGCGTAGCCGGAGCCGTCCGACACCGCCAGCAGGTCCTCGCCGGAAGCCGCCAGCACGTGGAACTCCTCGCTGCGGTCGCCGCCGATGGCGCCGGAGTCGGCCTTGACGATGCGGAAGTCGACGCCGATGCGGGTGAAAATGCTGCGGTAGGCCTCGCGCATGTTGCGGTATTCGCGCATCAGGTCGGCCTCGTCGAGGTGGAACGAGTAGGCGTCCTTCATCAGGAACTCGCGCGCGCGCATCACGCCGAAGCGCGGCCGGATCTCGTCGCGGAACTTGGTCTGGATCTGGTACAGGTTCACCGGCAGCTGGCGGTAGCTGCGGATGTCGCGCCGCGCCATGTCGGTGATCACTTCCTCGTGCGTCGGCCCGAGGATGAAATCCCGCTGGTGGCGGTCCTTGAAACGCAGCAGCTCGGCGCCGTATTTCTCGTAGCGGCCGGACTCCTGCCACAGTTCGGCGGGCACCTGCGGCGGCACCAGCACTTCCAGCGCGCCGGCGCGGTTCATCTCCTCGCGCACGACGGCCTCGACCTTCTGCAGCACGCGCAGGCCCAGCGGCAGCCAGGTGTAAAGCCCCGCGCCGAGCTTGCGGATCAGGCCGGCGCGCAGCATCAGCTGGTGGCTGACCACCTCGGCGTCGGCCGGCGTTTCCTTGGTGGTGACGAGAAAGTACTTGGAAAGACGCATGAGGGGTCCTGTTGGGCGCGCCGCCGTTCCCGCCCGGTCACCCGGGGCACGGCGGCGTGGGATTTGCTATGTTGCGCTGCGATTTGTCCAGTCGCATTTTAGCCGCTCCGGCGCAGCGCCGTGGCGGCCAGGGAGAAAATAAATGGGAATGCGAAGCGACCGGTGCGCCGGTTTTCGGCGTGGCGCCGGTGCCGCGGTAAAATCGGGCGGAATCCCGCGCGAAGCGCCACAGGTCCGGCCGAGGTCGAAACAGCCCTAGCTTCCCCGGCGCAGCAGCCATGTCCGTTCTCCGATCCGTCCGCCGCCTCGTACTGGGCGCCAAGCTCGACCCCCTCAACCCCCATACCCGCCAGCACATCGTGCTGGTGGCGTTCCTGGCCTGGATCGGCCTCGGCGCCGACGGGCTCTCTTCCGCCTGCTACGGACCGGAGGAGGCGTTCCTGGCGCTCGGCCCGCACACCCATCTCGGGCTCTATCTGGCGGGAGCCACGGCAGTCACGGTGTTCGTCATCGCCCTGGCCTACAACCAGGTGATCGAGCTGTTCCCGTCGGGCGGCGGCGGCTACAAAGCCGCGACACGCCTGATCGGGCCCTATGCGGGCCTGATCTCCGGCTCCGCGCTGATCGTGGACTACGTGCTGACCATCACCATCTCGGTGGCGAGCGCGGCCGACGCAATCTTCAGCCTGCTGCCGGAGGAATGGCAGTTCTACAAGTTCGGCACCGAGCTGGCGCTGGTGGGGCTGCTGATCCTGCTCAACCTGCGCGGCATGAAGGAGTCGATCCAGATACTGCTGCCGATCTTCCTGGGCTTCTTCCTCAGCCACGCCCTGCTCATCGGCTACGGCATCGCCGCCAGATCGGAGCAGCTCGACAGCCTGATGCCGGAAACGCTCCGCCAGACCGACGACCTGTTCCGGCAGTCCGGCTGGCTGTTCACCGTGTCGCTGTTCCTGCGCGCCTACTCGCTGGGCGGCGGCACCTATACCGGCATCGAGGCGGTGTCCAACAACATCAACATGCTGGCCGAACCGCGCGTGCGCACCGGCCATCTCACCATGTTCTACATGGCCACCTCGCTGGCCTTCACCGCCGGCGGCGTCATCCTGCTGTACCTGCTGTGGCAGGCGGCGCCGGTGGATGGACAGACCCTCAATGCGGTCACCTTCAAGCAGATCATCGACAGCCTGGGCTGGAAGTCCCCGCAACTGCGCAACACGGCCCTGGTGCTGACCCTGGGCCTGGAGGGCGGCCTGCTGCTGGTGGCGGCCAACACCGGCTTCCTCGGCGGTCCGGCGGTGATGGCCAACATGGCGGCCGACCGCTGGGTGCCACGCCAGTTCCGCCAGCTGTCGAGCCGCATGGTGACGCAGAACGGCGTGCTGATGATGGGCGGCGCGGCGCTGGCGATCCTGCTGTGGAGTCACGGCGCGGTATCGCTGCTGGTGGTGCTGTACAGCATCAACGTGTTCCTGACCTTCTCGTTGTCGCTGTTCGGCCTGTGCAAGCACTGGTGGGAGCAGCGCCAGTTCATGCGCGGCTGGTGGCGCCGCCTGGCCTTGTCCAGCATCGGCCTGGTGGTGACCGGCTTCATCCTGATGGTGACCATCGCTGAGAAGTTCACCGAGGGCGGCTGGATCACCCTGCTCATCACCAGCGCGGTGGTAGCGTCCTGCATCGTGGTGCGGCGCCATTACGAGGATGTGCAGACGGCGATGGAGCGGGTCGACGAAAGCTACTCGCTACCCCTGACCTGGGACGACGACGCCCGCTCGCCGCCGCCCGACCCGGCACAGGACACGGCCGTGTTGTTCGTCGGCAGCAACCGCGGCGCCGGCATGCACGCGCTGCAATGGGTGCTCAAGCAGTTCCCGGGCCGCTTCCGCAACATCGTGTTCGTCGCGGTCGGCGAAGTCGACAAGCAGGCCTTCGACAGCGCACGTTCGATCAAGTCGCTGCAGGCACGCATCGACAACTCGCTGCGCTACTTCACCAGCTACTGCGTCAGCCGCGGCTTCAGCGCGGTTTCCTACCAGGCCTACGGCGCCGACCCGCTGGAGGAGCTGACCCAGCTCACCCACCAGGTGTTGAAGCAGTTCCCGCACAGCGTGTTCTTCGCCAGCAAGCTGTTCTTCGACAAGGAGGGCTTCTGGCGGCGCCTGCTGCACAACCAGATGCCGCTGGCGATGCAGCGCAGGCTGCAACTGGCCGGCCAGGAGATGATCATCGTCCCGGTGCATGTCCCGGACCTGCTGCCGCAGAAGAAAATGCCGATCAAGTGAAGGGTGAGGGGTGAGGGGTGAGGTCGGCCACTCCGCGGCCTGAGAGGAGAAGAAGCTTGGCGAGCGAGCTCACCCCTCACAGCCCGCCTGGTGGGCCGACCTCACGCTGTCAGAACGACAGCCTCACCCCCGCCCTCACGTCGTCGGTCTGGTTGTGGTCGGAATATCCGCTGTAGTGCAGGTTGTCGTAGCGGTACTCCACGAAACCCCAGGTGAAGGGCGCCATCGGCACCTCGAAGCCGACGTTGATCTCCGGCCCTTCGCTGTTGCTGAGGTTGAGGTAACCGACGCTGCCATAGATCGAAAAGCCCGGCGTACGCGTCTGCAGGCCGGCATGGAAACCGACGCCGTCGTCGTTGGCGCGGTCGCTGTTACCGTAGGGCGCGCCGTTCACCGTGGCGTGCACCGTCTGGTAGTCGAAGTGCACGTACTCCACCTTGCCGAACACGTCGATCGGCGCCGCCGGCAGGCGGAACACCAGGCCACCACCCAGGCGATCCTGGTTGATCTTCTCGCCGTAGCTGATCTGACCCGGACCCAGGCCGAACGATGCCGCCGGGGCATTGCTCTCGCTCAGGTAGTCGTACTGGTAGCTGCCGCCGATGAAGAAGTTCGGCGTCAGGCTCAGGCCGGCCTGCACGCCGCCGCCGCCGCCATCCGGGTTCAGGCCCGCCTGGTTGTCGTTCTGCTGCATGTAGGAACCATACAGGGCGAGATTGCCCTGTGGCTGGAACCACAGCGGCGAGGCGAAACAACCGCCGGACACGCACAAGGCACCCGCGGCGGTGCCGATTACCAACACTCGTTTCATGACTGGTCGCTCCTGAGAACCCCTTGGGCATGCTCTCCGTTCCGGGGCATACGGAACGCCGGGCGGCGGGATCGCCTGGCGCGCATGCGTGACGCAGGAGCAGGCTAGGTGCGCGGCGCTGAATCGCGGCTGAATCCCGCGTTCAGCGGCCAGGGCTTAACGTATCTTGACCGGGACTCAGTCCCTGATCTGCAGCTCGCGCTCCACCACGCGCCCGTCGTGCAAGGTCCAGGCGCGCAGCTGCAGCACGCCCTTGGTGGCGAGCGAGGCGGTGAGCCGGAGTACCTGCGGCTGGCTGGCGAAATCCTCCGGCGTAGGCATGGCCGGACTGCCGGGCCGGTGCAGGTAGACCGCCCACAGGCTGCGCTGCCGGTCCTGCAGCAGTGCGGCCGCCTCGCCGAGCGAGGGCCGCGCCATGGGGAGGAACGTATCCGGCTCGGCACTGGCGCCCACCACGCCGACGAAAGGCTGCTCGCCCGCCAGTTGCGCCTCGTGCAGCAGGCGGATGGCGAAGCGGCGCGGCATCTGCAGCGGCGCTTCGGCGCCGTTCGGTTCATTCATGGCCACACACCGGGCAGTTCGGATCACGCGGAATATGCAGGCTGCGCCAGCTCAGGCGCAAGGCGTCCCATAGCTGCAGGCGCCCGGTGTCCTCGCCGATGCCGAGCAGGCGCTTGATCGCCACCAGCGCCTGCAGGCTGCCGATCACGCCGACGGTGGGCCCCAGCACGCCGGCTTCCTCGCAGGTCTCGCGCGCCTCGCCGGTGTCGGGGTAGAGGCAGGCGTAGCAGGCGCTGCCGCGCGCCGTGTCGAACAGCGCGAGCTGACCTTCGAAGCGGATCGCGGCACCCGACACCAGGGGCTTGCGCACCGCCACGCAGGCGGCGTTGACGGCGACGCGGGTGGGAAAATTGTCGCTGCAGTCGAGCACGATGTCGGCGCCGCGGGCGGCCTGCTCCAGTTGCGACGGATCGAGCGGTCCCGGCAGCGTCTCGATGGCGCAGTCAGGATTGAGCGCGCGCAGGTTGTCCGCCGCGGCCTCCAGCTTGGGGCGGCCGAGATCGGCTTCGCGATAGACGATCTGCCGCTGCAGGTTGGACAGCTCGACGCGATCGCGGTCGCTGAGCAACAGGCGGCCGAGACCGGCGCCGGCCAGGTACAGTGCGGCGGCCGAGCCGAGGCCGCCGACGCCGATCACCAGTACGGTCGAGTCGCGCAGCAACTGCTGGCCATTGACGCCGACTTCGCGCAGCACCACCTGGCGGGCATAGCGGACGAAATCGCTCATGCCGCCTCGCCGCCGCTGGCGCGCTCGTGCCCGGCCAGGTCGCGCCGCGTTTCGACCGCGTCGAAACCGTGTTCCCGCAGCAGTTCGCGCACCGCCTCGCCCTGCCCGCTGCCGTGCTCCAGCAGCAGCGCTCCCCGCGGCCGCAGATGCGCACGCGCGCCGGCCGCGATGCGGCGCAGCGCGTCGAGCCCGTCCGCGCCGGCGACCAGGGCGCGGCGCGGCTCGTAGCGCAGCTCGGCCAGGTGGGGGTCGGCATCCGCCACGTACGGAGGGTTGGACAGGATGAGGTCGAAGCGTTCCTCCGCCAGCGGCTCGAACCAGTCGCCCGGCCGGAACTCCACGCGCTGCAACCCGAGCACGGCGGCGTTGTGGCGGGCCTGCTCGAGCGCGGCTTCGCTGGCGTCGGTGGCGACGACGCGCGCCTGCGGCAGCTCGCTGGCCAGCGCCAGGGCGATGGCGCCGCTGCCGGTACCGAGGTCGGCAATAACTGGAGTGTCGATACCGCGCAGCCGCTGCAGGGCCCACTCCACCAGCAGCTCGGTATCCGGCCGCGGGATCAGCACGGCCGGGCTGACCTGCAGCGGCAGGCTCCAGAACTCGCGCTGTCCGGTCAGGTAGGCGACCGGTTCGCCCCGGACGCGGCGCTCGACCAGCGCGGCGTAGCGCAGCGCGGTATGGGCGTCGAGCGCGTCGTCGGCGCGTACCACCAGGCCGGCGCGGTTGCAGGCAAGCAGATGGCCGAGCAGGACTTCCGCTTCGAGGCGGGCGTCGTCGCCGCAGGCGCGCAGCTCGCGCGCCGCCCAGGCCAGCCAGTCGGCCACGCAGCCTGGGGCTCGGCCCTGCAGGGGCGGAACGGGAGGGTTGGGCTCCTCGGCACGCATCGAGGTCATCGCACAAAGAACAAAGCGGTCCGCAAATGAACGCGAATGAACGCAAATAAAGAAATCAACGAGGAGCTTTTCATTTGCGTTTATTTGCGTTCATTTGCGGACTGTTCATTCAGCCCCAGCTTCTGCCAGCAGTTCCGCCTGGTGTTCGGCCTGCAGCGGCTGGATCACGCCATCGAGGTCGCCCTGGATGATGCGGTCGAGCTGGTACAGGGTGAGGTTGATGCGGTGATCGGTAACCCGGCCCTGCGGGAAGTTGTAGGTGCGGATGCGCTCGGAGCGGTCGCCGCTGCCGACCTGGCGCTTGCGCGTCGCCGCCATCTCCTGCTCGTGGCGGGTGCGCTCGATGTCGAGCAGGCGCGCCGCCAGCAGGCTCATCGCACGCGCGCGGTTCTTGTGCTGCGAGCGCTCGTCCTGGCATTCCACCACGATGCCGCTCGGCAGGTGGGTGATGCGGATCGCCGACTCGGTCTTGTTGACGTGCTGGCCGCCGGCGCCGCTGGAGCGGTAGGTGTCGACCTTGAGGTCGGCCGGGTTGATGTCCACCGCCTGCGCCGCCTCGATCTCCGGCAACACCGCCACCGTCGCCGCCGAGGTGTGGATGCGGCCCTGCGCCTCGGTTTCCGGCACCCGCTGCACGCGGTGCACGCCGGATTCGAACTTGAGCCGGGAGTAGGCGCCGAAGCCGGCGATGCGGGCGATGACCTCCTTGTAACCCCCATGCTCACCCGGGCTTTCGGACAGCACCTCGACCTGCCAGCCCTGGGTCTCGGCGTAGCGTGAGTACATGCGGAACAGGTCACCCGCAAAAATGGCCGCCTCGTCGCCGCCGGTGCCGGCGCGGATTTCGAGGAAGACATTGTTACCGTCAAGCGGGTCCTTGGGCACCAGGAAGCCCTGCAGCTCACCCTCCAGCCGGTCGCGGCGTGCGGTGGCGGCGGGCAGCTCGGCTTCCGCCTCGGACTTGAACTCGGGATCGTCGCGCAGCTGCTCCAGCTCCTCGATCTCCTGCAGCGTCGACCGGTAGGCGCCGAAGGTCTCGCTCAGAGGGCCGAGATGAGCGTATTCCTGCGACAGGCGGCGGAAGCGGTCGCCGTCGCCCAGCACTTCCGGGCTGGACAGCTCGCGCGCGATCTCGTCGCGGCGCTCGGCCAATGCTTCGAGTTTGCTGAGTAGTGCGGGCTTCACGGATAGAGGGAACTGAATGGATGGGACATGCCAGCCGCGCGGGCGCCGGGAGGCAGCCAGGGCCTGCTAACGTTAACAGGCCCTACTCTTCTTCGGGCAGGTCGAACAGCTTGTGCGCCGCATCGAGCAGCATCGCCTGCTCCACCACGCTGGAATTGCGCAGGCGCTCGCTGGGGGCGTGCAGCAGCTTGTTGGCCAGGGTGTCGGCGACGAAGGCCATCACCGCCTCGGCCGACTCGCCGTTGGCCAGCTTGCGGCGGGCCTTGGCCAGCACCTCGTCGCGGCTTTCGCGGGCGCGCAGGCGCAGGCGCCGTATGGTGGCGCCGGCGTCGCGGCTCTCCAGCCAGCGCTCGAAATCACGGGCGTAGTCCGCCACCAGGGCTTCCGCCTGCTGCGCGGCCGCCTCCCGCACCTTGAGGTTCTCGGCGATGACGGCGCGCAGATCGTCGAGGGAGTAAAGATAGATGTCTTCCAGCTTGGCGATGGCCGGGTCGAAGTCGCGCGGCACCGCCAGGTCGATCATCAGCATCGGCTTGCGGCGCCGGCGGCCGATGGCGTTGGCGACCAGTTCGCGGGTCAGCATGTAGCCGCGGCTGGCGGTGCCGGAGATGACCAGGTCAGCCTCCGCCAGGTGCATCGACAGGTCGTTGAGGCCGATGGCGTAGCCATGCAGGGAGGCAGCGAGCTGCTGCGCCTTCTCCAGGCTGCGGTTGGCGACGATGATGCGGCCGACGCCGCGGGTCTTGAGGTGGCGGGCAAGCAGCTGCACGGTCTCGCCGGCGCCGATCAGCAGCGCGGTCTGGCTGCCCAGGTCGGCAAAGATATGTTGCGCAAGCTGTACTGCGGCGTAGGCGATGCTGACCGGGTGCGCCCCGATCTGGGTGCGGCTGCGCACCGTCTTGGCCACGGCGAAGGTGTGCTGGAACAGCCGCGACAGCACCGGCCCCAGCGATTGCACCGCCTGCGCCTTGGCATAGGCCTGCTTCATCTGGCCGAGGATCTGCGGCTCGCCCAGCACCATCGAATCTAGGCCGGCGGCGACCCGCAGGCTGTGCAGGACGCTGCTCTGGTCCCGCAACACGAACAGGTGCGGCTCGAGCGCCCCCGCCGGCACCTGGCGCTCGCGCCGCCACCACTCCACCAGGCGGCCTTCGTGCTCGGGCGTGGCGACGGTGAGGATCTCGGTGCGGTTGCAGGTGGACAGGATCGCCGCCTCCTCCACCCCCGGCAGGGCCCGCAGCCGCTCCAGGGCGCCCGCCAGGTCGGCGTCGGTGAAGGCCAGCCGTTCCCTTGCCTCGAGCGGCGCGCTGTGGTGACTCAGACCGAGGGTGATGAGGGCCATGATTAGCGGGGAATTTTCCTGTAATGCGGCAGGGGACACAAGCCGACAGCACGCTGAGCGGCGATGCAGCGGGTACAATAGGTGTCTACTTCCTGCCGACCGCCCTCCGTGCCCTCGCCCCGCATCCAGCTGCAGTTGCCGTTGAGCCTGCTCGTGGTTCTGTTGTGCGGCTGCGCCGCGGCCACCGCCAAGGACGAGGCGGCCGCCACTGCCGTCGAGGCGGCGCCGGCGGACGCCGCGGCACAGTCCCCGAAGGTCAGCCTGGGGACGCCGCAGGAGGAAGCCCAGTACCACGTAATGGCCGGAGAAATGGCCGCCGG
Source organism: Nevskia sp. (assembly GCA_031291075.1). GTDB lineage: Bacteria > Pseudomonadota > Gammaproteobacteria > Nevskiales > Nevskiaceae > Nevskia. The sequence continues at coordinate 14,574 of JARLJS010000104.1, read as the reverse complement.
CCGGCAGCGGCCCGACATCGCCGCGCGGGAGTTCCTGCAGGCGCTGGACGTCCTGTCGGACGCTCCGCTGGCCGCGCGCGCGACCGCCCTGGCGCTGGCCGCGAACGACGATGCGCTGGCCCTGCAGGCGGCGCGCAAGTGGCAGTCCCTCGATACCACCAGCCTGGACGCGCGCGAGGTAGTGACCCGGCTGGCGCTGCGTGCCGGCCAGAACGAGGAGGCCTATCAGCAGTGCGCCTCGATCGTGCGCGACCACCCCGGCGGCATCGACGACGGCTTCCACCACGTGGCACTGCTGCTGGAGCAGGAGCCGGGCAAGGCGGACGAGGCCCTGGCGCTGATGGACCGGCTGGTGACGCAGTACCCCAAGCAGGCAGGGGCCTACCGGGCGCAGAGCCTGCTGGCGCTGCGCTACGGCAAGATCGACCTGGCCGAGCACGCCGCGCGCGAGGCGCTGCAGCTGAAGCCGTCCAAGGAAGCCTCCCTGATGCTGGTCGCCTCGCTGGTGAAGAAGGGCGACGTGGCCGGCGCCGACCAGGTCATGGACGGCGTGCTGAAGAACAACGCGGATGCCAAGGACATCCGGCTGGGCTACGCCAAGCTGCTGATCGAGGCGGACCAGCATGCCCATGCCCGCGACGAGCTGGAAAAGGTCCTGAAGGACGACCCCGGCAACGCCGAGGCGCATTACAGCCTGGGACTGCTGGCGCTGGACGATCAGCAGTTGGACGAAGCCGAGGCGCATTTCCAGACACTGCAGCACAAGTCCGACCACCAGAACGAGGCCGAATACTTCCTCGGCCGCATCGCGGAGAGCCGCCATCAGCCGCGCCAGGCCCTGGCCCACTACGAAAAGGTGACGAACGGCCAGGAAGCGCTCGACGCCGCCGTGCACCGCGCCGCGATGCTGGCCAAGCTGGGCAAGGTGGAGGAGGCGCGTACCCTGCTGGAATCGATGCGCGAGCAGTTTCCGCCGCTGTCCGAGCGTTTCCTGATGGCCGAAGGCGAGATCCTGCTCGACGCCGGGGCCTTTGACGACGCCCTCAAGCTGTATGAGCAGGCACTCAAGGACACGCCCGAGAACAACGACATTCTCTACTCGCGTTCGCTGGTGTACGAGCGCATGAGCCGCGTCGGCGACGCCGAGGCCGACCTGCGCAAGATCCTGGCGCAGGCCCCGGACGATGCCCGCGCCCTCAACGCCCTGGGCTACACCCTGACCGTGCACACCGACCGGCTGGACGAGGCCGACAAGCTGGTGAGCCGGGCGCTCGAACTGACGCCGGACGACCCCGCCGTGATCGATAGCATGGGATGGCTGCGCTTCCGCCAGGGCCGCCCGCAGGATGCGCTGCCGCTGCTGCAGAAGGCCTATGCCCGCTTCCCCGACGCCGAGGTGGCGGCCCACCTGGGCGAGGTGTTGTGGACTCTGGGCGACAAGGACAAGGCGCAATCGGTGTTGAGCCGGGCCAGCAAGACCGATCCCGACAACACCCAGCTGCGCGACACGCTCAAGCGCCTCGGCATATGAGCGCGCCGACGCACCAGTGAGCCTGCGGCGTCTGGGCTGCGCCCTGCTGCTGGGCGCCGCCGGCGCGATGCTGGGCGGCTGCGCCACCGTGGAACCGGCGCCATCCCTCGCCGGCAACAGCGAGCAGGCCCAGCGCAACTGGGATGCCCGCCGCGCCGCCCTCGAGCAGGTGCATGATTTCTCGCTGCAGGGACGGCTGGCCGAGAGCGGGCTGGTCAGCTTCGGCGGAGACCTGAGCTGGATCCAGAACGGCAGCCATTTCCAGGCGCGCTTCTATGGCCCCCTCGGCGTCGGCGCCCTGGCCATCGAGGGCGAGCCCGGCGACATGGAGGTCCGCGCCAAGGACGGCACCTACCGCACCGGCGTACCGGAAGTGCTGATGCAGGAGAAGTTCGGCTGGAGCATGCCGGTCGACGGCCTGCGCTACTGGGTGCTGGGCCTGCCCGCGCCCGGCGCCGGGGCGGCCCTGCAGCTCGACGACGGCGGCCACATCCTGTCGCTGCGCCAGAACGGCTGGCAGCTCGACTACGCGGAATACCAGAACGTGGCCGGCCTGGACCTGCCGCGCAAGTTCGCGCTAAGCGACCCGCAGCGGCGCTTCCGGGTGTTCATCGACACCTGGTCGGACGTGCGCTGATCCGCAGACGTGCACTGATCCGCAAAGCACCGGCGCGGCGCGATATAATTGGCGCGTGATGAATACAGATTGGGGCGTCGCCAAGTGGTAAGGCAGCGGGTTTTGATCCCGCCATTCGGTGGTTCGAATCCATCCGCCCCAGCCACTCAGATTTTCTTAGGGCGCGCAGCGCACTTAGAAAATCGAGTGCCCCCGCGAAGGCGGGGGCCCAGTTTTGACGTTGCTGGAACGGTTGGTGTCGCCCCGATCCCGGACGATCCGGTAAAAGGTTCGAATCCATCCGCCCCAGCCACTCAGATTTTCTTAAGGCGCGTAGCGCACTTAGAAAATCGAGTGCCCCCGCGAAAGCGGGGGCCCAGTTTTGACGTTGCTGGAATGGTTGACGTCGTCCCGATCCAGCAAGTACCCCCGCGAAGGCCGGGGCCGAATTCCGCCACAGCGGAGGCGAAAGCCGCCTTGACAGCCACGTTCCTCGCTTAACCGGACGCCCCGCCCATGGACAGCCGCACCTCACCCCTCAGCCTGATGACCGACACCTCCTCCCAATTGATGCTGTTCACGGGCAACGCCAACCCGGCGCTGGCCCAGGATATCGCCAACTACCTCAAGGTGCCGCTCGGCAAGGCCACCATCGGCCGCTTCTCCGACGGCGAGGTGCAGATCGAGATCCTGGAGAACGTGCGCGGCCGCGACGTCTTCATCATCCAGCCGACCTGCGCGCCGACCAACGAGAATGTGATGGAGCTGCTGATGATGCTGGACGCGCTCAAGCGCGCCAGCGCCGGCCGCATCACCGCGGTGGTGCCCTACTTCGGCTACGCCCGCCAGGACCGCCGCCCGCGCTCGGCGCGCGTGCCGATCTCGGCCAAGGTGGTGGCGGACATGATCGGCGAATGCGGCGCCAACCGCGTGCTCACCGTGGACCTGCACGCCGACCAGATCCAGGGCTTCTTCGACATCCCGGTGGACAACGTCTACGCCAGCCCCGTCCTGCTGGGCGACATCTGGCGCCAGAAGTACGACAACCTGATCGTGGTGTCGCCCGACGTAGGCGGCGTGGTGCGCGCCCGCGCGCTGGCCAAGCAGCTCGACGAAGCCGACCTGGCCATCATCGACAAACGCCGCCCGCGCGCCAACGAGGCGCAGGTGATGAACATCATCGGCGACGTCGAGGGCCGCAGCTGCATCCTGGTGGACGACCTGGTCGACACCGCCGGCACCCTCGGCAAGGCCGCCGCCGCGCTGAAGGAGCGCGGCGCCGTCAAGGTGGTGGCCTACGTCACCCACCCGGTGCTGTCGGGCCCGGCGATCACCAACATCAGCCGCTCGCAGCTCGACGCGGTGGTGGTGACCGACACCATCCCGCTCACCCCGGAGGGCGCGGCCTGCCCCAAGATCCGCCAGCTCTCCATCGCCGGGCTGCTGGCCGAGACCATCCGCCGCGTCAGCGCGGAGGAGTCGGTGAGCTCGCTCTACGTGGACTGAGCGCGGCCGGCCGCCGCCCCGATGCTTTCGCACGTCCACGTCGGGATCACGGATTTCCGCCGCGCCTACGATTTCTACGCCGCGGTGATGCAGGAGCTCGGTTTTCCCCTGCGCTTCGCCGACCCGGTGAAGTCCTGGGCCGGCTGGATGACGCCCGAAGGCGGCCGCCCCCTGTTCCTGATCGGGCGCCCGTTCGACGGCGAACCGGCCGCCCCCGGCAACGGCGGCATGATCGCCCTGCAGGCGCGCAGCCGCGAGGCGGTCGACCGTTGCTATGCGCGGGCCATGACTGCCGGGGCCCGCAGCGAGGGCGGGCCCGGCCTGCGGCCGCAGTATCACCCCCACTACTACGGCGCCTACTTCCGCGATCCGGACGGCAACAAGCTCTGCGTCTGCTGTCACGAACGGCCCGCATAGCACCCGGAAACCACCGTTTTCTGCTATGCTAATGGGCTCGCCGCACCTGGTCGCGGGTGCGGCGATTTCATTATTTTTCCGGAGAATCCCATGAGAGAAAAGTTTGTCGTCGAAGCCGAAGTCCGCTCGGCGCACGGGAAGGGTGCGAGCCGCCGCCTGCGTCGCGAGGGCAAGGTGCCCGCCATCCTTTACGGTGGCAAGAGCGAGCCGCAGTCGATCGCGGTGAGCCACAACGAGATCAGCAAGCAGCTCAAGGTGGAGGCGTTCTACTCGCACATCCTGACCGTGAAGATCGGCAGCGAGAGCGAGCAGGCCGTGCTCAAGGACCTGCACCGCCACCCGGTGCGTGACGAGATCATGCACATGGACCTGCAGCGCGTGCTGGCCGACCAGCTCCTGCGCATGCACGTGCCGCTGCACTTCAAGGGCGCCGAAGTGGCCCCGGGCGTGAAGACCGGCGGCGGCATCATCGAGCACCACCTGATCCAGGTGGAAGTCGAGTGCCTGCCGAAGGACCTGCCGGAGTTCATCGAGGTGGACCTGTCGCAGCTCAACGTCAACGAGGCGGTCCACATGTCGCAGCTCAAGCTGCCGGAGCATGTGGCCCTGGTTGAGCTGAAGCACGGCAACGACGCCTCCGTCGCCGCGGTGCACCTGCCGCGCGCCGCGGTCGAAGTCGAGGCGGCGCCGGCTGAAGGCGCCACCGCCGAAGTGCCGGCCATCGCGCAGAAGGCGGAAGCCAAGCCGGGCGAAGGCGAGGCGAAGAAGGACGAAAAGAAGAAGTAAGCCCGGGAGCCCAGGGAACCCTGGGGCTCCAGGCTTGCCGCACCCGCCCCGCCCGGTCATTCTTGGCCGGGCGGGGTTTTCTTTTGCACAGGATCCGGCATTTCAGGCATCGGCATGGCGCAAGACAGCATCCGGGCGGTGGTCGGGCTCGGCAATCCCGGCGCGGAGTACGAATACACCCGCCATAACGCGGGCTTCTGGTTCGTCGACCGGCTGGCCGATGCCGGCCGCGCCGATTTCCGCGTCGAATCCAAGTTCCACGGCGCCCTGGCGCGGGTACGCCTGGGCGGCGCCGAGCTGCTGCTGCTCAAGCCCGGCACCTTCATGAACCGCAGCGGCCAGGCGGCGCAGGCCCTGGCGGCGTTCTACAAGATCCCCCCGCAGGAAATCCTGGTGGTGCACGACGAGCTGGACCTGCCGGCCGGCACCGCCCGGCTCAAGCGCGGCGGCGGCCACGGCGGCCACAACGGCCTGCGCAGCGTGCACCAGCACCTGGGCGAGAGCTACGCGCGGCTGCGCATCGGCATCGGCCATCCCGGGCAGAAGGAGCTGGTGCACGACTACGTGCTGAGCCGCCCGAGCCAGGCCGACCTGCGCCTGATCGACGAGGCCCTCGACCGCGCGCTGGCGGCGCTGGAGACCCTGCTCAAGACGCAGAGCTGGGACAAGGCGGCGCAGCAGTTGCATACGGAGCCGAAAACAGCCAAGGCGGAAACCAAGCCGGGGCCGCCGGGCTAGGGCATTTTCCCTTTACGCACACACATTCTTTTCCCTCTCCCGCTTCGGGAGAGGGTGGCCCGCAGGGCCGGGAGAGGGGCTTTTCCGTCCGGCTAAAAGCCCCTCTCCCCTACCCCTCTCCCGCAAGCGGGAGAGGGGAAACATGCATGCGCCTCGGTCAAGGTGCTCTTTCTACGGTCAGCCGGAACGCCCCCACCGGCCCCGGGAATTCCACCGGGCTCTCGTAGCCGTCGGTCGACACGCTGGCGACGCCGAAGGCCCAGTCGTCGATCACGATCCCCGGCAGCTTCGCCTCGGTCACATCCCCGAACCAGCGCGAATGGGTCCAGGCGGATTCCGTGGTATCGCGCCAATAGACACGGTAGCCGGCCAGGGCGGCTGCCTGCGGATCGGCCGGTGCATGCCAGGTCAAGACCGTATCCGGCGTCACCGCTCCGGCGATGGCCAGGTGCTCCGGCGGGGCCGGGGCCCCCGGCAGGGCCCCGGCGGCGACGGCGTTGGTGGCGGTGATCCGCGCCAGGTAGTCGAAATCGACGTGGTCGATGGTGTCGCCGTAGGCGACGCCGTTCTCGACGCGCAGGTCCTGGTGCTGGTGGCGGTAGTCCTCCGCACTCCCGCGGAAGCACACCGCCGGATCGCCCAGGGCGTTGAAGGCCTCGTGATCGCTGCCGCGGCCGAAGCGGTCCACGCGGTAGACCAGGTCCACCCGCCAGTCCGGGATCCAGCGTTCCACCAGCCGCTTGACGTAGCGCGCCAGGTTGCGCGAGGGGCCGTCCAGCTCGCCGCCCTGGTAGCGGCGCTGCCTGGCTTCCTGCGGGGTCTCCGTTTCCCGCGTGCTTTCGGAGAACAGGCGCACGCGGCGGCTGTCGCCGCTGCCGCTCTGGCCCAGCCAGGCACCCACGATGTCGTTGTTGAGGTCGGCCTCGACCTGCCAGTGGCGGTCGCGGGCGTACTGCGCCAGTACCTTGCCGCCGTAAAGCCCCTGCTCCTCGCCGGACAGCACGCCGTAGACGATGGTCGCGCGGAATTTGTAGCGGCTGAGCACCCGCGCCGCCTCCAGCACCAGGGCCACGCCGGAGCCGTCGTCGTCCGCGCCCGGAGCGTCGGCGCTGGCGTTCATCACGTCCGAGACCCGCGAGTCCAGGTGCGCAGTCAGCACGATCACCCGCTGCGGGTCGCCGCTCCCCTGCTGCACCGCCACCACGTCCATGACCTCCGTCGGCGCGGGGATGCGCGGGCCGCTGACGGCCTGCGCCGGCGTGACCACCTCCAGGCAGCCGCCGCAATCCTGCGAGATGGCCGCAAAGCGGCCCTGGACCCACCGGCGGGCGGCGCCGATGCCGCGGCTGTCCGAAGCGGTGTCGGACAAGGTGTGGCGGGTGCCGAAGCCGACCAGGGCGTGGATGGTCTGCCGCATTGGTTCCGCCGCGATGGCGCCGGCGATCGCGCCCAGCGCCGCCTGGTCCTGCGGCGGACCCGGCTCGGCCTCGCGGACGGCGCAGGCGGCGCACAGCGCGGCGGCAGCCCAAACGAGCCCTGCTTTCATGGCGGTCCACGCCTCCCGGCCAGTGCGGCCATCATCATGCCCCAGCCCGCGCGGCGCGGACAAACCGGCGGGGGCGCCCCTTCTCGGCTAAGCTATGCCCCTTTTTCAGCGGGCAAGCGCAGAGAGTCATGGGCATCAAGTGCGGCATCGTCGGTCTCCCCAACGTCGGCAAATCCACCCTGTTCAACGCCCTGACCAAGGCGCAGATCGCGGCCGAGAATTACCCCTTCTGCACCATCGACCCGAACGTGGGGGTGGTGCCGGTGCCGGACACGCGCCTGCAGGCGCTGGCCGAGATCGTCAAGCCGCAGCGCATCCTGCCCGCCACGGTGGAGTTCGTGGACATCGCCGGCCTGGTCGCCGGCGCCAGCAAGGGCGAAGGCCTGGGCAACCAGTTCCTGGCCCACATCCGCGAGACCGACGCCATCGCCCACGTGGTGCGCTGCTTTGTCAACGACGACGTGATCCACGTGGCCGGCGGCGTCAATCCGCTGAACGACATCGAGGTGATCAACACCGAGCTGGCGCTGGCCGACCTGGAAAGCGTGACCAAGGCGCTCGACCGCGCCGCCAAGCTGGCCCGCGCCGGCGACAAGGCGGCCATCGTCCGCCAGGGGCTGCTGCAGCGGGTGCAGGCGCACCTGGACCAGGGCCAGCCGGTGCGCGGCCTGAGCCTGGACGCGGAGGAGCGCGGGATGCTGCGCGAGCTGCACCTGATCACCGCCAAGCCCACCCTCTACATCGCCAACGTCGACGAAAAAGGCCTGGACGGCAACGAGATGGTGGAGCGCGTGAAAGGCTTCGCCGCCAAGGAGAACGCCGAGGTGGTGATCGTCTGCGCCGCCATCGAGGCAGAGATCGCCCAGCTCGACGAGGCCGACAAGGTCCCCTTCCTGGCCGACCTGGGCCTGGAGGAACCCGGCCTCAACCGCGTGATCCGCACCGCCTACCATCTGCTCGGCCTGCAGACCTACTTCACCGCCGGCGTGCAGGAAGTGCGGGCCTGGACGGTGAAAGTCGGCGCCACCGGGCCGCAGGCCGCCGGGGTGATCCACACCGACTTTGAGCGCGGCTTCATCCGCGCCGAGGTGATCGCCTACGAGGATTTCATCCAGTACAAGGGCGAAGCCGGCGCCAAGGAAGCCGGCCGCTGGCGCCTGGAAGGCAAGGAATACGTGGTGCAGGAAGGCGACGTGATGCACTTCCGCTTCAACGTCTGAGCGTTTCTCTCTACCCGCACACATGCTTTCCCCTCTCCCGCAGGCGGGAGAGGGGAACACCACAATGTATCCAAACCAAAGATGCGCCAAGCGCACGCGGCCAAGCCGCCGCGTTGGCGAACTTCCCGGAGGCTGGCGGGGTCAAAGTTGCCGACGGAAAACGGCTATAATTTGACCATGCAGACCATACTCGCGAGAGTGGGTCGAAAGTTCCGGCAAGGCAGCCTGGAATTCCGCGCTCAGGACGGAAGTGCCTGGACCCTGGGGCACAGCGAACCGCGCGCGATCCTGCGGCTGAACGACCCCGCCGCACTGTTGGGCATGCTGCTCAACCCCCAACTGCGTGTGCCCGAAGGCTACATGGATGGCGCCTGGGAACCGGCGGACGGCGACCTGCTGCGGGTGCTGGAAGTGGCCATGCGCATGCGTGCCTCGGCGCAGACCGGCGGCTTCGCCCGCTGGGCCGGAAACGTGCTGGCCCGGGTCGGCGAATTCAACAACCCGCTGCGCAGCCGCCACAACGTCCATCACCACTACGACCTGGACGAATCGTTCTACGCCGATTTCCTCGACCGCGATCTGCATTACTCCTGCGCCTATTTCCGCGAGCCCGGCATGGACCTGGAAGCGGCGCAGCAGGCCAAGTGCGCGCACATCGCGGCCAAGCTGGACCTGAAACCGGGCGCGCGGGTGCTGGACATCGGCTGCGGCTGGGGCAGCCTGGCCCTGTACCTGGCGCGCAACTTCGACGTGCAAGTGACCGGCATCACCCTGTCGGAGGAACAGCACAAGGTTGCGCAGCGCCGCGCCGCCGAGCGGCGCCTGGGCGACCGTGTGGAGTTCCGCCTGCAGGACTACCGCGACACGCGCGGCCAATACGACGCCATCGTCAGCGTGGGCATGTTCGAGCACGTCGGCCGGCCGCAGTACCCCACCTTCTTCCGGCAGGTGCACGACCTGCTGGCGCCGCAGGGCACCGCCCTGCTCCACACCATCGGCCGCAGCACCCCGCCCGCCGGCGGCAACCCCTGGATCCGCAAGCACATCTTCCCTGGCGGCTACATCCCCTCCGCCTCCGAGATCATGACCGCGGTCGAACCGCAGGAACTGATCCTGAACGACCTGGAAGTGTGGCGCCTGCACTACGCCGAGACCCTGGCCGAATGGAACCGCCGCTTCCAGGCCCGCCGCGCCCACTACGCCGCCACCCTGGGCGAACGCTTCTGCCGCATGTGGGAGTTCTACCTGCTGGTGTCCGAAGCCGGCTTCCGCTGGGGCGACCTGCTGGTGTTCCACGCCCAGCTGACCCGCTCCCGCGAACGCCTGCCCCTGACGCGGGACTACCTCTACCGGGGCGAAACGCCGCCGTCCAGCACCGTGCGGCAACTGCCCCTGCGCCGGCGCGGCTGAGCGCCACGCCGGGCCAGCCCCGCCGGCCCGGCATGACAAAACCCGCGGTTTTATTTAAACTTTCGGCCCCTCAGTGGCTAGGTAGCTCAGACGGTTAGAGCGCGGCACTCATAATGCTGAGGTCGGCGGTTCGATCCCGCCTCTAGCCACCAAAATCAACAACTTACGCTGCTTTTCTCACCACCAAAGAAAGCACTGTGGGGCTTTTGTGGGGATTGGGCTTCCAAACCCTCTCCACTGCACCGATCAAATGGCGGAGTTCCGCCGCCGAATAATCGGTCGTGATGCGGCTGGACTTGTGGCCCAGGATGTCCTGGCGATCCTCAAGTCCTACGCCCGCCGCCCGTAGGCGTCGTCCGCAGGTGTGCTTGAGGTCGTGGACCCGCACCCTTTTGAAGCCCTCGGGACACGGACGTTTCAACACCTCCTGGTAGCGCTGCGACGCCTCGCGGCGCCCATGCTTCCAGGCCGTGTTGTACATCTTCGTCACCGGCCGATCCTTGTAGGTAAAGACCCGCTCCGGATGCCTGCCCCGCTGCACATCAACAATGTGCTTTGCCATGCGGTTGAGCACCACGATGCGTTCCTGGCCGTTCTTCGCCAGCCACGCTGGGATGACAAACACGCTCGTATCCAGCTCCGGCACCTGCATTTCCCACGCCCAATTCAACTGCACCACTTCCTGTTCGCGGCAACCCGTATTGGCCGCGTACAGCGCCATCCGGCGCAGATGCTTGGGCAGATGCCGCAGCAGGAGCGATTGCTCGTCCCAGCTCACGGGATACGGCTTGCGCTTGTTTGGCTCGGGCAGCTCCACAATCATCGGAGCCGTTTCGAGCCAGGTCAGCCCGAATTCATCGCGCCATAACCGCGCCGCGAGATTCAGGATCAACCGTGCAATCCGCAACGCCCGGTTGATAGTGCCTGCGGCCACTCCTTTCTTGCGCCGACCCTTGCTGGAAACCGTCTCTTTCCGGCGCGCGTCGATGAAAGGCTGGAGTGTTCCCATGTGGACCTGTGGTAGCGCCAGGTCCCCGATGAAAGGGTCCAGCGACCGCAAATCCTGCGCATCCCGACCCAGGGAGCGTTTGTGCCCGTTGCTTTCCAGGTAGAACGTCGCCGCTTCGCGGAACGTCCGGGTTGGCCGGACCCCGAACTGCTTGGCCTTTCTTACCTCATTCAGTTTGTGGTTGAGGACTTCCGCCGCCCGTTCGAGGTCGCGTGCTCCAGTGCTTTCTCGAATGCGGCCATAGCCTCGGACTTCCTTCTCAATCCACCAGATTTCGCCCCTCTGGACGAGCCCTGGTGTTCGTGTACGTCCCATGTGGACCTCCTATTGGATATTGGAGGTACGGGACGACCACAGCGCCTCTTATAGTCCTCCGTCCATCCATCCAATTCAAGCCGATCAAAGGCAATGCACTGCCGGCCAAAGGGAATCTCCGTGACGTGCGGGCGCACCAGCGCATTGAAGTGATCGCGCGTCATGCCGAGATAGCGCGGTGCATCGCGCATGCGGATCAGGCGCGGCTGCAAGATCAGCGCAGCGGCGCGCCCCGCCGGCTCCGGCGCCTCCGCCGGAGCCGGTTCGCGGATGTCGTCCGACATCGGCGAACCTCAACCTGGCCCCATCGCTGGCGCGCTGTTTGGCGCCAGGGATGGACCTTGCTTTGAATGTGCGCTCTCGGCGGTGTGCTCCGCTTGCTGCCGCCGCGGACCGGCCACGTCCAGCGCCGCCGTCTTCTGCGACTGCCGCACGATGCTTACCGGCAAGGCGCTGCGGTCATTGGTATAGATGACCGCGGCCTGCTTCGCCCGCGTCAAGTCGGTATAGAAGCTGCGGTGATCTGTTGTCCGTGCCTTCGCGTCCTTGTCCAGCAGGACCCGATCCGCACCTAGCCCCTGGGCACTGTGGCCGGTGGCGGCATAGCCGTGTTCCACTGGGAGCACGCGGTCCGTGTGGAGCGTCTTGCGTTCGCCTTGCGTACTTCGCCCATCAGCTCACCGTAAAGGGCGCGGCTAATTCCATTGACCGGATGGCCGGTACGCTGCTGGACGCGCAAGTCGATCTCAACCCTCACCAGATAGACGCCGCACTGTTTGCCACAAGCAACCCACTCTCCAAGGGTGTGATCCTGGCTGACGAAGTCGGGCTAGGCAAAACAATTGAGGCGGGCCTGCTCATTGCGCAGCGATGGGCTGAGCGCAGGCGGCGCATTCTCATCAACTGCTCAAGAGATCGCGGCCATCCGCGCCGAGGTCAAAGACCTTGAGGGCTTTCGCCACCTCGCGGTATCCATCACAGAAAACGCCAAGGGTCTGGCGTTACTGCAGGCGCTCAAAGCCGCCTTCATCCGGCTTGCAGAACTGGGCGCACCCAAGAAGGCGATCATCTTTACGGAGTCCCGGCGGACTCAGGAATACCTGCTCTCTCTACTGTCAAAAACGGATCACGCAGATAGCGTTGTACTGTTCAACGGCAGCAACAGCGACGCCAACGCGCGCCGCATCTACACAGAGTGGGCGGAACGGTATACAGGCCCGGTAGAATGGCGGCCAGCAATGGAAACGGATGTTTGCGTAACACTGGTATTCCGTATCCCCGCTTATGTAGCGGCCAACAGCACTAATGGGTCACAGTATGTCTATGGCCGGGCGGCGTAAAGCTTGGACATGAATGGCGCTTCTGATCTCCCCTACGGTGTACGGCGGATTGCGCCTATGCGCCACATGGTGGCAAGTTGCACACAAAGGGATGAGGTCGCGCACCGGGTCAACCTGGTACGCCTCCCCAATCTCGGCTAGCGGTGTGACATGGTGGACGTGGATGAGATCCGCGCCAATGGAGCCATATTTTTCTTCGTAGCTGAGGCCACACGCTTGGCAAGTTGGCCCATAGTGCTCAATGCAAAGCCGGCGCGCCGTGGCGTTGCGCTCGTAGGTGGTCAACTCCACTTGCCGCATTGCACCTTCCAACAATACCGGCACGTCTGCAGGTGTACGCCAAGTGGGCTCCGAAGGCCGGCCCGTTGAATAGGTGTCAACTACAAATGTCCCGCCCCGGTCGCTTACCTCGGCATTCCAGGCTCCCCATTCGCCGATACCCGCTGCTGCAACACCAGGACGCCATCGGCGCCGGCATCATGGCTTTCAGCCTGCTGGGCATGTTGGCGACCGGGACGCTCTACTACTTCGGCCTGATCGCCTGACCCCGCGGCGGGCGGCTGGGTGTCCTTTTGCTTTTCCTGCAAAAATCCTGGTATAAGCGGGACTCATTGGCATGACCGGCAAGCGCGCGTACCGCCCGCCGGGGAACCCGACGATGTCGCCGTCGCCGAAGCGTGCCTGCACACGTTCCGCTGCGCACACCTATCAGCTTCTCCCGAACATGAGGCAACCGCCCTGCCAGCGACTATAGAGCCTGGGCATCTCGCATATTTCCCGACCTTCTATTGATAGCCCTACACGGTATCGGCGCCGAGACCCTATGCGGATCGGTGGAGCTGCACGATCAGACCAGCTTGATCTCCACGTCAATGTTGCCGCGGGTCGCCTTCGAGTACGGGCGGTTCTGGTGGGCGATTTCGACCAGGGCGGCGCAGCGCGCAGCGTCTTGCCCGGCCGTCTTCCCCCGGACGGCCGGGCTCTTCTATTCGACCCGTGCCCGCGTTGCGACCGTCCCCCGCAAAACGGTACAGTCCGGCATGCCATTCAGGCTCTCGAGCATGCAGGCCTTGTGGTTGCCGATCCTGGCAATCGGGGGCGGGGTGCTTGTATGGCTTTTCGCCGGACGGTGGATAGTTCTGCTGGTTGACCGCTTTGCAACCGTGCGTGTGAAGACCCTGCCGGCGGGGCCCTTGGTGTATTCGCCGGGGAACATTGCGATCGGTGACTATGCACTCGAGGTCACCGACCGCGGCGGCAGGCTGCATGCAATAGGCATTGACGTCGACCCGGACGGTCGTATTCAGGTCCACACCGGAAACAAGGTCTTTCCCTTGGGTGTCCGTATCGGCTTGCCGGACAAGTCCGGCCGGACCGATATCCCCTTTGCTCCGGACCCCGGCGACGATGTGGCGCTCGTGCTCGACCGCAGCGTGCTGGCCTGGCCAACGCCCTTCGACCTCAACTTCATGACCGGCATCTCGCCGACCCGGAGACGCAACCTCTATTTCCGGCTTACGTGGCGCAAGCGCTCCGGTGCGACCCTCGACATGGTCTGGCGCTACGAGGAGTTGTACTACGCGCGTGAAGGCTGGACGGGAAGTTACACGTCGCGGGACAACACAACCGGACTCGTGGACGTGCGTATGGCCGCCGCCAACCTCCCCGAACCCGAGACGGTCAAGGCCTACCTGGCCCGAACCAGGGGCTGGTCGCCAAGCGACTACCGCATCGAGGAACGCGGCTTCAGCCCCGACGGGTGCTGCATCGCGATGCTGGTCGTGCACCGGCTCGACGAGTCCGCTGCAGCGCCCGGCGGTGGCCGCTCATTGGAACTTTACGTCGATCGCGTCACGCGCCGGATCGACAGGGAGCTCAGCCTGCAGTAGAGCCATCAGCTCAGCGCACATCAGCCTCCCCAAAGCTGAAGCCGGGGAATAACCGGCCTTGCTGATGCCGAGGTACAGATTGATCCCCGCCCCAGCCTGTCGAGATTCATATGCCCTAGTGTGGTGAGTTGGAAATCCGTTTATTAAGTTGGGACTGTCGTCCCCGCGGAGGCGGGGACCCAGTTCTGCTTTGGAGCTTCGTGCAAAATCGAAAACTGGATTCCCGCCTGCGCGGGAATGACGAAGAAATT
>JARLJS010000103.1 GCA_031291075.1 Nevskia sp. | reverse complement strand
CTGCACCATCTGCTGCTCGCGCTGCTGGTGGCCGCGGTGGTGCTGGGGGTCAGCAACGTCTGGGTGCGCGGGGATACGTTCTTCGTGCTGAAAATCCCGGAATTCGATCCGGGCAACCGCGCCCTGCGCGGGCTGGTGGGCGATCTGCACGCCTACGTCACCAACGCCATCGTCATCCTGGCCGGGGTGCACGCGCTGGCGGCGCTGTATCACCACTACATTCTACGTGATTCTGTGCTGCGGCGCATGCTGCCGCGCTGACCGTGGCCGATTCCACCATCCCACAGACGGCGGCCAAGGAGGGGGAGGCCGTGCGGCCTTCCATTCTGACCGACCGCCGCTTGTGGCTGATGGTGGGGTTCGGCTTCGTCGCCGGGCTGCCGCTGTCGCTGTCGGGCTTCACCCTGCGCCAGTGGCTGTCCGAGCAGCAGATCCCGCTCGCCGCCATCGGGCTGACGGCCAACATCGGCCTCGCCTACACCCTGAAATTCCTGTGGGCGCCGCTGCTCGACCAGATGCGCCCGCCGTTCGGCCTCGCGCGCTTCGGCCAACGCCGAGGCTGGCTGCTCGCGCTGCAACCGCCGCTCGCGGCGATGGTGGCCCTGCTGGCGCTCAGCGGCGCCGGCCCGCTGGAGGGCACGCTGGCGGCGGCGGCGCTGGTGGCGCTGCTGTCCTCCACCCAGGACATCGCCATCGACGCGTGGCGCATCGAAACCTTCCCCCAGCGCCTGCAAGGGGCGGCGCTCGCCGGCTACGTCTGGGGCTACCTGGTGGCGATGTTGATCTCCGGTGCCGGCGCCATCGCCGCGGCCGGGTTCTGGGGCTGGTCGGGCTCCTTCCTCGCGGTGGCGGCGCTGCTCGGCTGTGGGGTGCTGGTCACGCTCGCCGCGCCGGAGCCGCCGCGCCGGGTCCGCCCGCCGCAGCCCTTCGGCCTGCTCGTGCGGGTGCGTTCGGCGGTGGTCGAGCCGCTGCGCGAGTTCGTCGCCCGCCCTGGCGCCTGGGCGATCCTGGCCTATGTGGCGCTGTTCAACCTGGGCGAGGCGATGGCCGGGGTGATGCTGGCGCCCTTCTATCGCTCGCTGGGCTTCGACCGCGCGGCGGTGGCGGCGGCCACCGGCGTGCCGGCGCTGGCTTGCACCATGGCGGGCATCGCGGCCGGCGGCTGGCTGGTGGCGGGCATCGGGCTCGCCCGTGCGCTGATCTACAACCGGCTGACCCAGATGGGCGCGATGGCGTTGTACGTATGGCTCGCCCATTCCCACCGCGACCACAACAATATTTTAGCCACCGAGATTGTGGAGGCGTTCGTGCAGGCGCTCGCCACCCCGTCGTTCGTCACCAACCACTACCGCCTGTGCGCGGCGGCCTTAACCGCCACGCAAAAAGCGCTGCTGACCTCGCTGGCGGCGCTGGCCACCCACACCATCGGCGGCTTCTCGGGCTTCATCGCCCAGGCCACCGGCTGGCCCGTTTTCTACGTGCTGGCGATGGGCTGTGCGGTGCCGGGCATGTGCGTGATGCTGCT
>JARLJS010000102.1 GCA_031291075.1 Nevskia sp. | reverse complement strand
TCAAGGACGCGCACGGGCGCATCCAGGTGCCCGGCTTCTACGATGGCGTGCGCGACATCTCCTCGAGCAAGGCCAACCAGTGGACCGCGCTGGGCTTCGACGAGGCCGCCTTCCTCGGCCAGATCGGCCTGACCGAGCCCTCCGGCGAGCACGACCGCACCGCGCTGGAGCGGCTGTGGGCGCGCCCGACCGCCGACATCAACGGCATCTGGGGTGGCTATCAGGGCCCCGGCAGCAAGACCGTGATCGCCGCCGAGGCCGGGGCGAAGGTGTCCTTCCGCCTGGTGCCCGGCCAGGACCCGGGGAAGGTGGTCGAGGGCTTCAAGCAGTTCATGGCCACGCGCGTGCCGGCCGACGCCAAGCTCAGCTTCGAGGTGTTCGGCGCCGGCTCGGGGCTGGAGATTTCCACCGACAGCCCCTTCGTGAAGGCCGCCTGCCAGGCACTGGAGGCCGAATACCGCAAGCCGGCCGTGCTGATGGGCGCGGGCGGGTCCATCCCGGTGGTGGAAACGCTGATCGCCGAACTGGGCGTGGAGCCGCTGCTGATGGGCTTCGGGCTGTCCGACGACCAGGTGCACAGCCCCGACGAGAAGTTCGAGGTGCGCTGCTTCCACCAGGGCACCCGCAGCCACGCCCGCCTGCTGGGCAATCTCGGCGCGCTGTGAGGCAAGAGGGCCGGGGTAAAGTCCCCGGCCCTTCCGCCCGCTACTGCACCAGGGTGACGGTGGCGGTCCCCGGCAGGCTGGAAAAGGTCGGAATGCCGAAAGTCGAGTTGCAGTTGGACGAATTTCCGAGAACGGTGCCGTTGCCGACCGTAATGGAATTGGCGATCACCTCCAGGCAGGAGTTGGCCGCCTTCACCCCGCCGCCCAGCGTCAGGTTGCCGTTGGGATAATAGATCAACCCGGTCAGGGTGGGATTCATGCCGTTGTTGAGGGTGTCGCTGGCGGCGGAATTGCCGGCGATGACGACGCCGGGAATGCCGGAAGTGGCGCTATCGGTGGGCGCGGAAAGGGTGACGGTGGCGCCGCCGCCGAAGCTCACGGTGCCGCCCACCACTAGGGTAACGCCGGTGCCGGTGACGGTCGCGCCCTGGCCGATGGAGACGTTGCCCTTGACGTAATAGGTGCCCGCCCCGAGGCTTATCGGGCCGCTGGCGCTGGTAATGCTGCTGTAGTAGCCGGCCGTGATGGTGGACGTACTCCACCCCCCCGTGAAGTTGCCGTTGCTGATCGAACCGGCCCCCTGGCTGCCCGAATTGGTGACCTTGCCGGCGCTGGCGCCGCAACTGTCGGCCGCCAGGCAGGAGAAGGCGTTGGTGATGTCGGTGTCGTTGGCGTAGGGGTCGCTGATGGTCCCGGCGTTGTTGTAGAGCGGCTTGGCGTCGGTCCAGGTGGAATAGTTGGTCGGGGTAACGGTGTCGTTTTTGGTTCCGTCGGTGATCGAGCTGTTGCCGGTCACCGACGTGGTTCCCCCGGCATAGGCCCAGTCGGCAGTGACCATGGAACCATTGCTGACGCTGATGTTGCCGTTGGAGCGGACGGTGCAGCCCGCACTGGAAATGGCCGAGCCGCCCGTGACGGTGAGACTGGTGCCGCTGGAGCCGAGCGCCAGGAAGCAGGGCTGACCGCCGCCCCCGCCACCGTTGACGATTTCGGCGATCGCGCTGGCGGAGACCGTCACCGACGTGTTGGTCGTCAGCAGCCGCCCGAAGGAAAGCGGCATCGCCTGGGTGACGGTGGCCTGCCAGGCCGTGTCGGAAGCCGAGATTACCCCGCTGACCTTCGCCAGCGTGACGTCGCTGCTGGTCAGCGTCGAGCTGGCCCCGCTCCAGCTGCGCCCGGTGGCGGCGGCCCCGTTGAGCATGGCGAGGTCCGCCCCGCTGCCGGCGGCCACCGAGGCGATGGACCCGGCGAGATACTGGGTGGCCGCGGTCATCGCAGCGACATCGGCGCGTCGCTGAAGCTGGATCCGTGTCACCGCCCAGCTACCCACCTCCAGCGCCAGCGCCACCGCGCCCAGCATGACAGGCAGCAGCACGGCCACCAGCAACGCCACCGCCGCGCGCCGGTCACGCCCCAGGCATCCGAGGAATCCAAGGACTCCGTGGCCGCCAGACGGTCCCATGCCCTGCCTCGATGCGGATTCGGCCTTCATGGCCGGTGACGCTAACAGGTGGGAGGTTAACCTGTTGTTTACGGCCCGCGCGTTCGGGCGCGCCCCATCAGCCGTGTCCGGCGGACTTGCCATATTGCAGGGCGAGCAGCGCCTCCCAGAC
>JARLJS010000101.1 GCA_031291075.1 Nevskia sp. | reverse complement strand
GGACAGGCGTCCTGTCCGGTGACATTCTGGTAGGTACCGGCGGCGCACGGCGCGCACGTCGCCTGGGAGGTGAACGAGTTCGACGTGCCGAGTGGACATGGCAGGCAGTGGTCGGCGCCCGGCTGCGACTGGTAGGTGCGCGTCGGACACGCGATGCACGTCTGTCGGCCCTCGACGTCGGTGTAGGTACCCGGCAGGCAGGCGTCACAGGCGACGGCGGCGTCGGCGGTCGACGCCGTACCATTGGCGCACGGGCGACACTCGGTCTGGCCCGGCTGCGACTGGAAGGAGCCGGGTGTGCACGCCTGGCACGCCGACGTCCCATTGGCGTTGGTGAAGGAGCCGGCCGGGCACGGCTGGCAGGTGGTGGCGGCCGGGTCGCGCTGGTAGGTACCGAGCTCGCACGCCTGGCAGGCCGACGCGCCCGACGTCGACATGTAGCTGCCGGCCAAGCACGAGGCGCACTGGGACGAGCCGGTCGTGTTCTCGTATGTACCCGACGCGCAGAGCGTGCAGGCGACGGCGCTCGGCGAGTCGGCGAACGAGCCGATCGCGCACGCCACACACACCGACTGGCCGCTGTTGCCGTTGGCCGACCCGACCGCACACGGCTGGCAGTCGGTGAGTCCACTCGTGTTGGCGTACTTGCCGGTGTCGCACGCCTTGCAGGTCTGCTGGCCGCCGCTCGGCTGGACGTACCCGGCGGCGCACGCCTGGCACTCGGTCAGTCCGTCGGCGGGCGCGACGAACCCAGGCGCACACGCCGGACACACCACCGTCCCGTTGACGAATCCACTCGCGGTACCGGCCAGGCACTGGGTGCACGCCGGCTGACCGGAAGACGACTGCTGCGACCCATACGGACAGTCGATGCAGCTGGTCTGGCCGGTCTGCGCCTGGTAGCGACCGGGCGCGCACAGGTCGCACGTGACGGTCGCCGTGCCATTGGTGAAGGCGCCGGCCGCGCACGGCACACACGTCGGACGGTTGGTCGCGTCCTGGTAGAAGCCGGGCGCACACGGCACGCACGTCGCCGAGCCCGGGTTCGCCTGCGACGCGCCGATGGGACACGGCGTGCACGCGGTACTGTTGGTGACATTCGTCGCGGTGCCGGCCAGGCAGTCGGTGCAGGTCGACGCGCCGTACTGGTCCGGCGGGGTGAAGGTGCCGACCGAGCAGAGGGCGCACACGGTCTGGCCCGACTGCGCCTGGCTCGACCCGGGCGGACACGACTGGCAGTTGATCGTGCCGTTGGTCGGCGTGAACGTACCGGCCAGACACGGCGAGCACTGGGCCAGGCCAGACGACGAGGAGAAGGTACCGAACTGGCAGGCCACGCAGGTCGACGTGCCGGACGCCGGCTGGGAGGAGCCCGGCGCGCACCCATAGCAGGTGACCAGTCCGGTCTGGTTGGCGAAGGAGCCAGCCGGGCAGGCACGGCAGGCGGTCTGACCCGCCAGGTCGATCGCCGTACCGACGTCGCACAGGGAGCAGGCGGTGGC
>JARLJS010000100.1 GCA_031291075.1 Nevskia sp. | reverse complement strand
TGGCCCTGGAAACGGCGATTCGCCACTACCTGGAGACCTACAACAAAAATCCGCGACCGTTTGCTTGGACAAAGTCCGCCGACGACATCCTGGCTTCAATCAAACGCTTTTGTCAACGAACTTCTAACTCAGGACACTAGCGGACGCAATACTGGCAGCGTCGCACAGAAGCGGACGCGTCGGACTGACCACGTTGTCGGTAGGCCAGCATCATCGGAACCGATGACGTGGTTCCGGGAGTGCTGCCCGAAGGGGCAGCACGGTGGCGCCCGCGCTCCGAAGGGAGCGCAGCCACCCGCGGCGGGAGGCTGTGGTTTTGTGTAAGGCCTGTTCCGAGCGCAGCGACTCGGAAATCAACGTCAAAACAATTGATTACGTTGCCGTAGCGGAGTTTTAATCCGCTGTGGCTACAAATGCGCGGAAAAAGCGCGAACGATTTAGCCCATCGCAGGTCGTTTTTGCTAGAGAAAACCCGCTGGTGCCTAGGGAGAGACTCGAACTCTCACGAGGGGTTGCCTCGGCGGATTTTGAGTCCGCTGCGTCTACCGATTCCGCCACCCAGGCGCGGGGGGCGCCAAGTATAGCGGTCCCGGGGCGGCTGGTCAGCCGGCGCTCAGGGGCCGGGGGCCTGGGCGCGGGCCCGGGCGATGCGGGCCTCGAATTCGGCGTGCAGCCCGGGTTCGTCCTCCAGCACGTCGTGGTGGCAGCCGGCGAGGCCGGCGCCGCTGGGGTCGCGGACCAGCTCCTGGGGGTAGAGGGCGATACGGGTACCGCCGCGGACGGGCGGCGCCAGGTAAGTCTCGCCCTTCAGCACGGCGGCGAAGGCGGCGAAGGGATCGGGGCCGGCGAAGCGGCCCAGCTGGGTGCCGGCGGAGAGGCGGGGGTTGAAGTCGAGCAGGCAGGCCCGGCCGTCGCGGTCCACGATGAAGTCGATGTTGCCGAAGCCGGAGTATCCCAGCTTCGCCACCAGCCTCGCCGCGGAGGCCGCGACCTCGCCGCCGGGTTCGATGCGCAGCACGCTGCTGGGACCGGTCGGCGAGGGGTTGCAGCGTTCCACCACGGCGTCGATGGTGGCCAGCACCCGGCCACGGTCGGCGAAGAAGCTGGACATCCAGCGGGTGCCGGAGACCATTTCCTGCAGCACCGGCGGGATCGGGCTGCGGTACTGCTGCGCGGCCCGTTGCAGCGCCGCCGCGTCCGGGCAGAGGAAGACGTTGCGGCCGCCGTAGCCGGTGCGGCACTTGAGCGCCACCGGCCCGCCCAGGCCGATGGCAAGCTGCAACAAATCTTCACGGCTGGCCGGCACCAGGGTCCGGGGCACCGCCACGCCGGCCTCCTGGGCCAGCCCGGCGGCGCGCAGCTTGTCGGTGACGGCGCCTTGCGCATCGGGGTTGCCCAGGGAGCGCCAGATCAGCGCCCGCAGCGGGGCGCCCTCCGGCAGGCTCAACCCGATGCGGGCCAGCCACTGGGTGCAGTGCTCGTCGCCGGGGATCACCCACTGCGCTTCCGCGCGGTCGCAGGCGCGCTCCAGCAGGCCGACGCTGTGCGGCTGCCGCAGCTCATCCGCTTCGAGGTAGTCGTGCAGGTCGACGCAGCGGCTCAGATGCGCCAGGCAGCCGCGCGGCGCCAGCACCGCGCACCGCAGTCCCACGCGTTGCAGCGCCTGGGGCAGGCACGCCACGCTCAGCCAGTCGAGCGTGCTGGTGACGATCAGGACGCGCATGTCCCTCTGGGGCGGGATGCAGGAACTGCCAGGGGATGTCGGCCGCGGCTCCGGTGGACCATGAACCACTATACCGGCCGCATCCCCGGGGCGGCTAGAATCGCGCTTGCGATGCGCCGCGCCGACTTCCACTACGAGCTTCCCCCCGAGCTGATCGCGCAGCGGCCGGCCGAGCGCCGCAGCGCCAGCCGCATGCTGTGCCTCAATGCCGACGGTACCCTGTCCGACCGCCACATGGTGGAGTTCGCGCAGGAGCTGGTGCCGGGCGACCTGCTGGTGTTCAACAACGCGCGGGTGATCCCGGCGCGCCTGCACGGCGTCAAGGACACCGGCGGCCAGGTGGAGGTGCTGATCGAGCGGGTGCTCGACGCGTCGCAGGCCCTGGCGCAGGTGCGCGCCAGCAAGCCACCCAGGCCCGGCGCGCGGCTGCACCTGGCGCGCGGCGCCCTGCAGGCCGAGGTGCAGGGGCGCGAGGGCGAGTTCTACCGCCTGCGCTTCGATACCGACGACCTGCAGGCCGCGCTGGAGCAGCACGGCGACCTGCCACTGCCGCCCTACATCGAGCGCCCCGCCGGGGCCGACGACCGCGAGCGCTACCAGACCGTGTTCGCCAGCGTGCCGGGCGCGGTGGCGGCGCCCACTGCCGGGCTGCATTTCGACCGCAACCTGCTCGACGCCATCGCCGCGCGCGGGGTGGAGACCGGCTTCGTCACCCTGCACGTCGGCGCCGGCACCTTCCAGCCGGTGCGGGTGGAGGAACTGGAGCAGCACCGCATGCACGCCGAGCGCCTGTCGGTCGGCGGTGAGCTCGCGGCGCGCATCAACGCCACGCGCGCGCGCGGCGGCCGCGTGGTGGCGGTAGGCACGACGGTGGTGCGCGCACTGGAGTCCGCCGTCGGCGAGGACGGCCTGGTGCGCGCCTTCGACGGCGAGACCCGGCTGTTCATCACGCCGGGTTGCCGCTTCAGGGCGGTGGACGCGCTGCTCACCAACTTCCACCTGCCGGAGAGTACCCTGCTGATGCTGGTGTGCGCTTTCGGCGGCTACGCGCGGGTGATGGCGGCGTACCGCCACGCGGTGGCGGCCCAATACCGCTTCTTCAGCTACGGCGACGCCATGTGGCTGCCGGTCCGGGCCGCGCCGGCAGCCGCGGGGGAGGCGGCGCGGCCGCGGTGAGGCGGCCACGCCCGGCCCCTCAGGGCAGCTTGGCGGTGCCGGCCAGGCACAGACGGTCGATCAGGCGCCGCAGGACGTCGAGGTCGAAGCCGTGTTCGCGGGCCACCGCGAACAGGTGCTCCGGATTCTTCTTGAAGTTGGCGCACAGGCAGTCGCGCTTGATGAATGGGAAGCCGGCGCGCAGCAGCTCGGTCCAGCCGTGGAAGGCCGGGTTGATACGGTAGTGTGGCGGTACCTGGAAGGCGATCGCGATCGGCAGCTTGCAGGCGTTCTGCACGTAGTTGGCCAGCGGCAGCTCGTAAGCGTAGATCACCTGGTCGCGCTCGAAACGGGGATCGAAACTGCCGATGTAGCTCCGCAGGTAGCGGTTCTGCAAAGCCTCGGCCTTGAAGTAAAGGAAGTAGCTCTGAATGTGCGGGACGTGCTCGTAACTGTTGGTCAGCGCGATCACCGGTGCCCCGGTGGCGCGCATGCCCTTGACCAGGCGCTCGAAGGAGCGGTTCGGCCCGAACATGCTGTCGTTGGTGAGCAGGCAGGCGCGCGTCCGGTACAGGTCGGGAAACGATTCCAGCGTCAGCCTCCAGCTGTAGTGGTCGTAACCGCTGTTCTGCCGGATCAGAACGCCCTCGGCCTGGTCCATGTCCAGCTCCGACAGGTCGAAGTTGCAGGGATTGTCGAGGGCCGCCATCACGATCACCTTGAACCCCTGCGCCTTGAGCGCCGACAGGTAGAGGTTGATGCCGGGGTAAGGCTCGCCGCCGGGGAAGTACGAGGCCAGGATGGCGTATTCGGACGCCGGGTCGATCCCGCGCACCGGCTTTATCTCCGTGATGCGCATGCTCAGGCCGCCTTCCGCAGGACCACGGTGAAGCCGTTGCCCACCTTGTCGTCCACGTCCTGCACGGCGACGATCGAAACCGGCGCAGGGAACAGGGCGGCGCGGTTCATGTATTCGATCAGCTCGACGAAATCCTCGGTGATCCACACGCTGAAATGGCTGTGCGCCGCCCCCTCCGCCTTGCGCTTGCCGCTATGGCGATCGATCAACTCCTGCAGCGTGGTGCGCGGACGCCCGGCATCGAACGTGCGCTCCTTGTGCGGCGCGATGGTGAAGATCACGCCACCCGGGCGCACCACCCGGTGCCATTCCAGCAGGGCCTTGATCGGGTCCTCGAAGTGCTCGATCACGTGCGAGCTGATGACGAAGTCCTGCGAGCCGTCCGGCAGGGGCAGCAGGTCGCCGGGGGCTTCGATGTCGACCGGCAGGTACTCCCCGCACAGCTCGATCTCCTCGCGCTTGAACACGGTCAGTTCGCGGGTGAAATCGACGTTGCGGGTGTTCAGCCCGAAGGCATTGTGGGCGGAGCCGCCGATCTCGACGCCGCTGCCAAGGCACAGCTTGTGTGCCAGCCGCGACTGCGGGAACTTCGTCTGCTGCCGCGGCGCGGGTTTCGGCGCATGCATCGCGATCTGCGCCTGCTCGGCGAACCGCTCCACGCTGACCAGGTTCAGCAGCGCCGCGCGGTTGCGTTCGAACAACGCGAAGCGGGTTTCGTGATCGCACCTGGCCAGCGCCCAGTCCAGCGCCAGTTCCTCCGGGAGCTCGAAATGGCGGCAGCAGCCCGGCACGGGCGAAGGCCGCTTGAATACCACGCCACAGCCGTAGTCCGTATCCACTGTGCAGTACTGGTAGCGACTGGAGCCGGACACGAAGTCGATGAAGGCCGCATAGGTCAGGCCGGACCAGGCGGTTCCCGGGCCGCCGAATTCCACGGCGGCAACCGCGGCGTCCGGCGGGTTGCAGTCGTGAACCACCATCACGCCGTCAGGTGTCAGCAGTCGCATGGCGCCGTAGAGGTCGGTCAGGCTTTCGCGGTAGGTGTGATAGGGGTCCACGAAGATCAGGTCGAAGCGGATGCCTGCCTCCGCGAGCTGCCGTACCGTCGCGTATGAGCTGTCCGAGTCCGAGCGGAAATCGACCGGCAGCCCGTCGACGAACGACTCCGGGCAGCGGTACATGAGGCGGCGGCGGATGCGGAACAGGGCCGGGTCGATCTCCCCGTACTGGTGCCCGGTGAACGGCGTGCAGATTTCCAGGTAGCTCGTCGCCTGGTATCGCCGCGCCAGCGCGTTGACCAACTCGGTTTTTTTCATGGTGGGTTGCATCGTGGGGCAGCCGCGCCGCTCCTTCGGGTCCCGGCTATCGAGGATACTCCGCCTGCTTTTTGCAGCGCCGCCCCGGTTGAAGGAGACGGCGCAACGACGTATCGTACGATGCCGCACCGCCGGCAGCGCAGGCCGGCCAGGCGCTAATCCAGTCGGGCAGGAATCCAGGATGTCTCGCAGCCGCATTTTTCAAATCTACTACGACGACGCCACGCGGGCCGGCCTCGACCCCGACTTCGAACCGTTCGACAACTTGTCCAACGAGCAGCCGCTGTGGCGCGAATATCTTCCCATGCGGCGTTTCTTCGAGTCCAACACGCTCGAGGACGATTGCTACTACGGCTTCCTGTCGCCCAAGTTCCACGCCAAGACGGGTCTGACCGGGCGCCAGGTGCGGCAGTTCGTCGAGGGGCAGGGGAACGCCGACGTCGTCACCTTCTCGCCCTACCCGGACCAGGCCGCCCTCTACTTCAACGTGTTCGAGCAGGGCGAGAACGTCCACCCGGGCATCGCCGAGACGGCGCAGGAATTCTTCAGGGTCATCGGCATGCCCACCGAGCTGCATCACCTGGTGATGGACGGCC
Source organism: Nevskia sp. (assembly GCA_031291075.1). Lineage (GTDB taxonomy): Bacteria > Pseudomonadota > Gammaproteobacteria > Nevskiales > Nevskiaceae > Nevskia. Next base: position 34,552 of record JARLJS010000100.1, on the reverse strand, counting down.
GCAACACGGTCTATTGCAACTATTTCGTGGCCAAGGCTTCGTTCTGGAAGCGCTGGAACCGGATCCTGGGCGAGTGCATGCGCCACGCGGCGGAGGCGTCGTCGCCGCTCCATGGCAGGCTCAACGCCATGACGACTCACAACTACCGGCCGATCCTCATGTGGGTCATGATGATGGAGCGGCTGACCTCCGTCCTGCTGACGAGATCCGACGAGTTCTCGGTGGCCAATTATCCGTCGTTCCGGCTTCACCTCGACGACATGCGGCTGCAGGGGCACGCCACCGACCTGATCGCGCTCGAGGCCGTCAAGCGCAGTTACATCGACAGCCGTGATCCCTACTTCATGCGCAGCTTCCGCACCTGCCAGTTCAGGCTGATGCAGGCGTGCGGCGTGCGCGCGGTGGTGTTCCAGTCGGTCTGCGGCCTCGCCTAGGATCAATCCGCTCCCGCGGCGTCCTGCCGCACCTTGCCGGGGCCGTAGCCGTGGACCCGCTTGAAGGCCCGCCGGAACGCCGCCTCCGTCTGGTAGCCCAGCCGCTCGGCGATGCGTGCCACGCTCTGCGCCGGGTCGCGCAGCAGGCGCAGCGCCTCGGTCATGCGCCACTCGGTCAGGTACTGCATCGGCGCCAGGCCCAGTGTCTCCGCGAAGCGCTCGCAGAAAGCCGTGCGCGACAGGTTCGCCGTCTGCGCCAGCTCGGCCACGCTCCAGTCGCGGCCGGGATCGTCGTGCATCGCCGCCAGCGCCCGGCTCAGCCGCGGGTCGCGTAGCGCCGCCAGCAGGCCGTGGCCGGGGAACGCGCTCGCCACGTGGCAGCGGATCGCCAGCGACAGCAGCGAGTCCGCCAGCTTGTTCATCACCGCCTGGTTGCCGAACAGCGGCCGCTGCGCTTCCGCCGCCAGCACCTGGCCCAGCGCGCGGAAGTGTCCTTCGCCCTCCTGTTCGCGCACCACGAAGCAGTCGGGCAGGGCGTCCAGCACCGGGTTGCGGTCGGCGCAGGTGAACTCGCCGCAGAGCATGCCGGTGTCCGCCGGCGTGCCGCCGTCGGCGCGCAGCTCGTGACACAGCGTGTGTGCGCTGCCGCGCGGGAACACGATCAGGTCGCCGGACGCCAGGTTGATCGGCTGTGGCAGGTCGTGCCCCTCGACGCGGCAGCTGCCGGCACTGATCAGGTGGAAGATGCCGCGCGGCACCTGCGGCTCCCGCTCGATCCACTTGCCGCAGTAGGTGATGTTATCGGTCACGCGCGCCGAGATCTGGTGCGCCCCGAGGATCGAGGCGAACACCCGTTCGGAGGATTGTTCAAGCATGCGCTGGCGCCGTGGTCAGGGACTGCCCACCCGCGACAGGGCAGGGGGCAGGCGCTAATCTAGCAAAATACCCCCACCGGAGCCCCCTTTGCTGCTGCTCGCCGTCTCCGGCAGCCTGCGCGCCGCCTCCTCCAACACTGCCGCCCTGCAGGCCCTGTGCCTGCTGGCTCCGCCGGAGCTGGAGATCGCGCTTTACGACGTCGGCCGCCTGCCGCACTTCAATCCCGACCTGGACGTCGAGCCGTTGCCGGCGCCGGTGCGCGAACTGCGCGCCCTGGTGGGGCGCTGCGCCGGCATTGTCATCTCCAGCCCCGAGTACGCCCACGGCATGCCCGGCTCGCTCAAGAATGCGCTCGATTGGCTGGTCAGCAGCTTCGAGTTCCCCGGCAAGCCGGTGGCCCTGGTCAACACCTCGCCGCGGGCGGTGCACGCCCAGGCGGCGCTGACCGAGACCCTGACCACCATGTCCGCCCGGCTGGTGCCGGAGGCCAATGTTACGCTGCCTCTGCTCGGGCGCACCCTGGATGCCGCGGGCATCGCGGCGGATGCGGAATTGGCCGCGCTGCTACGGCGCGCGCTCGATGCGTTCGAGCGCGCCTGTGCGGCCTGACTCTCCCGTATCCTACGGCGCGCCCACCACCAGCACCACAAACGTTCCCGGCACCGGCTGCGGCCGCGCGTGCGGGTTGTCCACGGTGGCCGGCGGCGCCGGGCCGAAGTCGGCGGTCGGCAGGTACAGCCGGTGGGTGGCGGCGTCCAGTGCGATGGTGCGGGCGCCGCGCTGGGTCGGCAGCGTCTGCCGCACCTGGTAGCGGTCCGGCGCCAGCTCCCGCACCACGGTGACGTTGCCCTCGCCGTTGGCGCTGAACACAGTCTGCGTCGCCGGGTCGAACTCGGCGCCGTCCGGGCCCTTGCCGATCGCCACGCGGGCGACGGCCTTGCCGCTGTCGACGTCCGTCACCGCCAGGGTCTGGTTGTCGCAGGTGGAGAAGGCGCGGCGGTGGGCGGCGTCGAGCGCCAGCCCGCTCGGTCCCTCGCAGTGCGGCAGCGGCCACACCGCCTTCACCGCCGCCGATCTGGCGTCGATCGCCGCCAACTCGGCCTTGTCCTCGATGTTGACGTAGACCATGCCGCGGCCATCGGCGCGGGCAAACTCCGGCTTGCCATCGAGGGGAATGGTCGCCACCACCGCGTTGCTGGCCGCGTCGATCACGCTGGCGCTGTGGCCGCGGCCGTTGAAGGCGAGGACGCGCCGGCTCGCCGGCTCGTAGACGATCGCGTCCGGCCCGGCACCGGTGGCCACCGTGGCCAGCACCGCGCGGGTCTTGAGGTCGAACACCTTCACCTGGTCGGCCTTGCCGCAGCTGACGTAGCCGCGCCCCAGCTCCGGCGCCAGGGCGATGCCATGCACCCCGGCGGTGTCCGGAATGTCGCCGACGTCCTTGCCGCTGGCGGTGTCCACCACGCCGACGTGGTCGGCGCGCGACAGGTAGAGCAGGTGGGTGGCGGCGTCCACGCTGGGGTAGTCCCAGCCGCCGCTGCCGCCCAGCGGCAGGCGCTGCACCACCTGGTAGGCGGAATCGGCCGAGGCGGCGAGCGCGCAGCCGAGCAGGACCAGAAAAACTGGAAAGCATCTACGCATGACGCGTCTACTCCTGTGCACTCATATCGCAATCGAGCGTGTTTCCCTCTCCCGCTTGCGGGAGAGGGGTAGGGGAGAGGGGCTTTTGATTGAACGAACAGCCCCTGTCCCGGCCCTGCGGGCCACCCTCTCCCGCAAGCGGGAGAGGGGAACGACATCTATGCATCCATTCAACACACCGACCACGGCTCAGTCCTCCAAGGTCAAGCCGATCAACACCGGCATCGCCAGCAGCACCAGCGGGAACTGGATCAGCAGGCCGGCGATGATAGCGATGGCCAGCGGCTGCTGGATGCCGGAACCCGGTCCGATCGCCAGCGCCAGCGGCAGCAGGGTCAGGATCGCCGCCAGCGTGGTCATGGTGATCGGCCGCAGGCGGTTGCGGCTGGCCTCGCGCAGGGCCTGCCGCGGCGGCATTTCGCGCGCCAGCTCGGTGTACTCCGAGACGTAGAACACCGCCATCTCGGTGGCGATCCCGACGATCATGGTCATGCCCATCAGCGCGGTGATGTTCAGCTCCACCCCGGTGATCCACAGCGCGGTGAACACCGCGGTGGTGGACAGCAGCGCGCTGCCGACGATGATCAGCGGCAGCCAGAACCGCTCGTACAGCAACAGCAGCAGCACCAGCTCCGCCACCAGCGCCGCGGCGAACACCTTGGCCAGGCCGACGAAGGCGATCTGCTGCTGGCGGTACAGCCCGCCCAGGTCGTAGCGCACGCCCGGCTCCAGCATGCCCGGCTGCGCCAGCACCTTGCGCACGTCGTCCACCGCGGCGCCGATGCCGCGGCCTTCGATGCGCGCGGTCACCGCGACCATCGGCTGCAGGTCGTCGCGCGAGATCTCCGGCTCGCCGGACACCGGCGTCAGGCTGGCGACGCGCTGCAAGGGGAACAGGTGCCCGTCCGGCGCCCGGATCGGCAGGTCGGCGAGGTCGCCGTCGCGCAGGCTCAGCGCGTTGGGCAGGCGCACGCGCACGTCCACCAGCTTGGTGGTGCGCGGCACCTGGGTGGCAATGGTGCCCTCCAGCGCGGTGTCCACCGCCTTGGTCACGTCGTCCGGGGAGCTGCCCTCGAGCGAGGCCTTCACCGGGTCGACCTTGAGGTCGATGCCGTCGCCGGCCAGCAGCACGCCGTCCTTGATCTCCACCACGCCCGCGATCCTGCCGATCGCCGCCGCCACCTTCCGCGCCTGCGGGATCAGCGCCTGCGGCGTGGTGGCGAACAGCTTGATCTCGATCGGCTGCGGCACCGCGGTGAGGTCGCCGATCAGGTCCTCCATCTGCTGCGCCAGCTCCACGTCCAGGCCCGGGATCCTCTTCTGCTCCTCGGCCAGCACCGCCGCCATCACCTCCGGCGTTTCGCGCGCGTGGTCGGGCTTGAGCCTGATGAAATAGTCGCCGTGGTGCGGCTCGCCCAGGTCGCCGCCCAGGGTGATGCCGGTGCGACGCGAGAAGGTATCCACCTCCGGCTGCTCGCGCAGGATCTGGTCGAGCTGCGCCACTTCGCGCTCGGTCTCGATCAGCGAGGTGCCGGGCCTGCTGTAGAAATCCATCACGAAGCCGCCCTCGTCCACCTCCGGCATGAAGCCGCTCGGCACCCTGCCGTAGGCCAGCAGGCCTACCGCCAGCAGCGGCAGTACCGCCAGCGCCAGCAGCGCCGGCCGGCGGAACACCCGCTCCAGCAGGCGGGCGTGGTGGCGTTCCAGCCAGCTCTCGCGGTCGGCGGCGGGGTCGTGCCAGCGGCCGAAGTCGAGCAGGCGCCGCGCCAGCACCGGCACCACGAAGGCCGCCATCAGGTAGGAGATCACCAGCGCCGAGGCCATGGTCACCGACAGGGCCTTGGAGAAGGCGCCGGTGACGCCGCTCAGGAAGCTGAGCGGCAGGAACACGATCAGGGTGGCGAGGCTCGACCCGGTCAGCGGCCGCATGAACTCGTGCGCCGCCGTCAGCACCGCGCCTTGCGCATCGACCACTCCGGGTTTGCCGGCGCGGCGCGCGATGTGCTCCACCATCACGATCACGTCGTCGATCACCAGTCCCACCGCGGCGGCGATGCCGCCCAGCGTCATGATGTTGAAGCTCAGGCCCAGCACGCTCAGCAGCAGCACCGTCACCGCCAGCGTCGCCGGCACCACCAGCAGCGCGATCAGCATCACCCGCCAGTTGCGCAGGAACAGGATCAGCACGATGCCGGCCAGCAGCAGGCCGATCAGCACCGCGTCGCGCACGCTGCCGGCCGACTGCACCACCAGGATGCTCTGGTCGTACCAGTTCTGCAGCTTCACCCCGGGCGGCAGCTTCAGCGTGGCCAGCCGCTCGCGCACCTGCCGTGCGATCTGCACCGCGTTGCCGTCCGGCTGCTCGTAGACGTTGAACAGCACCGCGGTGCGGCCGTCTTCGCTGACCCGGATCCACTGCGGCACGGTGCCGTCCCGCACCTCCGCCACGTCGCGCAGGCGCACCACGCCGCCGGCCTCGCCGCGCAGCACCAGGTCCTGCAGCTGCTTGAGCTCGCGCAGGTCGCTGTTGGAGACCACCAGGTACAACTTGTCGTGGTCCTGCACCCGGCCCACCGCCTGCAGCGTGTTGCCGGCGCCGATCGCCGCCACCACGTCGGCCAGGCTCAGGCCGTAGGCATCCAGGCGGTGCGGGTCGGCCAGTACTTCCACCTCGTCCACCGCGCCGCCCTGCACCTCCACCCGCGCCAGCCCCGGCACCGAGGCCAGCAGCGGCACGATCTGGAACTGCGCCAGGTCGCGCAGCTGGTTGGGCGGCAGCTGCTCGGACGACAGGGCGTAGGCGATGATGGGGAATACCGTCGGGTCCATCCGCCGCACGCCGTAGGCGGTGCCCGGCGGCAGCCGCGGCAGCACCTGGGCGATGGCGGCGTCCACCAGCAGGGTGGTGGCGATCATGTCGCGGCCCCAGCCGAAGTCCACCGAGATCTGGGCCGAGCCGCGGGTGGTGGCGGAGCGCACCTCGCGCACCCCCGGCACGGTGCGGATCGCCTCCTCCACCGGGCGCGTCACCGTCAGCACGGTCTGGGCGGCGGGGCGGTCGCCGGACGACAGGTCCACCACCACGCGCGGGAACGACACCTGCGGGAACAGCCCCACCGGCAGCGACAGCGCCGCCACCGCGCCGGCCACGGCCAGCGCGCAGGCGATGACGACGATCGAGCGGCCGTGCCGTTCGACGAGGGCGGCGAAGTTCATGGGGCAGGCTTGTCGTGCGGCGCCTCGTCGGACAGGCGCAGCGCGGCGCCGTCGCTGAGCTGGTAGTTGCCGGCGCTTACCAGCGGCCGCTGCGGATCGAGCGGGCCGTCCACCACCGAGCGCTGGTCGTCACCGCCGAGCCGCCTCACCGCCACCCGCACCGCCTTGCCGTCGGCGGCCTGGAACAGGTACTCGCCCTGCTCGTCGCTGAGCACCGCATCGCGCGGCACCAGCCAGCCCTGCAGGGTGCCGGTCTCGATCCGCGCGCGGTAGGCCGCGCCTTGCAGCGCCTCGCCGGCGGGCACGATGTCGACGTCGATCAGGCGCGTCTTGGGGTTGAGCATGCGGTCGATGCGCACCACCTTGCCGTCCAGCGTGGACTCGCCCTCCGCCAGCGGTTCCAGCGTCACCCGCTGGCCCAGCTTGAGCCGTGCGCGCAGCGCCGGTTCCACGCCGGCGGTGACGACCAGGCCGCCGCTGCGGGTCAGGGTCAGCAGCGGCGTGCCGGGCTGCACGCGGTCGCCCTGCGCCACCGGCAGCGCGCTCACCACGCTGTCGTAGGGCGCCACGATGGTCTGCAGCGGCTTGCCGCCATGCTCGCGTTCCAGCGCCTCCAGCGCCGACTGCGCGTCGCTCACCGCCTTGTCCGCCTGCGCCTGCTGGTCCAGCGTGGCGAGCTGCTGCGTCAGCAGGCGGGCGACGTGCTCCTGCTCGGTGTGCGCCAGCGCCAGCGCCGTCTGCGCCTGCTTGTAGGCGCTCACCGCCGCGGCCGAGAGCTGGAAGTCGAGCAGGCCCTGGCCGGCGCGCACCGCCTCGCCCGCGGTGACGTGGATGCCGACCACGCGCCCCTCCGCCTGCACGCTCAGCGTCATGCCGCCGTTGACCGCCGGCACCGCGCTGCCGTAGGCGGTGATCCAGTCCGGCAGCGAGCCGCGCTGCGGTGCCTGTGTCTGCACCAGCACGCTGCCGGGCGTGTCGTCGGCGGCTGCCGCCAGCGCCAGCAGGGCGAGCGCGGCCATGCTCCGGCGCAGCATCATCGTTGGGCCTCCGCGGTGTCGAAGGCGACCGGCGGCATGCCGGCGCCGGTCAGGATGGCGATCGCCACCTGTTGTTCCAGCAGGCTCTGTTCCATGGCGAGGATTTCCTGTTGCTTGGCGTTGCGGGCGGACAGCAGGTCAACGTAGCCGCGCTCGTCCAGGTTGCCGGCGCGGTAGGCGTCTTCGGCGCCGGCCGCGCTGCGCTCCAGCTCGGCCAGCTGCGGCCGCCTGGCGGCGAGCTGCTGCTGCAGCAGCGCCTGGTCGGCCAGCAGCGCGCGCACCTCGGCGTCGGCGGCGACCAGGCGCGCGCCGAACTCGTCGTGGAGCTGCTGGCGGGTGGCGCGTTCCAGCGCGATGTTGCCCTGGTTGCGGTCGAAGATCGGCAGGTCCATCGTCAGCTGCGGGCCGAGCGAGCGGATGCCGGAGTTGTCGCGGCCGCCGCTGACGCCGAACGACAGCATGGGGAACTGCCCGAGAATGGCGGCGCGCACCTGGGCCTCCTGCGCGCGGTAGCCGAGCTGCAGCGCCACCAGGTCGGGGCGGCGGTCGGCCAGGTCCGGCAGCGACTGCAGCACCGCGGCGGCATCGATCGGCGGCACCGTCACGGCCTCGTCGAGCGGCAGCGCCGCCTCCGGCGACAGGCCGAGGAAGGCGGCCAGGTCGCGCCGGCGCGACTCCTGCTGGCGGCCGGCGTCGTCGAGCTGCTTCTGCGCGTCGGCGGCGGCGGCGAGGTCCGGCGCCAGCGTGGCCAGGGTGGTGTCGCCCTGGCCCAGCGCCTTGCGGCTGCGCTGCAGCCGGTCCTGCAGCAGCGCGGCGTTCTGCCGCAGCAGGCGCAGCTGCGCCTCGCCCTCGACCAGGTCCACTGCCTGCAGCCGTGCCTTGCCCACCGTCTGCCACTCCTGCCAAAGCAGGCTGGCGTCCACTTCCCGCACGGTCGCCCTGGCGGCACTGCGCCGGGCCGACAGCGTGACCAGCGAGCGCAGGTCCTGGTTCAGCCCGGCGGTGATGGCGTTGACGTTGCCGGGGCCGGGGCCGCCCAGCAGGATGGCGTAGCCGGCGCTGAGCGAGGGGTTGGGCGGGATGCCGGCGATCAGCAGCTGCGCCTGCGCCACCCCGCGCTGCGCCCGCGCCGCCACCAGGTCGGGGTTGTTGCGCAGGGCCAGCGCCGCGATGTCGTCCATCCCGAGCCAGTCCGGCAGCGCGCCGTCGTGCTGCAACTCCTGCAGGCTCCGCTTCGGCGCCGCCTGGCGGTCCAGCGGCAGCGGCGCGTAGCTGGCGCAGGCCGCCAGCGCCAGGCACAGTGCCGCGATCGGGAGTCGATTCATCTGCGGGCCGGTTGGGTTGGCGGGCGATCCGACGCCCGGCTTCGGGGGAAGCTGAATTCTAGACGTTCTCCCGGCCCCTCTCCCCCCAAAGGGGGTCGTCGTACTGTGATGTCCAGCCAATGCATCCGTACAAAGCCGGTATCCCTCTCCCTCTGGGAGAGGGGCAGGGGTGAGGGCGGCCCGGCCGGAAGGATTTGGCGGTGATTGAGACGGAGCGCCCTCACCCGCGCCTGACGGCGCGGCCTCTCCCAAAGGGGGAGGCAAGATCGTGGAGAAAAAGGGCCGCGCTCGAATATGATCCGGACACCACCATCTCTCCCCTCAACTCTCTTGAACGCCGTGAGCGAACAGATCGGTCCGCTGTTGACCTTGCAGGTGCACCAGGTATTGCTCGCGGCCAGGGCGGAAGTCATTTCCACAGTCGAGTGCTCGCTGGACCTGAAGCGCTCCACGACCACGGTCGGGGTGGACGCTTCGGGGTGGACGTGGAACGGTCGTCACTTCCCCTTCCTGGACGCCTGCAAGGACAGGACCATCTACCACTGGGCCGGCGGGAGCTTTCAGCCCGCGGCGCGATTCACCACCTCGTTGATCAAGCTGGTGCCGACGGAATGGGGGCCACCCACGTTCGAGATCGACGGCATCAAGATGCTGCCCACCGCGCAGGTTTCGCCCTATGCGGATGCCGAACGCAAAGTCGGCCTGATTCAACCACGGGGCAAGGCGATCCTGGACACCTGCGGCGGCCTGGGCTACTTCGCCGCCTGGTGCCTGCGCGGCCAGGCCCTGCGGGTGGATTCCTATGAAAAGAACCCCGACGTGATCTGGCTGCGCAGCCTCAATCCCTGGTCGCCGGACCACGCCGGCTCGCAGGCGGGCGGGGGCGTGTTGACGCTGACCAACGGCGATATCGTCGAACGGATCGCGACATTGCCGGACGCGTCCGTGGACGCGGCGCTGCACGACCCGCCGCGTTTCGGCATTGCCGGAGAGTTGTACTCGCAGGCGTTCTACGGTCAGCTCGCCAGGGTTCTCAAACACCGGGGCAGGTTGTTCCACTACACCGGCACGCCGAACAAGCTCACCAGCCGGCGCGACCTGCCCAGCGAAGTGGCGACCCGCCTGCAGCGTGCCGGGTTTGCCACCGAGCTGAACGGCGACGGGGTGGTGGCGGTCAAGGTCCGCTGACGGGTTCCGTAGCGCGTGTGGGCGGAAGGCGCCACTGGAACCGATGATGCAGTTGCGGCTAGATCTGCGGGCTATCGGCGTAGGTCAGCAGCGATCCACTTCGTCAGGCCCGGCTGGAGTGCGTCACCGTGAAGCTTTCCATGTCGGCGATATCCGATAGTTCCTTGGCAATTGCACTGATGATATTGGTGTTCGCCACAGCACGCGCAAAGATCAAGCAATGGAGCTCGAAGCTCCTGCCGTCGTAGACGACGGCCAAGCTGTCCGGCGAAACTCGAAGGCCGCGCTCCGCCAGGAAGCCCTGTATCAGCTCGGTGTCGGGTTTATGGCCCTCGCGGAAGCGCAGTGTTCCCTTGATGGCGGCATGGGCTGGCAGGCGGCGATTCACTTTGGGCACCACGGCCATACTGACCACGAATAAAGCAGCAAGGCCGATGGCGGGCAGGTAGAAGCCGACGCCCACCAGAATGCCGATTGCCGCCGAACCCCAGATCGACGCGGCCGTGGTCAGTCCGCGGACACTGATCCCGGTCTGGACGATGATGCCCGCGCCGAGAAAGCCGATGCCGGTCAGGATGGCGTTGATTACCCGGGTGGGATCGCCGCTGCCGTCGTGAACCGTGCCCCAGTACCACAGCGACGGATAGCCGGCGATCAGGGTCACGGCGCACGAAGTTGTGCATACCAGGCAGTACACCTGGCTGCCCGCGGTGCGACCGCTGGAATAACGCTCGTAACCCACCACCCAGCCGAGCAGCAGGGCGAGCGCCATGTTGCCGACCATCCATAGGCCGGAGGGGATCGAGTCGGGCGGCAGCATGGAATGGACCGGCATACCGTCACGCGGCGGTGCGCTCGTACTCGAAGTCCCGGCCGACGGCGCCCGCGCTCCGACGGCCGTCAAGCATGAACTCGCGTCCGGTCGAGGACGAGGATTCGTCGCTGGCCAGAAACACCACCAGGTGACCGAGTTCGTTCGGCTCGCCGGTGCGGCGGCGTTCTTCGCCCGCCTGACGGGACACCACGCGCGGGGTTCCGATCGATCCGGGATGAACGGAGTTGACCCGGATCCCGTCCTGGGCCAGTTCGAACGCCGCTGCAGTGGTGAGGTTGCGCAGCCCGAAGGTCTCGACCAGGTAGGCCGGGAAGGCGGTGTAGCCGAGCAATCCTGCCGTCGAGGAGATATTGACGATCGACCCGCCGCCCGCGCTCCTCAGGGCCGCGACCGCCGCCTTGATGCCGTTGAAGGCGCCGCTCAGGTTGATGGCCATGGTCTTGTCCCAGTCGGACTGGCCGTACTGCTCGATCAGGCCGTGGCTTGAGGTTCCCGTATTGTTCACCAGCACGTTGAGCCTGCCGAAGGCCTGGATGGCGGTGTCGACAGCGCTTGCCCAGTCGGCCGGCCGGGTGACATCGAGGTGCACGTACCGGGCGGCCGCCCCGATCTTCGCGGCGAGCGCTTTTCCTTCCCTGTCCAGCACGTCGCCGATGACGATGCTTGCGCCTTCGTCGGCCATCGCCCGGACAATGGCGGCGCCGATGCCACGGGCGGCGCCGCTGACGAGCGCTACTTTTCCATCGAGTCGAAACAAAGTTGTTCTCCTTGTGTTGAAGCTGTGGGTGGCCTTGCGTCAGCTGCTGTTAATGGCCCACCGCCGTGGCGTCCACGGTGCGCGTCGGCTTGGGCGCCAGCACGATCAGGAACGAGGCGGCAATAAACACCACTCCGATCAGCGTCATCAGGTGGTTGGTGGCGAGCATCAGGCTCTGGCCGTCGACGAGGCTGTTCACCAGCGCGCGGCCCGTCTCGCGGTAGTGCCCCAGGGACGGGAGTCCGCGGCTCAGTTCGCCGGTGCTGTCCAGCACGTTGGTCAGTTCGGCGTGGTAGTGCTTGGACTTGTCCTCCCACACCGTGTTGACCAGCGAGGTGGCGATCGCCCCCGAGATGGTGCGCACGAAGTTCATCAGGCCGGACCCCGCTGCCGTCTCGTCCTCGTCCACCGAGGCCATCGCCACGCCGGTGAGCGGCACGTAAAACATCGGCATGCCGACGCCCATGAAAAACAGGGGCACGCAGATCTCCCAATACGTCATGTCGGTGTTGGCCAACGAGCGCCAGAACAAATCCAGACCAAGCCACATCACACCGAAGAAGATCAGGTAGCGGGCGTCGAACCGTGCCGCCAGGTTCGCGGCAATCGGCGAGAACACCACCGACAGCACGCCGCCCCAGGCCACCACCATGCCGGCCCAGGTGGTGGTGTAGCCCATGTTGTACTGCAGCCACAGCGGCGTGAGCACGTTGACGCCGAAGAACCCGCCGAAGGCCAGTGCCAGCACCGCCATACAGGAGGAAAAGCCGCGATGACGGAACACGCGGACGTTGACCACCGGATGCTCCTCGGTCAGCTCCCAGATCATGAAGGCGCAGAAGCCGATCACCGCGACGACGGCCAGCACGCAGATCTCCCTCGACGAGAACCAGTCGAGATCCTTGCCCTGGTCGAGCATGATCTGCAGCGCCGCCACCCAGATCACCAGCAGCACCATGCCCACCACGTCGATCCGGCTCCTGGCCAGCGGGTTTTCGCTGCGCCGGAGCAGGGTCCAGGCGATGACGCCGAACGCCACCGCCATCGGCACATTGATGAAGAACACCCAGGACCAGCGGTAGTTGTCGCACAGCCAGCCTCCGAGAACCGGCCCCACCACGGGCGCCAGCAGGGTGGTCATGGCCCACAGGCCCATCGCCTGCATCGATTTCTCCTTCGGGAAGATGCGCAGCAGCAGGGTCTGCGACAGGGCCATCAGCGGCCCGCCGGACATGCCCTGCAGCACCCGCATGCCGATCAGCATGCCCAGCGAGGTCGACATGCCGCACAGCAGGGACGAGAAGGCGAACATCTCCACCGCCAGCGAGAACACCAGCACCGCGCCGAAGCGGGCTGCCAGCCAGCCGGTCAGCGGCACGGTGATGGCCTCGGCCACCGCGTAGGAGGTGATCACCCAGGTGCCCTGGGTGCTGGCGGCGCCGAGTGCACCGGCCATGTTCGGCACCGTGACGTTGGCGATGGTCATGTTGAGGACGGCCACGAAATTGGCCATGGCCAGGACGATGGCCGCCACCCACAGCATGGCTCCGTTGAGCTGCGGCTGGTCGCCTGCGCTGTGCGCTACGTTCGACATGGTCTGCTCCTTGTTGTGGTGTGCGTTTTAGGGGACGCGGCTCACTGCTGGGGGCCCAGGTCCACCGTGGCGGTCATCGACAGACCCACGCGCAGCGGATGCGCCGCCAGCTCGTCGGGCTTGAGCTGGATGCGTACCGGCAGGCGCTGCACCACCTTGATCCAGTTGCCGGTGGCGTTCTGCGCCGGGATCAGCGCGAAGGCCGCGCCGGTGCCGCCGTCGAAGCCTTCGACCGTGCCGTGGAACACCACATCCTTGCCGTACAGGTCGGACACCAGCTTCACCGGCTGGCCTTCGCGCACCTTCTTCAGCTGCACTTCCTTGAAGTTGGCGTTGACGTAGATGTCCTGCACCGGCACCACCGACATCAGCGGCGCGCTGGGCTGCACCCGCTGGCCCGGCTGCACTTCACGGCGGGCGACGACGCCGTCCACCGGCGAACGGATCACCGTGCGTTCGAGGTCGACCTGCGCGCGGTCATAGCGCGCCCGCGCCAGTGCCACCATGGCCTGCGCCGCTTCGAGGCTGGCCTTGGCCACGCTGGAGCCGTCACGCACCTTGGTCAACTCGTCGCCGGACACCGCACCCGACCCGGCCAGCGCGGCGCGGCGCTTCAAGTCGATGCCTGCGCGCTGCAGCTCCGCTTCTGCCGCTTTCTCCTGCGCCTTGGCGCGGGCCAGGTCCGCTTCGGCCTGGGCCGCCGCCAGGGTGGCGTCGGTCGGGTCGATCACCACCAGCACATCGCCCTTGCCGACTTTCTGGGAGTCGACCACGCGGACTTCCGCCACCCGGCCCTCGATCTGCGAGGTCACCGTGGCGTTCTCGGCCTCCGTATAGGCGTTGTCGGTGGTGACGCGGCGGGAGGCCACGTCCACCCAATAGGTGCGGTAGCCCACGCCCGCGGCGGCCACCGCCACGGCGAGGGCGGAAAACCAGGCCAGCCGGCGCCGGCGGTTGGCCGACGGGGCGTGGTGGACCGGGGACGACACATCGACGGTTGTTGCGCTCATTTCAATTGCTCCTTTCAATGCAAGGTGGTTCGGATCACTGGGTTTGGGTTTGGGACGCGTCGAAGCCGCCGCCGAGCGCCTGCACCAGCGCCACATCCAGGCTCAGCGTGCGCGACTGCGCGTCCGAGAGTTCGCGCCGCGCCGACAGCAGCGTGTCCTCGACGGAGAGCACCTCCAGGTAGGTGGAGAGCCCGCCGCGATAACGGCTGTCGATCATCCGGTAGGACTGCTCGATGGCCGTGACGGAGGCCTGCAACGAGACGAGCTGCCCGTCCAGGGCCTGCCGGCTCGCCACCACGTCGGCCACTTCGTGCAGGGCGTTGACCAGCGTGCCGTTGTAGCTGGCCACCGCGGCGTTGTACTCGGCGTGGGCGCCGCGCAGCTGCCCCTGCAGGCGCTCGGTGTTGAAGATCGGCAGCGACACCGCCGGACCGATGCCGCCGAAGGAAGATGCCGCCTTGGGCAGGTTGTCCAGGCCGTACGACAGGAAGCCGGCGGAGCCGATCAGGCTGACGCTGGGATAGAACTCGGCCTTGTGCTGGTCGATGTGGTGCGCCGCCGCCTCGGTGCGCAGGCGCGCGGCGACGATGTCCGGCCGCCGCCCGATCAGGTCCAGCGCCAGGTTCGGGGGCAGGCCGAACACACCCGCCACCCGCGCCGACGGGCGCTCGATGGCGCGGCCGCGGTCGGGACCGGTGCCCAGCAGGGCGGCGATGGCGTTCTTTTGCAGGGCGATGCGCTCGTCGACCGCCTGCAACTCCGCCTGCGACCCAGCCTGCTTGGCCTCGGCCTCACGCACGCTGGCCAGGGTCTCCAGCTCCTGCCGCTGCCGCCGGCGCATCAGGTCCACCGTCTGATCGCGCACCTCCAGCGCACCCTGTGCCGTATCGCGGCGTGCATACAGATGCGCCAGCTCGGCGTAGGCCTGCGCCACCGAGGTGGACAGCAGCAGGCGCGCCTCCTCCACTTCCACCGCGCTGGCCTTCTGTTCGGAGGTGGCAGCGGCCAGTGCTGCGCGATTCTTGCCCCAGAAGTCGAGCTCCCAGGAGAGGTCGAGCGAGGCCACGCTATAGTCGTTCGCACCCTGCGGCTGGAACGCCCTGGGCGTCAGGAAATCGTTGCTGAGCTTGCCCTCCATCACGCCGCCATCGGCCGTGATCTGCGGCTTGCGCGCCGCGCCGGCGATCTGGCGCATCGCCTGGGACTCGGCCAGACGCGCCTGGGCGACGGCCAGCGTGGGCGAATCGCGCAGGGCCTCGTCGACCAGCCCATCGAGCTGGGTGTCGCCATAACGCTGCCACCAGCCGTTCGCCGGCCAGTCGGCGGCCGGCGCGGCAAAGCTCGCCGCCGACTGGTATGCGCCCGGCTCCTTGATCTGCGCCCGCTCCGACAGATGCGGCACCGCCGCGCAACCGGGCAGCAGGGAAATCACCGTCAGCGCGAAGGCGTAGTGCCGGGCCAGCGAGCCCAGAACGGCCGAGCAGACCCGCCCGGACAAGCCCCTCAACGCGCCGGCCATGGCCGTACGGCCGGGGATCGCCTCCGCGGCGTGACCGAACCCCCCAATCGAATCAATGTGTTCCATGTTTGCGACCTCGGGCTGTAAGTAGACTACACGGTGTAGTTTACACGCGACTTTGACGAAAGTAAACTAGCCAGTGTAAAAACTCAGCCATGGACACTATGGACACACCCAAGCGATTGACCGACCGCAAGCACGACGCGATCGTGGAAGCGGCGATTACCCTGTTTCAGACGCTCGGTTTCGAAGGCACCAGCATGGACAAGGTGTCGGAGGCGGCCGACGTTTCCAAGCGAACGCTGTACAACCATTTCCCCAGCAAGGAAGAGCTGTTCGCGCATTGCTGCCGCGAAGCGTGGCCCGGCGGATCGTCCCCTTTGGAGCCTTATCAGCCTGGCCGTCCGCTGCGCGAGCAGCTGACCCGGTTCGTGGAACGAAAGCTGGCGCAGCTCAGCGACGACAAGGTGCTGGGGCTGGCGCGCGTCGCGATGATGTCGATGCTGCGGTCTTCCGCGTGGGCGCAGGACCTGCACCGGCGCATGGGCGACCTGGACGCGGAGACGCTCAAGTGGGTTTGCGCGGCCCATAACGACGGCGCCTTGCACAACTGCTACCCCGGCATGGCGGCGCTGCAGCTCGATGCGCTCATCACCGGGCTGGCGTTGTGGCCGCAGGTGACCATGCGGCGGGGCAAGCTCACGCCCGAGGAGCAACGTCAGATCTGTCGCGAGATCGTCGAGATGTTCATGGCGCGCTATGCCCCCAGCGAGACTACCTCAGTCCGCCAACGCAAGGCCGTGTGAAATCGCCCCCGAGGACTTGGTGGGCTCGGCGGGTTCGCTCACGCGGCTCCGATGCGGGCCGCAACCGTGGGAAGCTGAGCCAAGGCATTGGTGCGGTTCACCTGCAGCAGCCGGTCACTGGTGAACGTCTGTTTAAGTTGCGGCGCCGGGTCGCCGGGAATGACGAATGTGATGTTGGAAAACGGCCAGTCGGTGGCGAACATGATGTTGGTGTCGTCGGTTACCTGCAGGACCGACTCCATCGCGGAGGGCTCGGGTGACAAGGCCGTGTCGTAATAGAGCTTGCGAAACGCCAGCGCCTGATCGGCCAGGCCAGGAATGTCGAGGTTCTGGGCCAGAACCGGGTAAATGGTCAGGACGCTGACGCGATAAGCCAGGAACGGCAGCGCACCGCCGGCGTGGGCCAGCAGCCAGCGAATCTTCGGATACCGCCCGAAGACGCCGTTGTAGAGCATGTTGACCGCGGCGCGCGTCGTGTCGAAGGGGAACTCGTACAGGAACGTGAGCGTGGACAACACGGGGATTGTGGGCACCGCGCTGGGCGTCACCGGATGCAGGAAAACGAATGCCTCCAGCTCGTTGAGGGTTTCCAGCAGGGGCGCGAAGCGTGGGTCGCCCATGTAGACGCCGTGGTAGTTGCTGAACACCCCGACACCATCCATCTTCAGCTCATTGATGGCGCGGCGCGCCTCGGCGCAGGCGTTGGCAACGTCGGCGGGGTCGTTGAGATCTCCGAGTGGCAGCACGGCAAAGCCGCCGAACCGCCCTTTCAACAGCGGATCGGTGCTGTTGATGAGGGCATTGGCCATGTAGTTGTTGATCTGCGTCGCCATCGCTTGCCGGTCCGCGATGTTCGACAGGTAGTACACCCCCGGCTCGGAGATCGAGAGCACCTGGGTCTGAATGCCATATTCATTCATGAAACCTGCCGCCAGTTCGGGACTCCAGGGCGGGATCGGGATGCCGCCGGCGGTCACAACGCCATTGCCAGCCAGCGATGTGCGGTAAAAATCCGGGATCAGGTGGCAATGCACATCGATCCGGAAGTTACCCGTTGACGCGGATGCCGTCCCGCTGGTGGTGCTGGCCGGGCCGACTTCGGCCGCTTGCGAGCTGCCGCAGCCTTGCAGGGCCATCCCGCCTGCACCGATTGCCCCAAGCTGAAACGTGGATTTCAGAAGCTCGCGGCGCGATACACCCGGAGCCCATTGCCTGTCGGTTGATGTGTTCATCTCTCCTCCCCGTTGTTTTTGTGGTTACAACTGGCGCGTGTTCAATGCTGCATTCAGCCGTCACCTTGGAACGACTGCTGCTGCGCCTGCTCCTTCTGCCGCACCAGGTCCAAGGCCACGTCGACGATCATGTCTTCCTGGCCACCAACCATGCGCCGTTTTCCCAGCTCGACCAGGATGTCGACTGCCTTCAGGCCGTATTTCCGGGCCGCAACCTCGGAATGGCGCAGGAAGCTGGAGTAGACGCCGGCATACCCAAGGGCCAGGGTCTCCCGGTCGACGCGTACCGGGCGGTCCTGCAGAGGTCTGACGAGATCGTCGGCCGCGTCCATCAGCGTGTAGAGGTCGGTGCCGTGGTTCCAGCCCAGCCGGGTCGCTGCCGCAATGAACACCTCCAAGGGGGCATTGCCGGCACCAGCCCCCATACCCGCCAGGCTGGCGTCGATGCGATCGCAGCCCTCCTCGACGGCGACGATGGAATTGGCGACGCCCAGGCTCAGGTTGTGATGCGCATGGATGCCGGTTTGCGTTTCCGGGTTGAGAACCGCTTTCAGCGCACGGAACCGGTCGCGTATGTCCTGCATGCCGAGCGCACCGCCGGAATCGACGACATAAATGCACTGCGCGCCATAAGACTCCATCAGCTTGCCCTGCTGCGCGAGAGCCTCCGGCGTGGTCATGTGGCTCATCATCAGGAAGCCGACCGTATCCATGCCCAGGGAACGCGCGTAATCAATGTGCTGCCTGGAGATGTCGGCTTCCGTGCAATGCGTGGCGACACGCACCACGGTCGCTCCAGCGGCGTGCGCGGCCTTCAGATCGTGGATGGTGCCGATACCCGGCAACAGCAGGGTGGCGATGCGGGCGTGCTTCACCACGCTGGCCACCGCCTCGATCCACTCCAGGTCGGTATGGGCGCCGAAGCCATAGTTGAAGGTCGAGCCCTGCAGTCCGTCGCCGTGGGCCACCTCGATGCTATCCACCTTCGCCAGGTCCAGGGCACGTGCGATGTCCTGGACGTTCCGGATCGAGTACTGGTGGCGGATGGCGTGGCTGCCGTCGCGCAAGGTGACGTCGGAGATGTAGAGCTTCCTGGCGGGGTTGAAAGTCATAGCCGAGTTCCTCCGGCGTCGATGAGCGACTGCGCGATGCGTTCGCCGGTTGCCAGCGCCGCGGAGGTCATGATGTCCAGGTTGCCGGCATAGGACGGCAGGTAATGCGCGGCTCCCTCGACCTCCAGGAACACCGAGGTCTTGAGGCCGGAAAAACTGCCCAGGCCGGGGATGCGGACCGGCGCGGAGCCGGGGATCAGGTCAAACTGCATCGCCTGCTTGAGCCGGTAGCCGGGCACATAGGCACGAACCGACTCCACCATGGCGTTGACCGATGCCTCCACCGCGGCTTGATCGACGGCCTCGGACAGTACGTAGACCGTGTCCCGCATCAGCTGCGCCGGCTCGGACGGATTGAGGATGATGATTGCGCGCCCCTTGCCGGCGCCGCCGATCGCCTCGATCGCCTTGGAGGTGGTCTCGGTGAATTCGTCGATGTTGGCACGCGTGCCTGGTCCGGCCGACCTGCTGCTGATCGAAGCCACAATCTCGGCGTAATGCACCCTGGCCACGCGGGATACCGCAGCGACGATGGGAATGGTGGCCTGGCCGCCGCAAGTCACCATATTGACGTTGGGCTTGGCCAGATGCTGATCCAGGTTCACCACGGGGACGCAGTAGGGGCCTATCGCCGCCGGTGTCAGGTCCACCATGCGAAGGCGCGGCTTGAGCCTGCGCAGCAGCGCTTCGTTGCGAACGTGTGCCCCGGCGGACGTGGCGTCGAACACGATGTCGATGTCCGGAAATACCGGCAGCCGGGTCAGCCCTTCCGCCCCTTCATGGGTGGTGGCCACATGCAGCCGCTGGGCCCTGGCCAGGCCGTCCGATTGCGGGTCGATGCCGACCATCGCTCCCATCTCGATCGACCGGCCATGGCGCAGGATCTTGATCATCAGGTCACTGCCGATGTTGCCGCTGCCGATGATGGCCGCCTTGATCTTTCTGCTCACTATTTCCGGTTCCTCAAATCATGCGGCAGGCAATGCCGCCAAGTGCGCCGATGCGGGCCTGGAGCAGGTCGCCGGCCGTCACCGACACCATCGGCCCCAGGGCCCCCGATAAAATGATTTCGCCGGCGCGCAGGCCGCTGCCGCGCCGGGCCATGGTCCGCGCAAGCCAGTACGCGGCCCGCAGGGGATGGCCCAGGCAGGCCGCGCCGCTGCCCACGGACTCGGTGCGGCCGTTCCGGTCGAGCTGCAGACCCACCTCCCCGAGCGACAACTGGCCCAGCGGGACCGGCTGATTACCGACCACGAACAGTCCGCAGGAGGCGTTGTCCGCCACGGTGTCGACCAGGGTCAGCTTCCAACCGGCGATGGCGCTGTCGACAATTTCCAGCGCCGGCAGCGCATAGGCCAGGGCGGCGAGGAACTCGCCGTAGCTGGGAGCGGGACCGGACAGGTCGCGGCCGACCACGAAGGCCACCTCGGCCTCCGCCTTGGGCTGCAGCAGCCGCGACATCGGCACCTCGTCGCCGTCCAGGAACTCCATGTCGTCGAACAGGACGCCGAAGTCCGGTTGGTCCACGCCCAATTGCTGCTGCACAGCCTTGGAGGTCAAACCGACCTTCTTGCCGATCACGCGGGCGCCGGCGGCGACACGGCGCTCCGTATTGATTGCGGCCACGGCATAGGCCTGCTCAAGGTCGGAGACGTCGTGGCTTTCCGATACCCGGCCGATCGCCTGCCGCGTCTCGCGGGCGCGGCGCAGCGCCTCGGCTGCGGCGGCCAAGTGATCGCCTGCTGGCGGAGCGATAACGGTGGCCATCAGGCGGCCCTGCTCAGTTCGACCAGCCGCGGGCTCCATTGCAGTTGCTGGCGCAAGTGCTGCAGCGCGTGCTCCAGCCCGCGGGCCGGCACCACCGCAAAGGCGAACTTGTCCGGCCGCAGCACCGCCACTGCGTTGGACCTGAAGCCGCCCTTGCGGAACCAGGCCAGCATCTCGCCGCCCATGTCCTCGATCTCGGTGATACCAGGCGCAGTGCTACGCGCGACGCCGTGGAGGCCCTGTGGCCGGCCTGCATACGGGAACAGGGTCACATAGCGGGTGTCCAGGCTGGCGAGGAAGCTGAGCGTGCCATCCGACAAGCCGGCGCGCGGGTCCACCCCCAGGCCGACCAGCGCGAAGCCCTCGCCGAGCAGCCCGTCCAGCAGCACGCGGCGCCCATCGAGGCCGCGCACCACGGGCTGCGGCGCGAGCGTGCCCTCGGGGCCGCGACGACGGCGCCGCGGCAGGCCCAGGTACTGGCCCCTGGTGTAGACCGGATTCGGCTTGAAGCCGCCTTCCTGGAACCATTTCCGTAACGGCGGCACGGCGTGAATGATCTTCAGCGCCAGGTCCCGCAGCGACGTCGTGAGCGGATGCGTCATGGAGACCACGTTCTTCATCAGCACCGAGACGTCGACCATCGCCTTGGCATGGTCGCGCCGCTCCCGCTCGTAGCTGTCCAGCAGCGCGTCGCCGGCCCTGCCCGACAGCACCAGGTCCAGCTTCCACGCCAGGTTGCCGGCGTCGCGGAAGCCCGAGCTGGCGCCCTGGCCCATGAACTGCGGCGTCATGTGGGCGGCGTCGCCCGCGAGCAGGACGCGCCCCTGCCGCCACTGCCTGGCCACCATGGCGTTGAAGGTATAGACCAGGCGGCGCTTGACCTCGAACTTGTCGGGATCGACGAACCGCGACAGGAGCTGGCGCACCGTTTCCGGCCGCTCCATGTATTCCTTGGTATGGCCCTTCCGCAGCATGAACTCGAACCGGTGATGTCCATCGGGCTGGACGCAGCTCACCACCGGCATCTCCGGATCGACCACGAAGTTGAAATAGGGCATGTGGCGCAGGGCTTCCTCGCCCTCCTTGACCTTGAGGTCGACCACCAGCCACGGCTCCGGGAAGTTGCGGCCGCTCATTTCGATGCCGAGCCTGGTGCGCACCGTGCTTCGGCCGCCGTCCGCACCCACCAGATAGCGACAGCGCAGGGTCTGCGGGTCGACATCGCCGCTGCGCTCGGCGCGCACGTCGCTGTCGTCGCGGAAGCGGAAGCTCTGCGTGGCCTGGTGCGTGACCGTAACCCCGCCGTCGCTCTGCGAGAAGTCGACCAGCTCACGGCCGCGGCGGATTTCCACGTTCGGATAACGGGCCAGCGCCTCCGTCAGCGACGTCTCCAGGTAAGGCTGGTAGAAGAAGTTGATGACCGGCCAGCCCAGCGGCCGCTTCAGCGGCAGGTACTGGCCCATCACGCTGCCGTCCGGACGCGCGAACTGCACCGGCGTCTCCTGCAGCATCTTCGCCTGCAGTTCCTCGGCCATGCCGATCGACTGGAAGATGCGCATGCACTCGTCGTCGGTGTAGACCGCGCGGGCGTTGCCGTAGAAGCGCGGCTCGCGTTCCAGCACCACCACGCGGTGTCCGCGCTTGCCGAGGATATGGGCGAGCACCAAGCCGGTAGGGCCCAGGCCGGCGATGACTACATCGACCGCCGGCTCCCCGGCGGCCATGAATTCGGCGTTCATGCAAATCCTCCAGGTCAGATCGGCGAATGCTCGGGATGCAGAAGCGAGAGCAGGCCGCGCCGGAAATTGCCGGCGTTGACAGCGAACCGGTCGAGCGCCGAGTTGTTCGGCGGCTTGTGCCCCCACAGACTGATGCCCTGGTAGGTGTCCGGCTTCCAGGTGGATTCCTCCACCACCAGCGCCTGGCAGCCCAACTCAACCTCGAAACCGGAAGGCGAAACGACGTAGAACGACACCTCCTTGTCGTTGGGGTGCTGACCGATCTCGTGCGCCATCTTTAATCCCAGCGCCTTGCAGCGCCGGAACGCCTGTGCCACATCGTCGAGCGAGGCAGCCAGGAGATTGAAGTGCTGGACCTTGGTGCGGATCGGATCGAGCCGAAGGCCACGGACGGCTGCAAGCGCCACCGAGTGATGCCGCTCGTTCAGGCGCAGGAAGCGGATGTCGAGGGTGACGCCTGCCAGATGCTCGACGATATCGTCGCTGACACGGGCATCGAAGATCTCCTGCCAGAATCTGAGTGCCGCCTCCGGCAATCGTGTGCTCACGGCGATGTGACCCACGCCGCTGGCGCCGGTGATAAAGCCGCTGCTCAGCATGTTCAGGGGCTCGGCCGTGGTTAGCGGCTCGACGAACAGTTCGACCGCCAAGCCCTTCGGGCCCGTCATGCGCCAGAACCCGCTCACGCCGCGCAGCGCAGCTTCCGACGCGGTACCCGGCTTGGCGGTGATGCGACGTTCCTTGAGGCGATCGAGCACGATCTGAAGCGTGGCCTGATCCTGGAGCTGCAGACCGATGGCGGCCACATCTTCCGCCGGACCCTTGCTCACCACGAGACGCCGCGCGTGGTTGTCCAGGCGAAACGCAACGCTGGTGGCGTCAGCCGCGGCCAGATGCAATCCCAGGCCGTCCTGGAGGAACGTGCGCCATTCGGAGAGGCGGTTGGACTCGACCAGGATGTAGCCAAGGCTCACGGAGCCGAACAAATCCTTGCTTTGAGGCATGGCGTTGATCCGGATCAGCGGCTGTGCCGCGACAGGAACGCCGCGGTGATGGCGTTGAACTCGTCCGGCCGCTCCCATTGCACCCAGTGCCCGGTCTTGCTGAACAGGTACAGGTCGCAGTTGGGCATGCGCTTTTGCAGCGCAGCGCCGCCGCTGGGGCGGTTCACCCTGTCCTCGATGCCCCACAGCACCAGCGTCGGCACTCGGCATTCGGACAGGCGGCGGTCGCGGGTGAAATCCATGCGGATGGCCGCCTTCAATCCCTGGGGACGGCGCAGCGGCGGCGCCGCGATGACCTCCGGGTCGATGCTCGCCTGGTAGCGTGTTTCGATCACCGCGTCATCGACCTGACGGCCGTCGTAGACGAGGTATTCGCGGATAAACCTGGATAGCTTTTCACGGCTCGGGCTGGCGCCGCCGTAGTAACTGAGGAGGAGATTGAGCCCCTTGGTTGGCAGCGACCGCGTGGTGTTGATGCCGCCGGGACCCATCAGCACCAACGCGGATACCCGCGATGGCTGGTCCAGCGCCATGCGCAGCGCGCAAGCGCCGCCGAGGGAGTTGCCGACCAAATGGGCGCGCTTGATCTTCAGCGAGTCCATCAGTCCGAACATCGCATCGGCGAGGTCGCCGAACGGGTCCTTGCGGCTGATGCCCTTGCTGGACTGGCCGTATCCCTGCATGTCCGGAATCACGACCCGGAACTGCCCCGACAGGGCTTCGACATTGCGCGAGTAGTTGGACATGCCGGAGGCGCCAGGACCGCCGCCGTGCAACATGATCACGGGATAGCCTTCGCCCATCTCGCTGACGAAGATGCTGCGTTGGCCGAATGCTATTTTCCGGGACTTGAGGCCGGGAACTGTGTCATCTGCCACTTCTACTCCTCCAAAGGTAGTTCGGTTATTGCGGGGCTGCTATGTAGGCAGGCACGCGCGCCCGAGATGGAACATTTATGAGCCAATTTGAACATATGTGTTCAAATCTAGCAATATGTGTTTTACAATCGGCGCGTAAGCTACGAAAGGAGCACTGATTTATGGCCGTAAAGGCGCGAAAATCGATCAAAGCGGTTGAGCGAAGAGCGCCGGCAAAGCCGTCGGCTGTCCGCCAAGCGTCGAATATTGGACAATCGCGTCCAACCTACGAGTACTCCGAGGACGACCATTCAATGGCTGGCATGTCCGCAGCCCAGCGGCGGATTCATCAAGCGGCGCTGCAGCTCTTCGCGGAAAAGGGCAACTCGGAGGTCAGCGTAAGCGAGCTGGCTGAAGCGGCCGGGGTGGCTCGCGGGACCATCTACAACAACCTCGATTCGACGGATCACCTGTTCGAGCGGGTCGCGTCCCAGCTTTCGGACGAGATGAACCAGCGCGTCGTAGCCAGCTACGCCGGGATCGAAGATCCGGCCCGGCGACTTGCGACGGGCATCAGGCTGTACATACGGCGAGCCCACGAGGAGCCGCATTGGGGGCGGTTTCTCACACATTTCTCCTTCAGGACGGATTCGCTCGCCTCGTTCTGGCAAGGTCCTGCGGTCAAGGACGTGCTGCTCGGCCTCGATCAGAACAGGTACACATTCAGACCGGACCAGCTGTATGGAGCCGTCGGGCTTATCGCGGGAACAACTCTATCCGCGATCCTGTTGGTGCTGGAGGGATTGCGGACCTGGCGCGATGCAGGCTCGGATGCAGCGGAGATGGTACTTAGAGCCCTGGGCATTGAGTTCAGGGAAGCACAGCGGCTGGCTACCTTGGAATTACCGCCGCTGGCTGAGCAATAGTCGCAGCGGACTCATAATCGGCCAGGGCCATCTGCAAAGCCTGGGTCCGGCGCCTGCCTTGCTTGACGTAGAGTTCCACGCGCTGCGCAACCCAGTTGGTGCTTGCCTGGCTGAACTGGCGTGTCTTCGGATCCAGTTCGGGGTGTGCCCGCTCCGCCTGGGCCAGCAGGTCATCGTATTCGCGGTCTTCGGCGGAAACGGGCCGCGGCTGGTTGGTCGATTGCGGGGCGCCGTAATTTCCGGAGACGATGGTTCCGCACATGTCCGTGGCGACTGCATCCTTGGGCATGTCGGGCAGGGTGATGCGCAGCAGCGCCGCGTGTGCGGGCTCCACCGTGGCGGCGCCCAAGTCCACCGCCACTGCTCCAATCGATTGACCCTTGACGCAGTTCCCCGCGGTCAGCTCGAAGATGAAGCCGATGATCGCTCGTTTGGGGCGCAGGTCGTTGAGAATGAGCACGTCCAGTTCGCCGGGGGCGAGCCACCACGATTGCACGTCTTCCAGCGCGGTGGCGTCTTCCCGGCTGAGGCCATTCGGAGGATCCACCAGGCCCGGCGACGATTTCCGCAGCTCGGCCGGGTCGGAGAAGAATCGGCCGTAGCCGTGGACCACGGGCAGGGTGCCGTTGTTCACCAGTCGGGCCACCTGGGCTGAGCGGGACGACGGGTCCGCGGCTCGATAGGCCAGCAACCAGTCCTTCATCTTTTGCGCATCGGCAGCGGCCTCCGGCGGCGGTGAGTCGCGCTCCGCCGGGAGTTCCGTCGTTTGCGCCACGGGCGGTTTGTCGGCCGCGGGCTCGCTCGCAGTCACCGGCGCATCGACCGCCGGCTGAACCCGGTCGGGCCACAGCGACCACAGCACGACCGACACGACCGGAAGCAGGATCATGGCCATCCCCACCACCATCACGCGCCGCACTTCGGAGCGCGGTGCCGGCGTGGCGGGAGCGGCCGGCGCAGCTGGAGCGGCCGGTGCGGGTGAAGGCGCCGGTGCGGGTGAAGGCGCCGGCGCGGGTGAAGCGGCCGCCCTGGCCTGGGCCGCGGCAGCCTGCGCTTCGCGCTTGCGGCGGGCGGCGCTCAGCCTGCGGTCGTAGTCGGCCCGCTGCTGCGGGTCGGACAGCACCTGGTAGGCCCCCACCATCTCCTTGGCCAGCGCCTCGACCTTGGGGTCATTGGGATGCTTGTCGGGGTGATAACGTTGCAGCAGGCTCTTGTACGCCGCGCGGATCGTCTCCGGGCTCGCCCTCGGGCTGACTTCGAGCACGTCGTACAGCGTTCTTTCAACCGGTGCGATCACTGGTCCGACACCGCATGCATGGGAGAGGCCAGGGCACAGCTTAGCGAATGCGAACCAGATGATGCGCGCAAAGTTAGAGAATTATCACCTTGACATAGTAAAGCTTTAGGCGCACAATCCATTCCAGATACAGGAGTGTGCGTCATGTCTGACTTCTCTAACCCGATTTTCCACGACGAAACCGCAGCCCGCGAATGGCTTGAGGCACGGCTGTGGCCGAATGGTCCGGTCTGCCCGCATTGCGCCACCGTCGGCGAAGCCACGTTGATGCAGGGCAAGTCGCACCGTCCCGGCTTGTACCAGTGCAACGCCTGCCGCGAGCCGTTCACGGTCACGGTCGGAACGCTGTACGAGCGCTCCAAGATTCCGCTTCACAAGTGGCTGGCGGCAACGCACCTCATGATGGCATCGAAGAAGGGCATGAGCGCGCTTGAGATTGGCCGCCTGCTGGGCTTCAGCAAAAAGACCGCATGGTTTGTCTGCCACCGCATCCGCGAGTCCCTGCGTCCGCTCAATCCTGAGCCGCTCGGCGGGGAAGGCAAGGTTGTTGAGATGGACGAGATGTACATCGGCGGCAAGGAGAAGAACAAGCACGCCAGCAAGCGCTTGAACGCTGGACGCGGCGCAGTGGGCAAGGAAGCTGTCTTCTCCCTCGTCGAGCGCGGCGGTAAGGTCCGCTCACATCACGTTCCCAGCGTCAGCGCCGGCAACCTGAAGTCCATCCTCAAGGAGCAGGTCGCCGCCGAAACCCGCCTCATGAGTGACGAAGCCGCCACGTCGGCCGCTGCAGCAGTCGGCTTCAGTCATGCGGCCGTCAATCACAGCATCGGCGAGTATGTCCGCGGCGACATTCACACCAATACGCAGGAAGGCTACTTCTCAATCTTCAAGCGTGGCGTCATGGGGACGTTCCACCATGTCAGCCCGCAGCATCTGAAGCGCTACCTTGCCGAGTTCGATTTTCGCTACAACGAGCGCGAAGCCTTGGGCGTGAATGACGCGGAGCGCTTCAACCGTGCGATCCCCGGCATTGTCGGCAAGCGCCTGACCTATCGGCGGATTGACGGGTAAGTCCATGACCGAAGAACAGCTAAGCGTGGTGAAGATGGCTCTTACGTGCCCGAGCTGCCACCAAAAGAGTTATCACACCCTCTCCGAGCTTGTAGCGAATACGCACGTCGTCTGCTCTCTCTGCGGGGAGATAATCGAAGTCGAAGAACACCGCGCCAGTATCAATGAACAGGCCGAGTCCACGCGCAAGCTCATCGTCTTCCCGACTAAGCGCAACTAGCTCGTCCATTTCCTCGATGCGTCCAGCGTTGTCGATGATTAGGGCCATGGCTATTACCAAATGGAATACAATTCTTGATTGCGATTCCTGATTGTAATACGCAATGTCCGGCAGTCGTCAACGCTGGACCCAGCCACGAGAAGCCATGCAGCCGTTGTAAACCGACTGTCTGGCGCGCATTGCCTGTCCCTGCCGCTGCCCGCTCTTGTAGTTGTTTACGACATCATTAAAGCCCCCGCTCGGCGGCGGTTGGGCTTGGCATAGGTAGCCGGTGCAAACCGTGATATTCGTAGATGCTGGCGCTTGATATGGCGGGGGAATCGAAACTGCGTTGTACGCCACGCCTGTGCAATAGCCATTGTCAATATTGAATTCTTGGCGTGCTTCGTTGTTACTTTCCCCTGGCTTGTAAAAAACCGGGCGCTGGACGCAAGCAGGCAGCGCTAGGCATACCAAAACAGCAAGTATTTTGCGCATTTACACTCCCCCCAATGGTGGCCGGGGAGTTAAGAAGCCTCGTACAGAGAGCCGCGCGAACCTTTAGGCCGGGAGGCCCTGAACATACGTTCACGCCTCCCCGACCATAGAAGGTCAAAGGGAGTGCTATTACGGTCACAAGCCGCTGTACGAGGGGTTCTTAAGCCCCGAGCCGGCAGTGCACCGGCTTGGGTCGGAATATAACAAAAAAGCCCGCTACTTGGCGGGCTTCTTGGCTTTCTGGACTTTTGCCGGTTTATGCTTGGGTCCGGCACGGGCGGCGGCGTCCACGGCCTGGGAAAATCGCGCCCATGCGTCCGGCCTCTCATTCTCAGGCAATGGCAAACTCGGGGACTTAGGCATGGCAGATACCAAGATGGACTTAGCGCTATTGTACGGCCGGATCGGGCGCATTGCTGCGAACTGGGCTTACGTGGAAATGGCGATGGTACATTGCATCCGATCCGCCCAGGTTTTGGGCATTGAGCTACCGAAAGGCGAGGCGCCGCAATCGCTCAGTAAGCGAAAGCACTTGCTCAAATCGGCGTTTAAAACTCTGCCAGAACTAGAGCCGTTCAAAGACGAAGCAAAGGCGCTCTTATCTCGTTGCGGCGAGCGCGGCCACAAGCGAAATGAAGTCATCCACAATGCCGCGATGAAAGCGCTAGGAAATGGGAAAGTGAGACTAGTTGGATTCGAGTCTGACAACGGCAACTACAGACCCAAGCGCGTAGAGCTTTCTGGCAAGCAGATGGACAAGATTGCAGAGGACATACTACAGCTAGCCTCAGATATGGCTGATTTCTCTAACCGGGTAGCTCTATCGCTTGTACCACGCGATTGACTATTTCTGTCGCCGCCTTGTCGTAATCGACGGTTTCGCCATCCTCGTCCATTACGCTAAAGACTTCTGGAATGACGTGTGTAGGACTCGGCGATTCCGCAGAATCGCGTTCTATTTGACAAAATATTTTCCCTATATAAAGCTCCAGATCATCCCTCGCTTCCTTCGATAACACCGGCCTGTCAGTACCCATTTTATGCCTCCTGCTTTACTATGTCAAGGTGATAATTCCCCAAAGTTATGCAAGATCGTGCATATTGTGGCTCATGAAAAAGGTGATCTGGCTCGGCACCAGCAAGTCGGACTGGGTTGGATTTCCCGAATCGGTACAGGATGAAGGCGGGTATCAGCTTGACCGCATCCAGCGAGGCGAGGAGGCGAGGAGGCGAGCGGTTGGAAACCGATGAGCAGCATAGGCGCCGGAGTTTGCGAGATTCGCATCCGCGATGAGCAGGGGGCATTCCGGGTGATCTATCTTGCGACTCGTCCGGAAGGCATCTACGTGCTCCATGCCTTCCAAAAAAAGACGCGGAGAACCAGCGAACGTGATCTGCGCCTGGCCACGGAGAGATTTAAGAGCATTCCACGGTGAACGGTATGAACAAGCGCAAGAACCCCCTTATCGGTCATGTTACGCACGGCAGCGTGTTTGACGATCCGGCTCTATTCGATCCGTCGCGCGCGGCGGAGCTGAAGATGCGCGCCGAACTGCTGCGCGGCCTGGAACGCTGGCTGAAGAACAGCCAACATACTCAGACCCAGGCGGCCAAGGTGCTGGGCGTTACCCAGGCTCGAGTCAGCGACATCAAGCGCGGCAAGATCAGCACGTTCAGTCTTGATCTGCTCGTACGTTTGGCCGCGCGCGCAGGACTTCAGCCCGAGGTGAAGCTGGCGGCATAAGTCGCGAGCTGCATACCGTCGAGCACGAAACCCACGTTGAATACCAATCCCTGATCAAGCATCTGGTGCTGGTCTCGGAATGCCTGGCCTGGGGCTGGCGTCAACCCACCTGCCGCTACCCTTCTGCCCGCTGATGTTCCACGGTGCCTCTCAGGTTGCCGTCGGCCGCTACGCACAGGTAGCGCACCCCCAGCTCGCTCAGCCAGCGCGGGCCATCGAGCGGGCCCTTGAGCATGGCGATGGTGGTGGCGGTGCCGGCCACCAGGCACTGTTCCGCCACCACGCTGATCCCCGCCAGGCCCCGCACCGGCCAGCCGCTGCGCGGGTCCAGGATGTGGCAGTAGCGCACGCCGTCGCGCTCGAAGTAGCGCTCGTAGTCGCCGCTGCTGGCGATGGCGCCGTGGTCCAGCGGGATGACCGCGATGGCGCGCTCCGGCTGGCGCGGGTGGCGCACGCCCACCTGCCAGGGCGAGCCGTCCGGGTGCGGGCCCACCAGCGCGATGTCGCCTCCCAGCTCCACCAGCCCGTGCTGAGCGCCGGCCTCGCGGCAGGCCTGCGCCGCCCGGTCCGCCGCGTATTCCTTGACGTAGCCGCCAAAGTCGAGCTCCATGCCGGGCAGCGGCAGCACCAGCCGCGGCCGCCGCCACACGATCTTGTTCCAACCCACCAACGGCAGCAGCCGCTCGATCTCGCCGGCCTGCGGCAGGCGCCCGCTCTTGAAGTCCCAGGCGCGGCGCAGCACGCCGGAAGTGATGTCGAAAAGACCTTCGCTCTGCTCCCAGGCGGTGTGCGCGTAGTCGAGCAGGGCGGCGCTTTCCGCGTCCACCTCCACCCCCCGCGTGTCGCCGGCGGAGCGGTTGACCAGCGTGGTCAGGCTGTCGTCGCGGTAGCGGGAGTAGCGCTGCTCCAGCCGCAGCACCTCGGCCTTGCCCCGTTCCGCCGCCGCTTCGGCCCCGGCGCGGTCCGCCGCGTAGAGGCGGATCTCGCAGGGTCCGCCCATGGCGTGGAAGCGGAAGCCATGGCACTCCATACGTGCCGGCCTCAGAAGGTCTTGGCGATCCCCGCCGAGAACACCTGGAACCGCACCAGCCCCGGCGCCTCCACGTCCACGCTGCGCAGCGAATAGCCGGCGCCGCTGTCGTAGTGCTCGTAGCGCAGGCTCAGGTTCCAGCTTCCCAGCCGCTTGTACACGGCCAGGCTTTCGCTGAGCGAGCCGAACGGCGATAGCCGGTAGTCGCTGGAGTAATAGCCGTCGCCGCGGGCGGCGTTGTAGTAGGGCTGGTAGAAATTGGCCTGGCTCTGGCTGTACCAGCGCAGGCGCGGCACCACCGCCCAGCTGTCCGGCAGGGTCTGGTACCAGGCCAGGTCCACCGTGTGCGCCACCACGCCCCAGTCGTCGCGGAAGTAGCGGTAGTCCAGGTGCACCGAGGCGTCCAGCAGCGGCACGTCCTGGCGCAGGCGGGTGGTCCAGGCCAGCTTGTGGCGGTTGGCGGGCCGGTTGTCGGCGGCGGTGATGCCGCCCACGTAGACCAGCTTGTAGGGATCGGACAGGTAGCCGTTCTGGTAGGTATAGCTGAGGCTGGTCTGCACCTCGGTTTCCCGCGTCAGCACCTGCGACACGCCGACGAAGCTGTTGATCTCGTAGGCGGTGGCGTGCTTGATGCGGGTGGGGAAGCGCGACGACTGGCCCTCGGTGGGGTTGACCTGGTCGCCGGTGTAACCGGCGCCGCCGCTGAGCGTGGTGAGCTTGTCGTTGAAGTCCCAGCTCCCCTCCATGCCGCCGTTGGCCGAGCTGTAGTCGCGCTCGTGCGAGTAGCCGGCGAGCAGGCTGGCGGTGACCGGCTCGAAGCGCCGGTTGGTGCGGAGCTGGATGCCCTGGCGGAAGTCGTGGATGGAGGCGCCGCTCATCACCTGCAGCGGCTTGCCGTTCACGCCGGGCAGCACGAACCAGGGCGAGGCGCCGCTCATGGTCTCGATGGTGACGTCGGCGGTGAGGTCGGTCTTGCCGTCGAGCTGCGCCGCGGTGCGGAACTGGTTGGAGTCCACGTCGTAGCGGTGGCTGCTCTGGCCGTTGGCGGTCTTGCTGGCCGGGATGTCGCCCTCGCGGTAACCGGAGTAGCGGTAATCCAGCAGCAGCTTGTCATTCTGTTCGGGCATGGCGTCCGGCGCGCTGGACTGCGCGTGCGCCGGGGCGCTCATGCCGGGAATGGCCAGGGCCGAGGCGGTGAGCGCGAGCAGGGCGCCGTTGACCGGCTTCTTGTTGGACATAGCGCGCGCCTTCAGTTCGTACAACCGCAACCGCCGCCGCCGACGCTGGCCGCGCCGGACGCCGATTCCTTGCTGTCATAGGTGTGCGCGCGTGCCGCCGCGTCCACCGGATCCGGGTCCCAGGCCATTTCCGGCCGGGCCAGGTCGCCGCGCTGCCAGGCCTTGGGCATCATGCCCATGCTGCTGCAGGCGCCGAGCAGCAGGGTGCCGGCGCAGAGCGCGCCGATGGTCAGAAACGGTCTCATTTTTCCTCCAGGAGCGCGGTCAGTGTCTGCCTCAATGCGGGCAGATCGTCGTTGTTGAAGCCGCGGTTGACGCGGCGGATCACGCCGTGCCGGTCGATCACATAGGACGAAGGCATCACTTTCACGTCATAGGCGGAGGCGATCGTGCCCTTGGCGTCGCCCACCACCGGGAAGTCGAGCGTCATCGTCTTGAGCGCGTTGA
The DNA here is from genome assembly GCA_031291075.1 of Nevskia sp. Classification (GTDB taxonomy): domain Bacteria; phylum Pseudomonadota; class Gammaproteobacteria; order Nevskiales; family Nevskiaceae; genus Nevskia. Next base: position 2,153 of record JARLJS010000100.1, on the reverse strand, counting down.
GCCCGTCCTGCAGGTTCTCGTCGACGTCGATCGCGATCACCTCGAAGCCGCGCGGACCCAGTTCCTGGCGCAGTTGCTCATAGTGCGGCAGCGCCTGCCGGCAGGGCGTGCACCACGACGCCCAGAAATCCACCAGCAGCACCCGCCCGCGGAAATCGGCGTATCGCACCAGTTGCACGCCGCGCAGCGGCGCGCCCGAGAAATCCGGCGCCGGCTGATCCTTCTCCGCCGCGGTCGCCATGCCCGCCACGCAGAGCAGCAGGCCTCCCACCACTAACCCTCTGAGCATCTCATGCCTCGTCTTTCAAAGCCCGTCGCTCTTCCGCCAGGAACGGGCATGCATGCCTGATTTGATTGTTATGTTGTGCGGGGCCATGATCGCCTCGCGCGCCCGTCCCGGTCAACAGGCTTGATGCAGCACGGCCGCCACGCACACCGGATTTGTCCCGAAAGGATACAGGTGCGGCTAACCCCCGGTGAAATCCAGGGTGAACGTCGCCACCGGCAGGTTGGTGTTGCGGTTGAGCATCATCCCCAGGAACACCCCTGGCTGCACTTGGCGGATGTAATCCGCCACCCAGGCGAAGTCCGCCTCCGGGTAGGCGATATGGATGCAAGGCCTGCCGTCGAGCGGGTAGTCGTCGAAGAACACTGCGCCGGCGATGGCGGACACGCCGCCCTTCGACGGCAGCAGGTCGTTGGTCAGGTAGCCGCCGTGCGCATCCGTATAGAAGGTCTTGCCGTCCCAGAACCCGGCGAGCAGCCGGGACACCGGTTCCACCGGCTGCGGAACGCCGTCCACCAGGCGGGCGTAGCCGGCGCCGTTGCGGCCCCAGCCCGGCATTCCGCCGGCCGCAGCGCGCGCGAAAATGGTGTTGAGCTGCTGCTGGGTGCAGACGTAGTGCAGGGCATACAGCGTCTCCTGCGGGTCGGCGTAGGTCCGGCACACGCTCACCGCCGGGGCGCCGGCGGGAGGTGCCGGGACATTGCCGGCGGCAAGGCTGCCGGCGAACGGCGGGCACAGGGTGAGCAGCCCGGCCGCCAGGATACGGCCGGGCGCACTTGAGTGGTTGCGGCGGATCATCGGATCTCCTTCGATCGTCAAAAAAAAGGCCGCCAGTGTTCCTGGCGGCCCAACTCAAGGTTCATCGGCCCTACAGGGTCTTCAGGTACTCGATCAGCGCCTTGCGCTCGGCATCGGTGAGCACCGAGGCGAACTCGTGACCGGTGTTGGCGTGGCTGTAGAGATGCGTGTTGTAGGTCTTGCGGATCGCGGCCTGCGAATCGCCCACCGCCGGCACCTGGAATTCCTCGAAGAACAGCTGGTTGCCGCCGTTGAGGAAGTCGACGATGCCCTGCATCGACGCCGGCTCCGGCTTGGTCGGCTCGCAGGTGTAGTACGGTTGCTGGTTGACGCCGTCGGGCAGGGTGTCGCCGCAGTCCACCGCGCTGTACTTCCAGCCCAGGTTGACGGTGTCATAGGCGGCCATGCTCGGATCGAAGCCGGTGATCTTGTTGCCCGAGGTGCCCGCCGGCACCGACTGGCGCACCCACATCGGCTTGCGGTCGGACGGCTTCAGCACCTCCCACACTGTCGGCACGCTGCCGTTGTGGAAGTAAGGCGCGGCGGCCCACACGCCGTGCAGCGGCGGCGCGGTGTAGCCGATCGTCTTCTCCTCGAAGCCGCAGGCGCCCTTGATGCGGTCCTTACCCAGGGCTTTCGCCGGCGGGTACAGCAGGTCGCCCACCACGGTGCCTTCCAGCTCGAACAGCGGTCCGATGAGCTGCGCCAACACCGGGTTGCTCGTGGTGTACGGCTCCAGGATGTCGCTGATGCCCGCCTTCACGTTGGCCGGGCTGGCGAAGCCGAACACGCCGACATCGTCCAGCGCCTCCTGCATCGGCGTCTTGTTCTCCGGCAGGGTGTAGCCCGGCATCGCGTCCGGATACGCGTTCCAGATGGTGCTGATGGCGGGGCGCACATAGGTGGTCCAGCCCAGCGCCTGTGCCGCGTCGGTGCCGATGATCTCCAGCGGCACCGTGTAGCTGGCCTCGCCGATCATGCGCGGATCCGGCAGGAACCCGGGCTGGCTGGCGAACTGCGGCGAGTAGGCGCCGTGGCAGCTGGCACAGGAGCCGTTGCCGCCGGGCGG
>JARLJS010000011.1 GCA_031291075.1 Nevskia sp. | reverse complement strand
TTAAGTTGGGACTGTCGTCCCCGCGGAGGCGGGGACCCAGTTCTGCTTTGGAGCTTCGTGCAAAATCGAAAACTGGATTCCCGCCTGCGCGGGAATGACGAAGAAATTTAGTTAACGAATTTCCAACTCACCACACTAGCGGTAACCGTAGTTGTGCGCCAGCGCAACCACCTCGGCGGCGAATGGCTTGCCGTCGCTGCGCCACTCCAGCGCCCCCTCCAGTTCCTGCCGCGGCGGCAGGCGCCCGACGAATTCCGGCGCCTGCTGCATGCCCGGCTCCATGCCGAAGGGGGCCACGGCAGGCCCCAGGTGCGAGTAGGGGCTGTCCTCGGGACGCAGCATCCGCCGCAACGCCGTCGCGTCGCACCGCAGCCCCAGCCAGGCGCAGATCGACTGCAGGGTGTCCTCGGCCGCCAGGTACAGGTCCTCCACGCGGAGCTGGCGCCGCTGCACTGCCGGCAGCCCGGCCACCGCCTGTTCGATGTTGCGGTTGATCCGGTACCAGGCGAGCTGCGGATCGACCGCGGGGGGATCGACGCCGTAGTCCTTGTAGTCGGGCGGCACGAAAAACGGCCCCTTGAGGCGGGCGGCCACCTCCCGGCACTGTGGGCGCGGATGGCGCACCAGGTGCAGGACGCGCGCCTCCGGGACCTGTGCCAGCCAGCCTTCGATGTCGAGCAGGCGCCAGCCGAGGGCGCTCTCCGACAGCACCGGCATCCCGGGCGCGATGTGCTGGGCGAACTCAGACAACAGGTCCATGCTCGGCCAATCGGCCCGGCGCTTGAGCCAGGCCTCGGCCGCGGCGATGGCCGCCTCGTCCTGGCCGCCGCAGTACAGCTCGGCGACGCAGCGCAGCAGGCCGTCCTGGGCATTGTCCTGGGTGACCCGGAACACCGACAGCAGGCCGTCGACGGTCGGCGCCAGATGCAGGTTGAGTTCCGGCAGGCCGTAGGCGTCCGGGTGGCGCCCCAGCATCGCGCCCAGGCGCGCCGCTTCGGCGCCGGGAGCGGACAACAGCAGCAGCGGTGCGGAATGCATCGTGGGGGCCGGTCCTCAACCCTGCCGGCGCCGGCCGAGGTAGATCTCGCAGCCGCCGCGCGGATTGTCCACGTACTCCCAGCGGCCGTTGCGGCGGATCGCCACCGTCGGACCAAAGGGATTGGCGGTGCCGACATAGAGGTCGCAGCCGTTGGAAACGATGGTGCGGATGCCCCAGTTGTACTTGTTGCCGAAACCTGAGCGCGTCACCGGCTCCCAGCGCACGCCGTCGCGGGTGCGGAACAGCGAGCAACCGCCGTAGCGCCGCACCAGCTCATCCTTGCCCCAGCGCTTCATCAGCACCAGCACCTCTTCCGGCCACTGCTCCACCAGCAGGTAGGGGATCACGTTGGCCCAGGACATGGTGCTGGCGTACAGGTATTCGCCGTGCACGCCCATGCGCCAGATGTAGCCGGTGAAGATGTGGTCGAAGCCGGGCGAGTAGCCCGACAACGGCACTTTGAGACCCTCGGGCGTGAGCCGCGAGTGGCCCACGATCAGGTCCCAGGAATCGTCGGGCCAGACCCGGATCATCTCGGGCGCGGCCGGACCGATGTTCATGGCGCGGTGATAGCCGCCGTTGACGATGCCGGTGCCGACGTAGAGGGCGCCCTTGAACGCGCACAGGGTGCCGCACACCTCGTTGAGCGGACCGCGCCAGGCGCCGTGGCTGAGGACGCGCTTCCAGCGGTAGGGCGGCCCCCCGGCGCCGTCGGTCTTCCACAGCTCGAAGCCCTCGGCGGCGTTGACGGTGCCGGCATAGAGATGGCCGTTGAACTCCGCCATCTCGAAGATGGTGAGGTTGTTGGGCCAGCCGAAGCCGTCCGGCGAAGCCGGCACCCAGTGCGCGGTCTGCAGATCCTCCGTGCAGTAGACCGAGGCCTCCGAGGCGACGCACTCCTGCGACTGTCCCTGGGTGCTGGTGGAGCCGGTGGGCGTGGTATGGACCCGGCCGCGGAACACCTGCAGCGTGCGGAACGAGCGTACCGAGGTGTCCCACGGCGGGCGCGGCACGTTGGCGAAGGTTTCGCCGTCCTCGGTGCGCAGGATGTCGGGCGGCTCGGACTGCTGCGGCGCCCAGGTGGAGACATACAGGCAGGGCTTGGAATCGCTCGGCCCCTGGAACACGGTCATGCCGCGCATGCCGATATAGCGCGGCGCGCGCGCCACCGTGCGGCCGCGCACGAATGGCGCCTGGTAGACCCGCTTCCAGCCGTCGGTCTCCGGCGTGTATTGCCAGATCTCGGCGCGGCGGTCGATCTCGTAGACGTTGTCCGGGCTTTCGGTGGGCCAGGGCTTGAGGTCGGGCGTGGGCTTGTTGACCTTGGTCATGGCCCAGGTGCCGCGCGTGGTGCCGACGTACAGGCGCCCCTCGAACCAGGCCATGCTGTGGGCATAGTTGTTCAGGCCGTCGCCGAAACCGTTGGCGCTGATGAGGCGGAAGTCGGACTCCTCCAGCCCACCCGCGCCGGGTTCCCGCGGCTGCGGCGCGGGCGCCGCGCCCAGCGCCCCGCCGCCGCCGCGGATCTCGTCTAGGGGAGCCACGACCAGAGCTCGACCAGGATAAAGCGCACCACCGGCCGGGTGAAGGCCACGATCAGCGGATAGGTCGCCCCGGTGATCTTGGCGTAGCCGGTCATGTCCGGCCGCAGCACACCGTCGATGTGATCGACCTGCATGGTCACGCGGATCACCCGGTCGCCGTCCTGCTGGTTCTGCGCGGACGGCGCGATCTCGGTGATCCAGCCCGGATAGGAATGCAACGGCATGCCCCAGGCCTTGGCATAGGCGCGGTCGCCGATGTCGATCTCGCCGGCGTCGCTCTCCGGCAGATGGATCTCCACCTGCAGCTTGTCGGTCTCGTCCACCCGCGCCAGGATGGCACCGCGGTCCATGTAGTCGCCGACGGCGAACTTGAGGGTGCCGGACACCACGCGGCCGGCGACCGGCGCGCGCAGGCGCGTGTATTCGAGCTGCTGCTTGTGGTAGACCAGCTGTGCCTGCGCACTGGCGATCTGCGCCTTGATCTCGTCCAGGCGCTCCGGCCGCGCCGGCCCGGAGATCAGGTCCAGATGCCGCTTGGCCTCGAGCAGCTGCTGCTCGTCGACCTCGGCCTCCGACAGGTAGTGCTGGTACTGCTGCTCGCTCACCGCGCGCTGCTTGAACGCCTTGCCCTGACGGTCCGCCTCCCCGCGCGCGAACTCGTAGCGCTTCTGCGCCGTCGCCACTTCCTGCCTGGCCAGCTCGATCTCCTCCGGCCGGGCGCCCTGCTTGACCAGGGCCAGCTCGGCCATCAGGCGCACGATATCGGCCTCGCTGGTGGCCACCCCGGCGGTCTCCTCGTCGTCGACCAGGCGCGCCACCACCTGTCCCGGGGTCACCGGGTCGCCTTCCTTCACCAGCACCTCGCGCACCTGCCCGGCGATCTGCGCGCGCACGTCGGCGCGCGCGAACGGCAGCACGACGAAGTCGCCGCTCGGCTCGTACGGATACGGGAACAGCGCCACCGCGACGATGGCGCCGATGATGATCCAGTCCAGCCGGTTCGGCGCCGGGATGACCAGCTCGCCGCCGATGTTGGAGCGCTGCGACAGCAGGCGGTCGACCTGCAGGTAGATATACAGGGCCACCACCGCGACGAACACCACTACGCCGGCGGTGCCCCAGCCGCGCTCGAGCCAGCGGCCCGGGTACAGCACCAGCCAGGCCGCCACCCAGGCGATGTAGAGGATGCAGAGGACGGCGTAGGTCCACAGCACGCCGCTGGACAGCCGGCGCGTGTCCATCCAGGGCTTGTTGTAGCCGAACACCTTGATCAGCGCCTGCTCGCGCAGGTCGGCAGCGTTGAACAGGTTGGCCAGCAGGTGGTAGCCGTCACGCTTGGCCAGCGGGTTGATGAGGATGAACAGCCACACCATGGCGGTGACCGCCACGCCGAGCAGGACCGGCGGCAGCACGCCGGGCATGCGATGCAACAGGAACCAGCCGGCGATCGCCAGGACCTGCACAGTCATGGTGGAGGTGATCGTGGTGCCGATGATCTGCATGCGCCGGCGGCGATCGAGCGCCTCCGCCGGTCCATAGGTCTCGGCCTTGAAGAACGGGACGAAACCGACGCCGAGCTTGATCCCGAACGGAGGCACCACCCCGGTGGCGCGCCAGACTGCCGCGGCGCGCGCCACCTCGCCGAGGAAATCGAGCAGCCACAGGCTGGCCAGCGCGGTGATGGTGAAGCTCACGGGGTGCATCAGCCGCGACACGTCGTGGCCCACGGCGAAGCGATTGACCCACAGCGCGAAGCCGCTGCCCAGGGTCAGGAACACCAGCAGCCAGACCAGCAAGCCGAGGTACAGGGCCCAGTTCAGCAGCAGGCCGAGCGGCAGGAACGGCCGCACCGAAAACTGCAGGAACATCGGCTGGGACTGGCCCCTGAAGACGCTCCACAAGGAGGTCACGGTGCCCATGCGGCCGCTGCCGCTGAGCGAGCCCGCCAGTGTCGACGGCGGCGCGATGTCCGGTCCCGGCGCCGCGCCGCGCTGGCCGAGCCACCCGGCCGCGGCGGCCTCGGCGTCGGTCTGCGGCGGCACCGGCAGGGGCTGCTGGGTGCCGGGTTCGAGCAGGCCGGCCAGCGCCAGCTCGTTGGCGAAGCCTTCCAGTTCGCCCGGCGTCAGCTCGCGTGCCAGCAGCCGCGACGCCGATTCCACCACCTGCGCCGGGCCGCGCTCGCCGTCGAACAGCCGTGCCAGCTCGAATTCATGCGGCTCGAGCCGGAACGAGCGGCCGTTGCGGACACTGGTGACAGCGTAGTGTCCCGCCGGCGCGCGCACGGCGGCGGCGAACACGAACTTGCGGTAAGGGTGGCGCGAAGTTTCCATCGGTGCTCTGTCCCTAGATTTTCTCGTTCACTGCAGCCAGCGGTTGACGGTCATCAGGTCAGCGTGGGTCAAGGCCCCGGTGGCCTGCTTCAGCTTGATGAAATTGACCACATAGGCGTAACGCGCCTGGGCATAGTCGCGCTCGGCCCGATAACGGTTGCGCACCGCCAGCAGAACGTCGGGATAGGTCTTGGTGCCGAGGCCGTAGCCCACGCGCGTGGCCTGTTCGGCGGCGATGGCGGATTGTATCGCCTGGTTCAGGGCGCCGATGTGGTTGAGGCCGGAGGTCACATTGAGGAACGCCACCTGCGCGTTGTGGCGGGCGTCGTTGCGGGCGGCCGTCTCCTCCTGCTGGGCGCGGTCGTAGTCGGCCTCCGCCGCGCGGATGCCGGAATCGATGGCGCCGCCGGTGTAGATCGGCACCTTGAGGTCGAGGAACACGCCTTCGTCCAGCCCGTGACTGCTGCCGACGGCGATACCATTGGCGATGCCGCCGCTGGTGTAGGCGTAGGTGCGCTTGGCGCTGGCGTCCAGAGTGGGCAGGCGCTGCGCCTTCTGCACCTCGATCTGCTTGCGGGCGATCTCAGTGCCGTAGTGCTTGTCCTGCAGCACCAGATTCTGCGTGGTGGCCCGTTCCACCCACACGTCCATGCGGTTCGGGTCGGGCTGCGCTGGCTGGTAGGCGACCGTCAGTGGCTTGAGCCGGCTATAGCTCTGGCCGCCGGTGAGCAGTTGCAGCTGGGTCAGACTGACCTCCAGCGAGTTCCTGGCGTCGATCAGGGCGGCATCGGCCAGGTCGAAGTCGGTCTGCACCTGCTTCACCTCGACATCGGTGACCAGGCCGGACGACAGCTTGTTCTGCGTCTGCTGCAGCAGCTCGCCGATCGCCTGTTTCTCGGCCTCGGCGAAGCGCACCCCGTCCTGGGCGGCCAGCACGTCGAAATAGTCCTGGGCTGTCTGCAGCCGCAGGCCGTCGAGGGCCTCGTATACCTTCACGCCGGCCTGCCCGACCTGCAGGTCCGATTTGTCGTAGCCCTTGAACAAGGACCAGTTGAACAGCACCTGTTGCAGCTCGACCTGGTAACCGGCGCTGTAGAACTGCTCGCGGTGGTTGACCGGGATGCCGGCGCCGGTGCCGCTGTCGAGAATGTTCTTGAAAAACTGCCCGGCGACTGCTTGTTCGATTTCGCCGAAGTCCGTGCCGGCGCCGAGTTGCGGCAACAGTTTCGCCAGCGCCTGCGGTTTGACCTCTGCGGTGGCCCGGAAGCCGGCGACAGCGGCCTGGTACTGAGGATTGGCATCCAGCGCCTTGATGTAGACGCCGAGCAGGTCGGCGGTTCCGGGTACGTCGTCGGCCGTCGCCAGTGGTGGGATCAACGCCGCACCGGCCGCGAGGACCCAGATCCTGGCACGATTTCGGAGCAGCCGTTTACCTTGCGGCGGACGCGACGGAATCATCGGTGAAGACCCTATGTACGTATAGCGCTGGGGACAACGCCCCCGGAAGCCACCCAACCCCCGCCGCGGATTATGGCGCAGCCTGACGAAACAGTCACTTAGAGCAAAGACTAAATAAATGTTAACAGCCGGATCGCGGCGGGATTTGTTGACAGCCTCGTTCATGCCAAAGTAACTGGCGGGCGGCACAATGCATATCCTACCAATGGAGCAGGCATGACGAACCCGGTATTGAGCGGCAGGACGGCCCTGGTAACCGGCGCCTCCTCGGGTCTGGGCGTGGACTTTGCGCGCGAACTGGCGGGGCTGGGCTGCAACCTGGTGCTGGTGGCGCGGCGTGAGGACCTGCTGACCCAGGTCCAGGCCGAGCTGCAGCAGCGGGGCGTCAAGGTAACCACGGTGACGCTCGACCTGGGCTCGGCCGATGCGCCGCAGGCCCTCTACGACCTGTTGCGACAGCAGCAGATCACGGTGGACGTGCTGGTCAACAACGCCGGCTTCGGCGTATTCGGGCGCGAGCTGGACATCCCCTGGGAGCGGACCCGGCAGATGCTGCAGCTCAACATGGTCACCCTGACCCACCTGACCAGGCTGTTCGCGCGCGACATGGTGAAGCGCGGCTTCGGCTACATCATGCAGATCGCCTCCACCGGCGCCTACCAGCCGACACCGACCTATGCCGCTTACTCCGCCACCAAGGCGTACGTGCTCAGCTTCGGCGAAGCGCTCAACTACGAACTGCGCGGCAGCGGCGTGTCCTGCACGGTGATCTCGCCGGGAGTCACCGCCACCGAATTCCTCAAGGTGTCCGGGCAGAAGCCCACCTGGTACCACCGCATGACCATGATGACGAGCCCCGAGGTCGCCCGCGCGGGTGTCCGCAAGATGCTGGCGCGACGCTCCAGCGCGGTGATCGGCTTGATGAACTGGCTGGCGGCGTTCAGCGTGCGCTTCACGCCCCGCCCGCTGGCGGCCGCGATCGGCTACCAGCTGATGAAGAACGAATGAAGCGGTCGCCGGCCACCGCCCACTGCCCAATCGTCACCGGCCGCTGCCCGTGAGCCCCCTCAAATCCGGCGGCAGCTCCACCGCCGGGTGATGCGCGGCGAAGCAGGCCAGTTCCGCCCGTGCCGCCGGCAGGTTCCCGGCATCGCGCAAGCTGCGGATACGTTTCAGCCAGTCCTCCTCGTCGTGCGCCGGAACTCCGCTCGCGGCGGCATCCGCGGACTGCTGTGGGCAGGGCGGGACGGCGGGGAACGCAGCGGCGGGCGCGGGGAGCGACGGGGCAGCGGCCGGGGCCGCTTCCATCGGAACGGCGGGCCCGGGTTCCGGCGCTGAGCGGGCTGCCAGGGCGGAGGACCGGCCTGGCGCCGCCACCGGCTCGCCCGCAGAAACCGCAGCGGGCGCAGGCGACGGAACTGCGGATGACGGCGCCTCCGCCGCTGCCTGGGCAGCTTGTGCGGGCGCCTGTTTCGACGCGCCCGCCGGGACTTCGTCGTGTAGCGTTTCCGCGCTGGCCTGGGCCTCGTCGCGCGGCGTTTCCGTCTTAGCCTCGGCGCGCCCGCGATAGTCTTGGTTCCGGCGCGGCGCCGCCTGCTGCTTCCTGCTCGCCGGCGCGGCCGCGACCGGCGCGGACGTCGACTCCGGCTTGGCGGGCGCGGGCGCTGGTGCGCGTGCTGGTGGCGGTCCCGATGCCGCAGGCATGTCCTGGACCACCGCCGGGCGCAGCGACTGGGTCAGCCAGGCCACGCTGAAAACCACCACCAGGGTCGCCGCAGCCGCCACCGGCCGGCTCCAGCGCGGCAAACGGCCGGCGCGGCGCACCTCCGCCTGCGCCCGGGCCAGCACCGCTGCGTCAAGCTCGGGCGGCGCGGTGGTGGCGGCCGCGTCTTCGCGGTAGCGCCGCGACAGCTCGCTGCGCCGGGCGAGGAATTCCTCCAGCTCGCGGTCGCCGGGAGGCGTGGTGTCCGGTTCAGTCATCGGCCAGGGCCTCCCGCAGCTTTGCCAATGCGTAGCGCAGCCGGCTCTTCACGGTCTCGCGCCCCACTCCGCCGATCTGTGCGATCTCCTCCAGCGTGAGCCCGGCCTCCTCGTGCAGCAGGAACGCCTCCCGCTGCGGGACCGGCAGGTCCGCCAGCGCGCGGCGCAAGCGGGTGGCGCTCTCCCCGGCCAGCAGCCGGGCCTCGGGGCGCTCATGTTCCGCCGCCGGCGGCAGCAATTCCTCGTCCAGCGCCTGCGGCGCACGGGGCGCCAGTCGCAGATGGTCGATCAGGCGGTTGTGGGCCATGCGGTACAGCCAGGCGCCGAAGCGGGCGCGCGGCTCGTAGCTGCCGCGGCTGCGCACCAAGCCGGCCCAGACGTCCTGGAACAATTCGGCCGCCGCCTCGCGATGGGCGCAGCCGCGCAGCAAATACCGGTACAGCGGGTCCTTATGGCGTCGGTAGAGCACCTCGAACGCCGCCATGTCACCGCTCCGGTACATCATCATCAGGTCTTCGTCGGTCGGTGCCGCGACCGGATCGAGCCGCTCCGCAGCAAGGCTTGCTTCCAGGCGCCGGTCCTCCACCATCGTTCAGGTCGACCCTGACAATAACGGCGCCGCCGACGAAACGGGGTTAAGGGAACTCCCACCCGCCCGGCTGCCTCCGTTCATGGCAGCGTGCCCGGCAGACCCGCATCGAGCAAATCCTGCAATTCCTGCAGGGCCGCCGCGGCCCCGGCCCGGATCCGATAGCGCACCAGGTGCGATACCTCGCTGTGCCCCGGGTTGATCTCCGCCGTGGGCAGACCGCGCCCCGCCGCGGCGATCACCGGCTCGGCGATATAGGGGAATACACTGGAGGTACCGATGCTGATCACTAGGTCCACCCCCTCCTCCATCAGCCGGTGCAGCCGCTCGATCTCGGATTCGGGCAGGGCTTCGCCGAACAGCACCACCCGCGGCCGCACCAGGCCGGCGCAGTAGGGGCAGGCCGGGGGGATCGACAGCGCGCCGTAGTCCGCCACCTCGGCTTCGTAACCGCAGACGGTGCAGTGCAGGCGGTGCAGGCAGCCGTGGATCTCGATCAGGTCGCGGCTGCCGGCCTGGCGGTGAAAACCATCCACGTTCTGCGTCAGCACAGCGAAACGCTCATAGCGTGGCGCCAGGGCGGCGAGCACCTGGTGGCCGCGGTTGGGCAGGCGGCCGCGGCAGGCCTGCTCGATTTCGAACAGGTACCGCCAGCACAGCTCCGGCCGGCGGCGCATGGTCGCCCCCGACAGCACCTCCTCGATCGGCAGGCCGTCGGCGGTGGGGCCGCGATCGTAGAGCCCGCCGACGCCGCGGTAGGTCGGCAGCCCCGAGTCGGCCGACATGCCTGCGCCGGTGATCACCAGCACACGGCGCGCGCGGCGGAGCTCGCCCGCCAGGGCCTGCAGGCTCATCGGGCCCCCATGCCCGGCAGCAGCAGCCGGCAGGGGCCAAGATCGGGGCCGATGCCCGGCCCGGCAAAGCTATACTGGCACATGATCAAGACCTGCCCCGCACCATCGTCCGAACGAAGCCATGGCGGGGACACCTTTCCAAGTCCGGCGAATATCATCGCAAATGCCGCGTAAACCCGCCCATCAGCAAATCGACACCCTGAAGGTCATCCAGGATTCCGCCTTCGACCTGTTCGCACGCTACGGCTACGACGGCGTGTCGATCGGCGACATCGCCGCCGCCACCGGCCTGAGCAAAGGCGCGCTGTACTGGCACTACACCGGCAAGGAAGCCCTCTATCTCGACTGCCTGAAGCGCCTGCACGGGCTGTTCGACGAGTATGTATTCGGGCCCATGGCGATCGAGGCCGACGGCGTGAGGAGCGTAATGGCCCTGTTCTACGGGCTCGAGAGGCTGCTGGTCGACCCCCGCGTGGTCAACGGTGTGGCCGGCTACTGGCTGGTCCCCTCCGGCCGCGAAACGGCGGTGCTGGCAGAAGCCCAGCGGGCGTTCGAGCAGCGTTCCTGGAAGGTGATCGAGGCCACCCTGCGTCGCGGCGTGGACCAGGGCCAGTTCGATCTCGCCGGCGACCTGGAGGACTTTGCCCGCGCGGTGATGGCGCTCGGCGAGGTGGTGATCCTGCCGCTCCGTCATCAGACGCCGGAGGAAGTGCGCCGCATCCTCGGCGTGCTGGTCCGCACCGTGTTCCGGGCCTACGCCAAGTCAGCACCGCTCCCCAAGATCTGAGCGGCCGTGAAATACGCCTTCGTCACTCCATACTACCGCGAGGAGCGCGCGCTGATCGAACGCTGCATCGCCAGCGTGCGCGCGCAGACGCCCCAGGCCGACCACATCCTGGTCGCCGACGGGCATCCCCAGGATTGGATCGACGCGCAGCCGGTGCGCCACATCCGCCTCGACCGGTGCCACGCGGACTACGGCAACACGCCGCGGACCCTGGGTGCGCTGCTGGCCGCGGCCGAGGACTACGCGGGGATCGCCTTCCTCGACGCCGACAACTGGCTCGAACCCGATCACCTGGCAAGCTGCCTGCTGGCGGCCGGCTCGACGCCGGATTGCGACTATGTCATCGCCCAGCGGCATCTGCGCCGGCCCGACGGCACGCCACTGCCGCTGCCGGACGAACCCGTGGTCGACCATGTCGACACCAACTGCTTGTTCATGCTGCCGGGCAGTTACCACATCATTCCGCATTTCGGCTTGATGCCGCATGGGCTCGCGGCGGTCGGCGACCGCATCTTCTACGCTGCGCTGCGGGGCGCCCGCATGAGGCCCGCGGTGGTGCCGCACAAGACGGTCAACTACCTCGCCCTCTTTGCATCGATGTATGCCCGGGCCGGCGAGACGCCGCCGCCGGAGGCGAAGCGGCTCGATCCGGGACGGATCCTGGCCGACTGGCTGCAGCAGCAGACGCCGCGCACGCTCGAACTGGCCGGCCGGCGGGCGGGCATCAGGTTCGCCGCCCATCCGGTGCAACAGCCGGCCGCGCCGGGCCAGCGCCGGTAAGGCCGTCGCCTTCACCGTCGGCAGCCGCAGGATGAGCGACCCCTCCCCTTCGGTCCCGCCGGCCAAGGCCCGCGCCACCATCGTCATGACGGCGAAGGAACGCCACGGCCTCACCCTGCGCACGATCGAATCGATCGTGTGCAACACCGCCAAACCCTACCGCTTCATCTTCGCCGACACCCGCTCGCCCACCTGGCTGTCGCGGATCCTGGCGGAACGTGCGCAGGAATGGGGCCTGGAGGTGCTGCGCTTCGATGCGTCCCTGTGGCAGCACGCGTTGCGCAGGCGGGTCGCGCCGACGATCGACACCGACTACGCGGTGTTCCTGGACAACGACATGTACCTCAAGCCGGGCTGGCTGGAGCGGCTGGTGGCCTGCGCCGACGAAACCGGGGCCGGCATCGTCGGTCCGCTTTATCTCTGGGGCGCCGACGAACACACTTCCCGCATCCACATGGCCGGCGGCAGGATCGAGGAAGTGCCCGCGGCGGACGGGACGACGATGCTCGAAGCGCACGTCCTGGTCAACCGCAACGCCCGCGAGTTCACTGCCGAGCTGCAGCGCAAGGAAACGGACTTCGCCGAATACCATTGCATGCTGATCCGCACCAGCCTGCTGCGCGACGGCGCCTTGTTCGACGAGCGGATCGACCGCGTGCACGAGCACATCGATACCTCGCTGACGGTGCGCAAGGCCGGGCACCGGATCTACCTCGAACCGGCGTCGCAGGTGGTGTACCTGGCCTACGTCCGCTTCCTCCTGCACGACATCCCCTTTTTCCGGGAACGCTGGGCGCGGCCCCCGGCCGAGGCGAACCTGCGGGCGTTCTCGGCCAAGTGGGGCGTGATCGACGACGGGCGTGCGTATGGCGGAGTGAGACGTTTCCTGGGGGAGCACCGCTACAACATCGACCCCATCCGCCCCGACACCAGGCCCGACGGCAACACCATGCAATCCGCCGACTTGCGGCAGACCCTGGCCGGACTGGTCGATCTCGCCAATGCCCGGCGCTGGGTGCCCCCCGAATGGACCATCGTCGACCTCGCCTACCGGGTAGCGCTGGTCCTGTTCAACAGTCTGTACCGGCCGTGCGGGCGCCCCTTCATCAACCACCTGGTCGGCACTGCCAGCGTGCTGGCCTATTACCAATTCAACGCCGGCATCGTCGCCGCCGGCATGCTGCACGCGGCGTATACCCACTGCCCGGAGCTGCCCGCCGGCCCGCAGGCCAGCCTCGACCAGGTCTATCAGGCGCTGGGGGGCGTCGGTGTGCTCGAGCAGCGTGTGCGCGCCTACACCCTGCGTTCCGCGCGCTGGAAGGAACTCCTGGCCGCGGCCGACCTGCAACGGGAAATCACCGTGCGCGACGCCGAGGTGCTCGCGATCGCGGCGGCCGGGGAACTCGACATGCACCTCAGCGGCGAATTCAGGTTCTCCGGCAGCAGGAACGTGGAAGAACCGGACAATTTTCACCTGATGACGCAGGCCTGCGAGGTGCTGGGGGTGTCGGCGCTCAGCCGCAGCCTCCTGGCCGAGCGCGAGAAGCTCGCCGGGTTTCCCGCGCCGGCGGAGGCACATCCGCGCGGATCGTTCCGGATCGTGGGGAGCAGCATGCTGCCGGCCATCCACAACACCGCCTGGCGGCTGCTGCGGCAGGACGCGGGCAGCGCCGGCGCGATGGCGCCCCCCACGGAAGCGGCGTAGCGGGGCGAGATTCGGTACTCTTACATATTCAAGAGGTAAATCCGCGGGTTCCGCTACCTTGGCCGCAGCACCCGGCGGCGGCGGGCTCGCCGGAGTGAAAATCCAAAGCGGCAGGCATGGGTCTGGAGGAGCGCGTTGCGGATCACCGCGGAAGGGATACTACGGATCGTCATCCCGTTGATTTACGGCCGGCGTTGGCTAACCTTCGGCGTGCTCATGGTACTCACCCTGTTCCTCGCCGACCATGCGCTGCGGCTGCGGCCGGACGCGGGCTTCGAAAAGCAGATCCCGCTCGACCACCCGTACATGAAGGTGTTCAAGAAGTACGAGCAGGCCTTCGGCGGCGCCAACCTGATCTCGGTGGCGCTGCTGCGCGAGGACGGCCAGACCATCTACGACGCCGATTTCCTGGACAAGCTGCGCAGGCTCACCGACGCCGTGTTCTTCCTGCCCGGGGTGGACCGGGCCCACGTCACCTCGCTGTTCACGCCCGACCTCACCTACCTCGAGATCGTCGAGGACGGCATCAACCTCGGCACCGTGATGCCCGCGAACTACACGCCGACGCCGGAGATGATCGACCGCGTGCGCGACCACGTCGGCAAGGCGCAGGGGGTGATCGGGCGCTTCGTGTCGCTCGACCAGCGCGGCGCCATGGTGGTGGCCTCGCTGCTGGAGCGGCACCCGGTCACCGGCGCCAGGCTCGACTACGACCGGCTCGCCGGCCAGCTCGAGGACCAGCTGCGCGGCCGCATCGCCAGCCCACAGCAGTACGAATACCGGCTCAAGGCCGACCGGCCGCCGTACAAGGCGGGCGACGTGGTGTGGACCGGCTACACCGACTACGGCTGGAAATTGCGCTGGCAGACTTTCGAGGCGGCGCAGAAGGACGAGGACGGCCAGGCCATCATGGTGTCGGGCCGCGACGTCATCGTGACGGCACAGCCCAACCCGGACTACTCGCCGCACTACTCGGTGCGCATCATCGGCTTCGCCAAGGTGATCGGGGACGTCACCGACGCCAGCCTGGAAGTGATCGGCTTCTTCTTCGTGGCCATCGTCCTGATCGTGGCGCTGCTGTGGCTGTTCTGCGGCTCGTTCCGGCTGTCGCTGCTGCCGCTGTCGGCGGCGGTCACTGCGGTGGTGTGGGAGCTCGGCCTGCTGCAGCTGGCCGGCTTCGGTCTCGATCCGTTCGCGATCCTGGTGCCGTTCCTGATCATGTCGATCGGCGTGTCACACGGCGTGCAGTACATCAATGCCTGGGGCAACGAAGTGGCGGAGCAGGGCCACATCGCCTTCGACGCCTCGGTGCACAGCTTCCGCCGGCTGTTCCTGCCGGGCACGGTGGCCATCCTCACCAATGTCATCGGCTTCGCCACCCTCGCTTTCATCCACATCGAGATCGTGCGCGAGATGGCGGTCAACGCGGCGCTGGGCATGGCGGCGGTGATCGTCACCAACAAGATCATGCTGCCGATCGTGCTGACCTGGGTGCGGCTGCGCGACCTCGAGCGGTTCCGCCGCATGCAGCGCCTGCGCCAGGACATGGCGGACCGCCTGTGGCGCAACATCGCGGCCATCACCGAGGCACGCTGGGCCCTGCTGACGCTCGGCGTGGTGCTGGTGCTGCTGGCGTGGTCGGGCTGGATGTACCCGCGGCTGACAGTGGGCGACGCCCTGCCCGGAGTGCCGGAGCTGAAGCCGGACAGCCGCTACAACCGCGACTCGCTGGCGATCGCCGCCAACTTCGACATCGGTGTGGACCTGCTCAAGGTGATCGCCGAAACGCGGCCGTACGGCTGCCTGAACGGCCGCGTGATGGAGGCGGTCGACCGCTTCACCTGGCACATGCAGAACACGCCGGGCGTACGTTCCGCGATCGCCCTGCCCTCGCTGGCCAGGCAGGCGCGCAGCCTGTGGAACGAGGGCTCGCCCAAATGGCTGGTGCTGCCGCGCAACCAGGCCGCGCTGTCCCAGCTGACCGGCCGCATCCCCTCCGGCACCGGGCTGCAGAGCGCCGACTGCGCGGCGATGCCGGTGCTGATCTTCACCACCGACCATCGCGCCGCCACCATCTCCGGCATCGTCGATGCGGTCAAACGCTACAACCAGGACAACCTCAGCAGCGGCGCCGACTTCGCCCTCGCCTCCGGCAACGTCGGCGTGATGGCCGCCACCAACGAGGAGATCCGGGCACGCGAGATCGTGGTGATCCTGTGGGTCCACCTGACCCTGCTGGTGTTCGTGTGGATCTCGTTCCGCTCCTGGGCCAGCGTTGTATGCATCATTGCGCCGCTGGTCACCTGCTCGCTTCTCACTTACGGTTTCATGGCCCTGCTCGGCATCGGCATGAAAAGCGCGACCCTGCCGGTGGCGGCGTTCGGCGTCGGCATCGGCGTCGACGACGGTATCTACCTGTGGGGCGCCCTGACCCGCTACCTGGCGCAGGGCGACAGCGTGCGCGAGGCCTTCCGCCAGGCCCTGCGCGCCGCCGGCAAGGCCACCACGTTCACCTCGCTGGCGCTGATGGTGAGCGTCGGCACCTGGCTGTTCTCCGGCTTGCAGTTCCAGGCCGATATGGGCCTGCTGCTGTTGTTCATGTTTACGACCAATCTCTTCGGCGCCATCCTGATGATGCCGGCGCTTGGCTGGCTGTGCCATCTGTTCACCCCCCTGCAATCGCGGGCGGGCTTGCTGGTCAAATAGACAAAGATTCCGGAGGAGTCCTCATGAAAGCCACCGCCAGCCGCCTGCTCCTGATTTTCTGCGGCGTACTGCCGCTGACGCTGCCAGGCGCGGCCCAGGCCAAGGTCGGCGCCGACGAGGCCGCCAAGCTGGGCGCCACCCTGACGCCGATCGGCGCCGAAAAGGCCGGCAACGCCGCCGGCACCATCCCGGCCTGGGACGGCGGCCTGCCGCAGAGCATGATGAAGCGCGGCGACAACCCCTACGCCGCCGACAAGCCGCTGTACACGGTCACCGCCGGCAACTACAAGCAGTACGCGGCGCAGCTCGCCGAAGGGTACAAGGCGTTGTTCCAGACTTATCCCGACTACAAGATGAACGTGTACCCCACGCATCGCAGCGCGTCCTACCCGCAGTGGTTCTACGACGCCACCAAAAAGAACGCCACCACGGTGGAGCTGGACGACAACGGCTATGGCTTCTGCTGCGCCGCCCAGGGCTACCCGTTCCCGATCCCGAAGAACGGCACCGAAGTGATGTGGAACCACATCATGCGCTACAACACCAAGGGTTACCGCGGCTACGTCAACGCCGCCGAGACCCAGGCCGACGGCAGCTACGTGATCGAGCGCGCCTACGGCGAAATCACCTTCGTCTACAACAACCCCAAGACCACACTGGACACGCTCAAGAACCAGAACCTCTACGCCATGGTCAAGACGCTGGCACCGCCCAACAAGGCCGGCACCGCCGACCTGCTGCACGTGCCGATCGACCGCATCAAGGACCAGACCGGCGTGTGGGAGTACAACCCGGCGCTGGGACGGGTGCGCCGCATCGGCGAGGTGGGCTACGACAACCCGCTGTTCGACGGCCTGATGACCCACGACCAGCTCGACATGTTCAACGGCCCGCTCGACCGCTACACCATCAAGCTGGTCGGCAAGAAGGAGATGCTGGTGCCGTACAACGCCTATGCGCTGTACAGCGACAAGATCAAGTACAAGGACATCGTCCGCCCCGGTCACATCAACCCGGAGCTGGCGCGCTACGAGCTGCACCGGGTATGGGTGATGGAGGCGACCCTGCGCCAGGGCTACAGCCACATCTACAAGAAGCGCGTGTTCTACCTCGACGAGGACAGCTGGCTGGTGCTGGCCGAGGACATCTACGACAACCGCGACCAGTTCTGGCGCTTCGCCGAAGCCCACGCCATCAGCTACGCCAACGTGCCGGTGGTGGTCAACGGCGTGCAGGTGCACTACGACCTGCAGTCCCGCCGTTACGTGGCGGTCAACCTGATGAACGAGGAGCCGCAGCAGGTCGAGTACGACTGGGAAAAGGAGCCCACCTACTTCACGCCGCAGGAATTGCAGAAGTTCGCCACCGCGGGCAAGTGATCAGAACTGGTACTTGAGGAAGTTGCCGACCGGCTCCGGCGAAATCCCGCCGATATCCTGTTGAACGATTCCGCGAAATAATCCAGCTTGATGCCGGTCGACTTGCTTAGCAAAACAGGCCAAGGCATGGCGGCGGCGGTCTGCTCCGCCGTGACGTGGAGCCGGCCCGCATCGGGGGCCGATTGCAAGGAATGGGCGGAGGGAATTCAGCCTAAATTCAGCTTGATCGCGTAGATTCTTGCGTTGGAGCGCGGGCATCGACCGCGCGTGGACCAGGAGTATGGTGATGCAGGAGCGGACATACGGCGGTTCGGCGCCCATGGCGCCAGGGCCCGTCGTGGGCTCGATGCAACCCGCCACCAACGGCGATCACGCTCCGGACCTCCGGAGAACGGCGACGCTGTTCCGGCCGGCTATTGATCGTGGCTGCCGGGGGCCACAAGAATAGAACATGCGATCCACGCTCCTCATCCTGCTGCTGGCCGGACTGGCGTGCCAGCCCGCCCTGGCGGGACCCTGGGGCCGGCACGACGACCGGCGTCCGCCGGACCGGCCGCAGCCCAGGTTCGAACCACAGCGCCCGCAACCCAGGTTCGAGCCGCAGCGTCCGCCGGCTTATGGCCCGCCGCCGCAGCGCGGCGGGCCGCCGGGTGCGCAAATGCCGCCGCAGCAGCAGTTCCGCCCCATTTCCACCGGTGAAGCGGCCCATCGCGCCCAGCAGATCAACGGCGGCGGCCGCGTGCTGGCGGTGGACCCGGCGGACAGCGGCTACCGCGTACGGGTGCTGAAGAACGGCGAAGTCCGCTCGGTCTACGTTCCCGGCCGCTAGGCCGGCCCATCTCATTACATCATTGCTCCGGCGAGAATCGACATGCGCGCACTGGTCATCGAAGACGATCCGCAACTGCGGGCCCAGGTCAGCCAATATCTCAGCGACGAGGGCTATGCCATCGACAGCGCCGGCGACGGCGACGAAGGCCAGTACATGGCGCTCGAATACCCGGTGGATCTGGCCGTGATCGACCTTGGCCTGCCCAAGACGCCGGGCATCGCCATCATCAAGGCGGTGCGCAAGGCCGGCCGCAAGTTTCCCATCCTGATCCTCACCGCCCGCGATGGCTGGCAGAGCAAAGTGGAGGGGCTGGAAGCCGGTGCCGACGACTACCTGGTCAAGCCCTTCCACCGTGAGGAGTTGCTGGCGCGCGCCCGCGCCCTGGTGCGCCGCAGCGGCGGCTGGAGCCAGGCCCTGCTCCAGTGCGGCCCGATCGCGCTGGACACCACCGCCAGGAACGTCACCCTGTCCGGCCGGCCGGTGGAACTGACCGCGTACGAATACCGCGTGCTGGAGTACCTGGTGCTGCACGCCGGCGAAGTCGTGTCGAAGAGCGTGCTCACCGAACACCTCTACAACGAGGACGAGGAGCGCGACAGCAACGTGATCGAGGTCTTCGTGCGCCGCCTGCGCACCAAGCTCGACCCCGCCGGCACGCTCAACCCGATCGCCACCCTGCGCGGGAGCGGGTATCGCTGGGATGTGCCCAGAAGCTAGGGAACCTCTGACCAGGGATTAGTTGCCGGTAACGGCGGGCGCGGCCTCGTAACCTGCCGCGTCCTCCTTTACGCTTTTGCCGACCACCGACCACTCGTCACCGACCACCAGCCTCCATGAGGTCCCTGCGCACCCGACTGCTGCTCGCCGCCACGCTGGTGCTGGTGCTGTTCATGCTGCTGTCGGGCGCGGCGCTGGAACAGGCCTTCCGCAGTAGCGCGCAGGAGGCGCAGGAGGAAAAGATGCAGGCGCTGGTCTACGCCATGATCGGCGCGGCGGATACCGGCGAGAACGAGACTCTGACCATCCCGGCCAACGCCCTGCCCGACCCGCGCCTGGGCCGCGTGCAATCCGGCCTGGCGGCGCTGATCTTCGACATCAAGGGCCGCGTGATCTGGCGCTCCGGCAGCTTCGAGGGCCCGATGCCGGACGTGCAGGCGCCCAGGATCGGCGAAGCGACCTTCACCGAGTTCGACGACCAGTTCGTCCTCAGTTACGGCATGAGTTGGGCCGCCGACACCGGCTCGCACGCATTCGGTTCCGCCAAGCCGCGGCGGTACACCGTGGCCGTGCTGGAGGACAAGACGCCTTACCGCACCCAGCTCGGCGTGTTCCGCCGCACCCTGTGGATCGGGCTGGGCGTGGCCGCCACGGCCCTGCTGCTGCTGCAGCTGCTGGTGTTGCGCTGGAGCCTGGCGCCGCTGCGGCGTCTCGCCAGGGAGCTGAGCCGCATCGAAAGCGGCGAGCAGACCCGCATAGAAGCCTCCTATCCGGACGAGCTGACACCGCTCACCTCCGGCCTCAACACCATGATCCAGGGCGAGCGCAACCAGCAGTCGCGCTACCGCAATGCGCTCGACGACCTGGCCCACAGCCTCAAGACCCCGCTGGCCGTCCTGCGCGGCTTGGTGGAGGATCGGGCGCTGGAGCCGTCGCTGCGCGAACGCCTGGGCGACCCGGTGGGCCGGATCCAGGAGATCACCGACCACCAGCTGCGCAAAGCCGCCACCGCCGGCCGCCGCACCTTCGCCGAGCCGGTGCGGCTGCGGCCGCTGGCGGAAAAGATCGGCGGCGCCCTGGCCAAGGTCTACGCCGACAAGCAGCCCGAGTTCACCCTCGACATCGCCGACACCCTGCGCGCCCGCGCCGACGAGGGCGACCTCTACGAGTTGCTCGGCAATCTGATGGACAACGCCGGCAAGTGGTGCCGCCACCGCATCCGCGTCAGCGCCAGCTACGCCGAGCGCAAGCTGCGCCTGAGCGTGGAGGACGACGGCCCCGGCTTCCCCGCCGACGCCGATAAATTGCTGCAGCGCGGCATGCGCGCGGACAGCCAGACACCCGGCCAGGGCATCGGCCTGGGCGCGGTGGCCGAGATGGTGCGCGCCTACGACGGCTCGATCACCCTGGGCCGGTCGGAGCTGGGCGGCGGTCTGGTCGACGTCGCGTTGTCGGTATGAAGGCACGCTTGTTGCGGGATAACTAGGTCAACCGCCGGTTTGCGGCGGTTATCCACGTCAAGACTGCCGCCCTTGAACACGAGTACAAGCCGGGTCGCGGACCCGGACCCTGCCCCTAATGGCCCTGCGCGCCTTCGCCGCATACGGCGGATCGGCCTGTCATCCCTGCTGCTCGCATCGGCGGCTGCGGCATATTTCCTGACCGGCAAGACCCAGCCGGTGGCCAACGCCCCGGCGCCCGCGCCCACGCCTGCGGCGGCCCCGCGCAAGGGCGCGGCTCCCATCCCGGTGCTGGCGGCGGCGGCGGTGTCCGGCGACATCGGCGTGTATCTGAACGGACTGGGCGCGGTCGCCCCGCTCAACCACGTGGTGGTGAAACCGCGGGTGGACGGGCAATTGCTGCATGTGAACTTCGCCGAGGGCCAGTTCGTGCACCAAGGCGACCTGCTGGCCGAAATCGATCCACAGCCCTATGCCATGGCCGCGGCCCAGGCCGAGGGGCAGCTGCACCGCGACGAAGCCCAGCTGAAGAACGCGCGCATCGATCTGCAGCGCTACCGCTCGGTGGGCGAGGAATATGGCGTCTCCCAGCAGATGCTGTCGGCGCAGGAGACGATGGTGGCGCAGTACGAGGGTACGGTGGAGAGCGACCGCGCCCAGGCGGATCGCGCCAGGCTCAACCTGGCCTATTGCCGGATCACCGCCCCCATCAGCGGCCGTGCCGGCTTGCGCCAGGTGGACGCGGGCAACATGGTCGGCACCGCCGACCCCAGCGGGCTGCTCACCATCACCCAGGTGGAGCCGATCACCGCGGTCTTCTCCATCGCCCAGGACCACCTGCCGCCTGTGCTCAAGAAACTGAAAGCGGGCGAGAAGCTCGCGGTCGAGGCCTACGACCGCGAGCAGAAAACCAGGCTGGCCGAAGGCAGCCTGCTCACCGTGGACAACCTGATCGACCCGGCCACCGGCACGCTCAAGTGCAAGGCGCTGTTCGAGAACCGGGACGGAGCGTTGTTCCCCAACCAGTTCGTCAACGTGCGGCTGCTGGTGGATATGAAACGGGGCGTCACGCTCGTTCCGGGTGCAGCGATCCAGCGTGGTGCGGAACAGTCCACCTTCGTGTACGTGGTCAGCCAGATGGCTGAGGACCCGGCGGTGGCGGTGCGGCCGGTGGCCGTCGGCACGATCGAAGGTGGCCAGGCGGAGATCCTCAGCGGCCTCGCCCCCGGCGAGGTGGTGGTGCTGGAGGGCGTGGACCGGCTGGCGCCGGGCAGCAAGGTCGCCGTGCGCATGCAGGGCAAGCCCGCCAAGCCGTCGGCCGGATGAACCTGTCGCGGACCTTCATCCTGCGGCCGGTGGCCACCACGCTGCTGATGGTGGCGCTGGTGTTGCTGGGTGCGGTGGCCTACACCCGGCTGCCGGTATCGGCGCTGCCGCAGGTCGATTATCCGACCATGCAGGTCGTCACCTACTACCCCGGCGCGGGACCGGAGGTGATCGCCTCCTCCGTCACCGCTCCGCTGGAGCGGCAGTTCGGCCAGGTGCCGGGCCTGCAGCAGCAGACCTCTACCAGCTCGGAAGGCAGTTCCGTCATCACCCTGCAGTTCAACCTGAAGCTGAACATCGACGTGGCCGAACAGCAGGTGCAGCAGGCGATCAACCTGGCGCTGCCGTTCCTGCCCAAGGACCTGCCCAACCCGCCGGTCTACAGCAAGACCAATCCCGCCGACGCCCCCATCCTCACCCTGGCGCTGACCTCCTCCACCCTGCCGCTGTCGCGCGTGCACGACTACGCCGACACGCGCCTGGCGCAGAAGATCGCGCAGGTGCCGGGCGTCGGCCTGGTCAGCGTCAGCGGTGGCCAGAAGCCGGCGATCCGGATCCGGGTCAATCCCCTGGCGCTGTCCGCCCATGGCCTCAACCTCGGCGATGTGCGCGCGGCGGTGACCGCCGCCAGCGTCAACCAGGCCAAGGGCACCTTCGACGGCGAGCGGCAGTCCTTCGAGATCGGCGCCAACGACCAGTTGCTGGCCAGTCGCGACTACGCCGCCCTGGTGGTGGCCTACCGCGACGGCGCGCCGGTACTGCTGTCGGACGTGGCCGAGGTGGAGGACGGCGCCGAGAACCAGCGCCAGGCGGCGTGGCGCAACCGGGACCGCGCCGTCATCCTCAGCATCCAGCGCCAGCCGGGCGCCAATATCATCGAGGTGGTCGACCGGGTGCAGGCGCTGCTGCCCAGCCTGCGTGCGTCGCTGCCTTCGGCCATCGCCATCGAGGTGCTGGCCGACCGCACCCAGACCATCCGCGCTTCGGTCAACGACGTGCAGTTCGAGATGACCCTCACGGTGGCACTGGTGGTGATGGTGATCTTCCTGTTCCTGCGCAACCTCTCGGCCACCCTCATCCCCAGCGTGGCGGTGCCGCTGTCGCTGATCGGCACGTTCACGGTGATGTACCTGCTGGACTACAGCCTGAACAACCTGTCGCTGATGGCGCTGACCATCTCCGCCGGCTTCGTGGTGGACGACGCGATCGTGATGATCGAGAACATCGCCCGCTACGTCGAACAGGGCGAGACACCGCTGCGGGCGGCGCTGAAAGGGGCGCAGCAGATCGGCTTCACCATCCTGTCGCTGACCGTGTCGCTGATCGCCGTGCTGATCCCTCTGCTGCTGATGGGCGACATCGTGGGGCGTCTGTTCCGCGAGTTCGCCGTCACCCTGAGCGTGGCCATCCTGGTGTCGGCGGTGGTATCCCTCACCCTCACGCCGATGATGTGCGCACGCCTGCTGCGGCACCGCGGCGCGGAGCAGCAGGGCTGGTTCTTCCGCGCCTCCGAGCGCTTCTTCGAACGGGTGATCGCCGCCTACGGCCGCAGCCTGCAATGGGTACTGCGCCACCAGACCGCGACGCTGATGGCGGCGCTGGGCACGCTGGGGCTGACGGTCGCCCTTTACGTCTACGCCCAGAAGGGATTCTTCCCGATCGAGGACACCGGCCTGATCCAGGGCGTGTCCGAGGCGCCGCAGTCGATCTCCATGCCGGCCATGGCCGAGCGGCAGCAGGCGCTGGTCAGGGTCCTCCTGGAAGACCCGGCGGTGGCCAGCGTGTCCTCCTTCGTCGGCGTGGACGGCGTCAACACCACCCTCAACAGCGGCCGCATGCAGATCAGCTTGAGGCCCCTCGCCGAACGCCGCGCCAGCGCGACCGAGGTGATCCGCCGTCTGCAGCCCAGGCTGGCGCAAGTGGAGGGGATCACCCTGTACATGCAGCCGGTGCAGGACCTCACCATCGAGGACCGTGCCAGCCGCACCCAGTTCCAGTACACGCTGGAGGCGCCGCTGGCCGGCGAGCTGAACGAGTGGGCCCCGCGCCTGGTGGAGCGGCTGAAGGCGCTGCCGCAGCTGCGCGACGTCGCCAGCGACCAGCAGGACCGCGGCCTCCGCGCCGCGCTGGTGTTCGACCGCGACACCGCCTCCCGGCTCGGCATCAGCGCGCAGATGATCGACGACACCCTCTACAACGCCTTCGGCCAGCGCCAGATCGCGACCATGTACACGCAGCTGAACCAGTACCGGGTGGTGCTGGAGGTGAAGCCGGAGTTCCGCCGCTCGCCCGCGGCGCTGGACAACATCTACATCACGCCGCCCGGGGGCCAGGCCGTGCCGCTCAGCGCCATCTCCCGCTGGGAGGAGCAGAGCGCGCCGCTGGCCGTCAACCACCAGGGCCAGTTCCCGGTGGTGACGCTGTCGTTCAACCTCGCCCCGGGCTACTCGCTGGGCGACGCCGTGCGGGAGGTCGACCGCGTGCGCGACGAACTCGGCCTGCCAGCCAGCATCCGTACCGCCTACCAGGGCTCGGCGCGCGCCTTCCAGGCCGCACTGGCCAACCAGGCCATCCTCATCCTGGCCGCGCTGGTCACGGTCTACATCGTGCTGGGGGTGCTGTACGAGAGCTTCATCCACCCGGTGACGATCCTGTCGACACTGCCTTCCGCCGGCGTCGGCGCGCTGCTCGCCCTGCGCCTGTTCGGCGAGGACCTCGGCATCATCGCCCTGATCGGCATCATCCTGCTGATCGGCATCGTCAAGAAGAACGCCATCATGATGGTCGACTTCGCCCTCGACGCACAGCGCAACCAGAAGCAGGCGCCCGCCGAGGCGATCTACCAGGCCTGCCTGCTGCGCTTCCGGCCGATCCTGATGACGACCATGGCCGCCCTGTTCGGCGCCGTGGCGCTGGCCGTCGGGCCCGGGCGGGGCGCGGCGCTGCCGCCACCCCTGGGCATCACCATCATCGGCGGCTTGATCGTGAGCCAGGTGCTGACGCTCTACACCACGCCGGTGATCTACCTCTGGTTCGAGCGGCTGGGGGCGCGCTTCGGCTCCGCCCCGGCCGGGCAGGAGCAAGACGAACCCGCGCCCCAGCCCCTGGGCGGGTTGGCAGGCCCATGAACCTGTCCGCCCCCTTCATCCGGCGGCCGGTGGCGACCACCCTGCTGATGGTGGCGCTGACGCTGCTCGGCACCCTGGCCTTCTTCCGCCTGCCGATGTCGCCGTTGCCGGAGGTGGACTTCCCCACCATCTCGGTGACGACGGTGCTGCCCGGCGCCAGCCCGGAGACCATGGCCTCCTCGGTGGCCACGCCGCTGGAGCGGCAGTTCGGCCGCATCGCCGGGATCACCGAGATGACGGCCACCAACTTCCTCGGTGTCGCCACCATCACCCTGCAGTTCGACCTGAACCGTGACATCAACGCCGCCGCGCGCGAAGTGGAAGCCGCCATCAACGCCGCCAGCGGCAGCCTGCCGCCGGACCTGCCCAACAGCCCCAACTACAAGAAGGTGAACCCCTCCGATTTCCCCATCATGATCCTGACCCTGGTCTCCGACACGCTGGACCGCGGCCAGATCTACGACGCAGCCTCCACCCTGCTGCAGCAGAAGCTGGCCCAGGTGGACGGCGTCGGCCAGGTCAACGTCGGCGGCGCCTCGCTGCCGGGCGTGCGGGTGGAGGTCAACCCGAACTACCTCAACCGGTACGGCCTCAGCCTGGAGGATGTGCGCGCCGTGCTCGCCGCCGCCAACACCAACCTGCCCAAGGGCGCCCTGGAGGACGACAGCCGCGCCTGGAGCATCGGCGCCAACGACCAGCTGTTCACGGCGGCGGACTACCGCGAGCTGATCGTCGCCTTCCGCAACAGCGCGCCGGTGCGCCTGGGCGACGTCGCCGAGGTGCTCGATTCGGTGGCCGACAAGCGCAACTCGACCTACCTCAGCGGCGTGCCGGGCATCAACCTCGACATCCGCCGCCAGACCGGCGCCAACATCGTCGCCACCATCGACCGCATCAAGGCCCTGCTGCCGGAACTGCAGGCGATGGCGCCGGGACTGGTGAAGATCCGCGTCTGGGTGGACCAGACGGTGACGATCCGCGCCTCGATCCAGAGCATCGAAAAAGCGCTGCTGATCTCCATCGCCCTGGTGGTGCTGGTGGTGTTCGCCTTCCTGCGCGACCTGCGCGCGACGCTGATCCCCGCCATCGTGGTGCCGGTGTGCCTGGTCGCCAGCTTCGGCGTCATGTACGCCTGCGGCTTCAGCCTCAACAACCTCACCTTGATGGCGCTGACCGTCGCCACCAGCTTCCTCGCCGACGACGCCATCGTCACCGTCGAAAACGTCAAGCGGCACATCGAGCAGGGCATGGCGCCGCTGCCGGCGACACGCCGCGGCGCCGCCGAGATCGGCACCACCATCCTGACCATCTGCATCGCGCTGTTGGCCGCCTTCATCCCGCTGCTGCTGATGGACGGCATCATCGGCCGCCTGTTCTTCGAGTTCGCGGTCACGCTGGCGGCGGCCATCGCCATCTCGACCACGGTCTCGCTCACCCTCACGCCGGTACTGTGCTCCAGGCTGCTGCTGGCGCGGCGTCCAGCGCCCGGCGCGCCGCACCGGCGCAGCGGGCACCTGCAGCAGGCGCTGGCCGCTGCCTACGCGCGCAGCCTGCGCGCCGTGCTGGGCAATCCCGCGCTGGTGCTCACCGTCACGCTGCTGGTCATCGCGCTCAATGTCTATCTGTTCCTGCACGTGCCCAAGGGCTTCTTCCCGCAGCAGGACACCGGCCGCATCCAGGGCAACGTCATCGCCGACCAGTCGGCCTCGTTCGGGGCGATCGACGAGCGCGTGCGGCAGGTGGTGGACGTCATCAAGGACGATCCCGCGGTCGAATCGGTGCTGGGCCAGACCGGCCAGTGGGCCGGCAGCGGCGGCGTCGGCGGCGGCGGCTCGTCGATGAACATCGGCCGCGTCTCGCTCACCCTCAAGCCCTGGGAGCAGCGCAAGCCGGTGACCGCCGATCAGGTCATCGCGCGCCTGCGCCCCAGGCTGTCGCAGTTCCCGGGCACCACGGTGGCGATGCAGGCGGTGCAGGACATCCGCATCGGCGCCCGCCAGGCCCCGGCGCAGTACCAGTACACCCTGCAGGGCGAAAACCTGGCGGACCTGACCGAGTGGGCGCCGCGGCTGCTGCAGAAACTGCGCACCCTCCCCCAGCTGGCCGACGTCACCAGCGACCAGCAGAACAATGGCCTGCAGCAGAAGATCGAGATCGACCGCGCCACCGCCGCCAGGCTCGGCGTCTCCACCGAGGTCATCGACAACACCCTGTACTCCGCTTTCGGCCAGCGCCCGGTGTCCACCATGTATGCCGCGCTCAACCAGTACCAGGTGGTGATGGAGGTGGCGCCGCGCTACACGCGCGACCCGCAGTCGCTGCGCGACATCTACGTCCGCTCCGCCTCCGGCGCCGAGGTGCCGCTGTCAGCGTTCGCCCGCTACGCGTCCTCCACCGCGCCGCTGGCGGTTAATCACCAGGGCCAGTTCCCCGCCATCACGCTATCGTTCAACCTGGCGCAGGGCATATCCCTGGGCGACGCGGTGGGCATCGTCGCCGCCGCCGAGCGCGACATCATGATGCCCGCCACCATCCACGGCAGCTTCCAGGGCGCCGCCGCCGCGTTCCAGGCCTCGCTGCAGAGCCAGCCCCTGCTGATCGGGCTGGCGATCTTCTGCCTTTACATCGTGCTCGGCGTGCTCTACGAGAGCGCCATCCACCCGGTCACCATCCTTTCCACCCTGCCCTCGGCCGGGCTCGGCGCCGTGCTGGCGCTGATGCTCTTCCGCATGGACCTGAGCGTGATCGCCATGGTCGGCATCATCCTGCTCATCGGCATCGTGATGAAGAACGCCATCATCATGGTCGACTTCGCGCTGGCGGCGCAGCGCCGTGAAGGCAAGCCGCCGCAGGAGGCGATTTACGCCGCCTGCCTGCTGCGCTTCCGCCCGATCCTGATGACGACCACGGCCGCGCTGTTCGGCGCGCTGCCGCTGGCGCTGGGTAGCGGCGTCGGCGCCGAGATGCGCCGCCCGCTGGGCATCACCATCGTCGGCGGGCTGATCGTCAGCCAGCTGCTGACGCTCTACACCACGCCGGTGGTGCACCTGTGGTTCGACCGGCTGGCGCAGCGGTTCGGGCAGCGGCGCGGAACCCTTGAGCCAGCCGAAGCCCTAGGGAGCCTCTGAATCAGAGGCTCCCCAGCCCCTGCTCGGGCAGCCGGATGAAGTGCTCCCGGTAATAGCGCAGCTCGGCCACCGAATCGCGGATATCGTCCAGCGCCAGGTGCCTGGATTCCTTGCTGTAGCCGCGCGCCACGCCGGGCGCCCAGCGCGCGCACAGCTCCTTGAGCGTGCTCACGTCCAGGTTGCGGTAGTGGAAATGCCGCTCCAGCTCGGGCATCCAGCGGGCCAGGAAACGGCGGTCCTGGCAGATGGAATTGCCGCACATCGGCGACTTGCCGGCCGGCACCCAGTGGCGCAGGAAATCCACCGTCAGGCGCTCCGCCTCGGCCTCGCCGACGACGCTGTCGCGCACCCGCCGGCTCAGGCCGGACTTGCCGTGCTGGGTGGTGTTCCATTCGTCCATCGCCGCCAGCTCGTGTTCCGGCTGGTGCACGGCGATCACCGGGCCTTCGGCCAGGGGGTTGAGGTTCTGGTCGGTCACCAGGGTGGCGATCTCGATGATGCGGTGGCGCTCGGGCACCAGGCCGGTCATTTCGAGGTCGATCCAGATCAGGCGGGTGGGGTCGGCGCTCATGGCGGATAGCCTAGCAGGTGACGTGCTAGGCTGGTGCCGGTCCAACAGGCACGGAGGAGCGATGGGGCGTGACGGTTCGGTGCTGAACACCATCGGCAACACGCCGTTGGTCGAGCTGAGGAACCTCGACACCGGCTGCTGCCGGCTGTTCGTCAAGCTGGAGAACCAGAACCCCACCGGCTCCATCAAGGACCGCATCGGCCTGTCCATGGTCGAGGCGGCCGAGCGCGAGGGCAGGATCAAGCCCGGCGGCACCCTGATCGAGGCCACCGCCGGCAATACCGGGCTGGGACTGGCGCTGGTGGCGGCGCAGAAGGGCTATCGCCTGATCCTGGTGATCCCGGACAAGATGTCGCAGGAAAAAGTGCTGCACCTGCGCGCCCTGGGCGCCGAAACCCGCCTGACCCGCTCCGACGTCGGCAAAGGCCACCCCGACTATTACCAGGACATCGCCGAGCGCCTGGCCCGCGAGATTCCAGGCAGCTTCTACGTCAACCAGTTCGCCAACCCGGCCAACCCGCTGGCGCACGAGGCCACCACCGGCCCGGAGATCTGGGCGCAGTCGGGCCAGATGCTGGACGCGGTGGTGGCGGGGGTCGGTTCCGGCGGCACCCTCACCGGCCTGTCGCGCTATTTCGCCCGCGTGGCGCCGCATGTCGAGATGGTGCTGGCCGATCCGAAGGGCTCCGTACTGGCCGACGTGGTGCGCACCGGCAGCATCCAGAAGGAAGCCGGCAGCTGGCTGGTGGAGGGCATCGGCGAGGATTTCATCCCGCCCAACTGCGACCTGTCGCGGGTGAAGCAGGCGTACGAAATCGGCGACGGCGAGAGCTTCTTCACCGCGCGCGAACTGCTGCGCAAGGAGGGCATCCTGGGCGGCTCCTCGACGGGGACCCTGGTTGCCGCGGCATTGCGCTACTGCCGCGAGCAGACCGCCCCGAAGCGGGTGGTGAGCCTGGTCTGCGACAGCGGCAACAAGTACCTCACCAAGATGTACAACGACTATTGGATGTTCGAGCAGGGACTGCTGGACCGCCCCCGCCAGGGCAACCTGCTCGACCTGATCGTGCGCCGCTACCAGGAAGGCGGCGCCGTGACGCTGACGCCCGCGGACACGCTGCTGCTGGCCTACCGGCGCATGAAATTGTTCGACGTGTCGCAGATCCCGGTGATGGAGGGGGAAAAGGCCATCGGCATCCTCGACGAGTCGGACCTGCTGATGCACGTCCAGGCCGACCCCGCGCACTTCAAGGACCCGGTGCGCACCGCCATGGTCACCAACCTGGAGACCATCGCGCCCGACGCGCCGGTGGCCAGCCTGCTGCCGATCTTCCAGCGCGACCACGTCGCCATCGTCGCCGACGGCGGCCGCTTCGTCGGCCTCATCACCAAGATCGACCTGCTGAACTACCTGCGCCAGCAGCAGATCTGATGCCATCCACATCAACCGAAGGCGCAGCGGGACCGGAAGCGGCGTGCGCAGCATGACCGGCAAGCCGCTCGAGTCGGCCGCTCCGCCGCGGCAGCGCCGCAGCACGAGCGCCGCCGCCCTGCTGCTGGTGCTGGTGGTCGCGGTGCTGCTGGTGGCGCAGGCGCGCAGCGCCTGGACCATCGGAGTGGCCTACCGCTACGCGCTGCCGCTGTACGAGGTGATGCGCCTGCGTTACGCCACGGTCTACGACGAGCACAACCCCCACCGTACGCGGCTCAACAGCTTCGCCCACAAACGCAGCCTGCCCGAGCCCGGCGATCACCTGGTGACGACGCCCAACGCGGACACGCTGTACTCGCTGGCGGTGCTGGACCTGTCGGGCGGACCGGTGCGGCTGGAGGTGCCGGACACCGCGGGACGATACTATTCGGCGGCGCTGCTCGACGCCTACACCAACAACTTCTCCATCATCAGCCGCCGCACCACCGGAGCCCGCGGCCACAGCTTCATCATCGTCGGTCCCGGCTGGGAGCGTGCCGAACCGCCCGACGGCGCGCAGCTGATCCACTCGCCCACCGCCACGGCCTTGCTGCTGCTGCGCATCCTGGTGGACGGACCACAGGACCTGCCGGCCGTACGGCAACTGCAGGACGGGTTCAGGCTCGGAGCTTCGCCGTTGAAGGAAGCCGGCACACCGCCGCGGCCCGTGGCCGGCGACGCCGGCAGCTTCGTCGCGGTGGTGAACCAGGCGCTGGCAGACAGTCCACCGCCCGCCGCCGATGCCGCGATGCTCAAACGCATCGCCAAGGCGGGCATCGCACCCGGCGCCGGCGAGCCGGACCCGGCGTTGAGCGCGCAGTGGAGCACCTATCTGCCGCTGCAGCAGAAGCTGCTGGCCTGGCTGGTGGGGGGGG
>JARLJS010000099.1 GCA_031291075.1 Nevskia sp. | reverse complement strand
TTGGCTGCGCCGAGCATCGCAGCCCGCGGCGATAGGGGCCCGCGCGTGTGTTCGCGCGGGGCGAGGCAGGATGCCGAAGCTTCCGCACGCAGGCCATGGATGGCCTGTGTGCGGAACCCGCCGCGGGCGAGAAGCGCAGGGAACCGATCAATCGCGCTTCTTGCCTTTGCGATTGATCGGCGCAGCCGTTGGGGTCGTTTCTTTTGGTTCCTTTTCTTGTCGATACAAGAAAAGGAACCCGCCCTCAGGGCGGAATACGCGTCTTCATATCGGGAAAGCACTACACGCGCGCAAGCGCATGCAGTGAAGTCTCAGCGAGTGGCCTTGCACCACGCAGAACGTGCCCACCCTACAACTGACGCCCCCCGCCTTCCCCGTCACTCAATCTCCCGCTAGCGTGTACCACCGCCCGCACCACCCCCGGGAACCGCCAACAATGACAACCCTAACCCCGCTAGCCCAACCATTAAGCCTCCCCTGCGGCGCCACCCTCCCCAACCGCATCGCCAAAGCCGCGATGACCGAAGGCATCGCCGACCCGCTGCTGCGCGCCACCGAACGCCACCAACGCCTCTACCGCGACTGGTCCGAGGGCGGCGCCGGCCTGCTCATCACCGGCAACGTGATGATCGACCGCCGCGTGCTGGAGCGGCCCGGCAACGTGGCGATCGACCCGGCGCCGCCGGACGCGGAGTCGATGTCGCGGCTGCGCGCCTGGGCCAAGGCGGGGACAGTTGCCGGCAACCACCTGTGGATGCAGATCAGCCACGCCGGACGGCAGTCGCCCTGGTACGTCACCGCGCAGCCGCTGGCGCCGTCGTCGGTGCAGTTGAAGCTGATGGCGAACTACCGCAGGCCGCGCGCGCTGGCCGAGGAGGAGATCCTTGATTTCATCCAGCGCTACGCGCGGGTGGCGCGCACGGCGCGCGAGGCGGGCTTCACCGGGGTGCAGATCCACGGCGCCCACGGTTACCTGCTCAGCTCGTTCCTGTCGCCGGTCACTAACCACCGCAAGGACGCCTGGGGCGGCGGCCTGGAGAACCGCGCGCGTTTTCTGCTGGAGACGATCAAGGCTACCCGCGCGGCGGTGGGCGCGGACTTTCCGGTGGGGCTGAAGCTCAATTCAGCCGATTTCCAGAAGGGCGGTTTCAGCCACGAGGAATGCCTGCAGGTGGTGCAATGGCTCAACGACACCGGCATCGACCTGCTGGAGATTTCCGGCGGCACCTATGAGCAGCCGCGCCTGCTCGGCTACACCGGCGATGCGCAGACGGCAGTGGACGCGCCGCAGGCCGCGGTGTCGGGCGACAGCACGCGGCGGCGTGAGGCGTATTTCCTGGTTTATGCGGAAGCGATCCGCAAGGTGGCGCGGATGCCGCTGATGGTCACCGGCGGATTCCGCACGCGCGCCGGCATGGAGGAGGCCCTGCGCGGGGGCTCGCTCGACGTGATCGGGCTGGCGCGGCCGCTGTGCACGGACCCCGACGTGCCGAAGCACCTGCTGGCCGGCGACGATGCGCCGGTGCCGGCCTACGAACACAGCCTGCAACTGGGCTCCGGCACGTTCGGGCCGGGCAGCAGTGTGTTCCTGCTCAAGCTGGTCAACCTGCTCGGGCAGCAGGGCTGGTACTACCAGCAGATTGCGCGCCGCGGCGATGGCTTGCCGCCAGCGCTGCAGCGCGGCGTGTTCGGCGCTTTCCTGCGCTACCTGTGGGACGAGTACCGCACCGCCTGGCGCCGGCATCGTGCCCGACCGGCGGGCTCAATCGTGGCTGCGGCGGTCAGCGAAAGTCGTAAGCCAGGCTGATGCTGAAAGCGTACTGCCACTTCTCGTCGACGTAGGGACTGCTCGCCGCGGGACCCAGCAGCTCGGTGGCGGCCGCCACGCCGTCCAGGAACCAGTGCTCGTTGAAGATCCAGGTGGCGTTGACGCCGACGCCGGCCGACTTCACGCCGCCGCCCGAGGTGTACACCGGCAGGCCGGTGTGCAGCGACTGGTTCTGGTCGACGCCGAAGTCGTGGCGCAGGTAGGTGCTGTCGGCACTGGTCACGGTACCGCCGACGAACACGAAGTACTTTTCCGAGCCCGCCACCGGGAGGTAGGTGCTGATGTCGCCGATCCAGCCGCCGACCCCGCCAACGTTGTAGCGCACGTCGCCGCGCACGATGACCGGGAAGATCACGTACTCACCAAACAGCTTGACCGCGGGGGAGGGCGACAGGTCACCACGGCCGTGCAGCCGGTAATAGGTGCCTTCGGTTCGGCCGAGGTCGTAGGTGATGGCGACGCCGGCGCGGTAGTTCACGTTGCGCAGCAGGTTCACGCCCAGGCCTTCGCCGGTGGAGAAGAAGGCGATGTTGCGGTAGCGGATGTCGATGGTAGGGCCGGGCTCGAAGTAGTAGTTGTCCGAACCCTCGAAGCGCGGCAGCATCTCGCCGCCGAAGCCGATCAACTCCTCCCAGTGCGGCGGGTGCGGGTCGAAGCGCTGGCGCAGTACCACGCCGGCGGAGTACTGCCACTCGCCCAGCGGATTGGGAGTCTGCGCCTGCGCCGTGGCGGCCAGGGCGAACAGCAACGGGAGCGCCGCCAGGCGAAGCATGCTCCAGGATCCGCGTTGCGTAGCCCGCATCCGATGTGCTCCTTGCCGAGTCCGGGATAGTAGGCTAACAGCAGCGGCGGCGTCTGCCGACCCCTGCGGGCGCCGCGCGGCGGTTCCGGGGCGACGGGGCGTGCGCGATTCAGTTGAGCGCGTGCGGCACCGCCAGGCGGAACGGGTCGATCAGGGCGTCGAAGGCCTCGCCGTCCTCGGTCACCATCTGGAAACTGCCGTGCATGGTACCCACCGGCGTGTTGAGCGGGCAGCCGCTGGTGTACTGGAACTGCTCGCCGGGCTTGAGCAGGGGCTGGTAGCCGACCACGCCGGGACCGCGCACTTCCTCGACCTTGCCTTCGCCATTGGTGATGATCCAGTGGCGCGAGCGCAGCTGCACCGTCTCGTCGCTCTCGTTGCGGATGGTGACGTGATAGGCGAACAGATAGGAATGGCTGGCCAGGTCGGACTGGTCCGGCACGAACCTCGGCTCGACCACGATGCGCACGCCACGGGTGGAGGTGTTGCTCATGTGCCAACCCTTGCGTTCTGTCGATTTCTGCCTGTCGCCCCTGCGTTAGATGAATCCCGCCTGCAGCTGTGCCGCCTCGCTCATCATCTCGCGCGTCCAGGGCGGATCGAACACCAGCTCCACCTCGGCTTCGCGCACGCCCGGCACCTGCAGCACCTTGCTCTTCACGTCGGAGACCAGCACGTCGCCCATACCGCAGCCCGGCGCCGTCAGCGTCATCACCACGCGTACACGCCAGCCGCCGTCCCCGGCGGGTTCCAACCGGCATTCGTAGATCAGGCCCAGCTCGACGATGTCGATCGGTATTTCCGGATCGTAGCAGGTCTTCATCTGCTGCCATACCGCCTTTTCGATCTCGGCTTCGCCCGCGTCCGCGGCGAGCTGCGGCACGCCTTGCGGAGTCTTGCCCAGGGCGTCGGCGTCCTTGCCCTCGATGCGGAACAGATGCCCCTGTACCTGCACGGTGTAGCTGCCGCCGAGCGCCTGGGTAACGCTGGCTTCGGCGCCTTCGGGCAATTCGACCTTGGTGCCGGCAGGGATGAGCACGCCGATGACGTCGCGCGTGAGAATGACGGTTTCGTAAGACATGACAGGCTTGGAAAGGATTCATCAAAGACCAATCTGGTCCAGTATAAACCATGCGCGGCCGCGATGCGGCCCACGGTTGTTGCGCTGCCGGTTTCGTTGCAGGATGTGCGCTCCTTCGCGACCCGGACTTCGCCCATGAACGCGCCGCTCAGATCCGCCGCTGCCCTGTTCCTGCTCTGCGCGGCGTCGGCGCAAGCCAGGGAAACCGCGGTGCCGCCGGGACCGATGCCGTTCCCGCATCCGCCCGAGCGCCGCACGGTGACAGTGGGCGGCCAGGGCGAGGTCAGCGCCGCGCCGGACCGCGCGCGCCTGTCGATGGCGGTGGAGGAAACCAGGCCGGAGCTGAAGACAGCACAGGCCGACGTCAACCGCGTGGTACGCGAGTACCTGGCGCAGGCGCGTGCGCTGGGCGCGAAGGACGAGGACATCTCCACCGCCGGCCTCAACATCCGCGCCGAATACGACTACTCCGGCAAGGAAGGACGCAAGTTCCTCGGCTACCACGTGACCCGCAGCATCGAGATCGTGGTGCGCGACCTCGACCGCATCGGCGACTTCCTGCAACGCGCCACCGGCGCCGGCATCAACAACGTCTCCGACCCGCAGCTGGAATCGTCGAAGGCCGACGAGCTGCGCCGGCAGGCGCTGGCCAAGGCCGCGCAGGACGCGCAGGCCAAGGCGCGCATCCTGGCCGAGACGCTGGATGTGAAGCTGGGCGCGGTGCACACCATCAACGCCAATGCCGAGGCGCTGCCGCCGCCGGGTCCGCGGCCGCGGGTGCTGATGGCCGCGGCAGCTCCGGAGCCAAGCGGCAACGAGGAGATGGGTTTTTCCGCCGGGCAGATCCGCTACACCGCGACGCTCACCGCGGAATTCGACCTGGTGCCGCCGTAAGCGGTTGTTGCCGTGGCGCTGCACTGCTTTTGCAGCGAAGTTGTGGGATAATCGGCGACTTTCCTCCCGCATCGGGATAGAAAGTGCAGCAAAATCAAACGCCGTCCAAGCCCCTGGTCGGCATCATCATGGGTTCCCGTTCCGACTGGGAGACGATGTCCCATGCCGCGCGCGCGCTCGAAAGCCTGGGCGTCGCCTATGAAACCCGCGTGGTCTCCGCCCACCGCACGCCCGACCTGCTGTTCGAGTACGCCGGCGCGGCAGCCGGGCGCGGCATCCAGGTGATCATCGCCGGCGCCGGCGGCAGCGCCCATCTGCCCGGCATGACCGCCGCCAAGACGCGCCTGCCGGTGCTGGGCGTGCCGGTGCAGTCCAAGGCGCTCAACGGTATGGACTCGCTGCTGTCGATCGTGCAGATGCCTTCCGGCATCCCGGTCGGCACGCTTGCCATCGGCACGGCCGGCGCCACCAATGCCGCGCTGCTCGCCTGCGCGATCCTCGCTTTGAACGACGCCGACCTCGCCGCGCGGCTCGACCACTTCCGCGCCATGCAGACTGCGCAAGTGCTGCAAAACCCCGATCCCGCCGGCGCCTAACCTTCGGCCATGAAAATCGGCATCCTCGGCGCCGGCCAGCTCGGCCGTATGCTGGCTCTGGCCGGTTATCCGCTGGGCTTCGAATTCACCTTCCTCGACCCGGCGACCGAGGCCTGCGCCGCGCCGCTGGGCGAACATCTGCACGCGGGCTATCTCGACGAAGCGGCCCTGCAGGAATTCTGCGGCGGTATCGACCTCGCCACTTATGAGTTCGAGAACGTGCCGCAGCGCACCGCCGAGCTGGTGGCCGCGCGCGTGCCGCTGCTGCCCGGGCCGCAGGCGCTGACCGCGGGCCAGGACCGTCTCGGCGAAAAGCAGTTGTTCGTCGACCTGGGCATTCCGGTGCCCAGGTTCGCGGCGGTGGATTCGCGCGCCGGCCTGGAGACCGCCGCCGCGCGCACCGGCCTGCCGGCCGTGCTCAAAACCCGGCGCATGGGCTACGACGGCAAGGGGCAGTATGTGCTGCGCAGCGTTGCCGACTTCGACGCCGCCTGGGCGCAGCTCGGCAACCAGCCGCTGATCCTGGAAGCCTTCGTGCCGTTCGAGCGCGAGGTGTCCTGCCTCGCGGTGCGCGCCCGCGACGGCGCGGTGCGGTTCTACCCGCTGGTGGAGAACGTGCACCGCAGCGGCATCCTGCGCACGGCCCGCCCGCGCGCCGCCGACCCGCTGCAGGCGCTGGGCGAGGACTACGCCCGCCGCGTGCTGCAGCGCCTCGACTACGTCGGCGTGCTGGCCTTCGAGTTCTTCGTCCACGGCGGCGGCCTGCTCGCCAACGAGATCGCGCCGCGGGTGCATAACTCCGGCCACTGGAGCATCGAGGGCGCCGAGTGCTCGCAGTTCGAGAACCACCTGCGCGCCATCGCCGGCCTGCCGCTGGGAAGCACCGCCCTGCGCGGTGAATCGGTGATGGTGAACTTCATCGGCCAGGCGCCGGCGCTGGAGTCCGTTGCCGCGCTGGAGGGCGTGCACGTCCACCTGTACGGCAAGGAGCCGAAGCCGCAGCGCAAGATCGGGCATGCCACCGTGACGGCGCCGGACGCGGCGACGCTCGAGCGCCGGCTGGCCGCGTTGCAGGTATTGCTGGTCGAGGAGTGCTGAGAGCGGTGATCCTGCCCGGGCGTTCGCTTCACCTCGACTTACCCGGATTCCACTGCGTTCCATCCGGGCTACTGTGCTGACCAAGGATCGCCGAGATAGTAGCCCGGATGAAGCGAAGCGAAATCCGGGTACGCCGATGGTGTCAGGCAAGCGCGAGGCTGCTCGTACTTCGCCGGCACGATCACATTTTCTTCAGCGCCTCTTCAGCACCGCATTCACTTCCTTCCACAACTCGCGATAAGCCTCCGCCGCGTAGCTGTATGCCTCGTAGGTCTCCAGCGGCGCGCGATGCTCGCCCATGCGTTCCACCGCGGACGAATACGGGATCACCGTGGCGCAAATGTCCTTCATCATCTTCGGCGGCTGCTCGATCAGCATGCGGTGCAACAGCCGGCGGCGGTCGGCCATCGAGTAGAACGGCTTGAGCAGGCTGCGCGTGTAGCCCTGTTCCTTGAGGTAGTCGATCAGGCTCTTCAGCGCGCGCAGCGACAGGTGCGTCGGTACCGTCGGCACCAGCACCAGGTCGGCGGCGGTGAACACGCTGTCGGCGAGGTGCGACAGGCTGGGCGGACAGTCGAGCACCACCAGGTCGAACTGCGTCGCCACCGGCTTGAGCTTCTCCCGCAATACTTCGTGTCCGTCCTCCTTGCGCAGCCACACGTCGAGGTGACGGCTGTGCAGGTCGGACGGCAGCAGCTGCAGCTTGTCGTAGGCGGTGCTCTGGATCAGGCCTGCGACATCGCTGCCGTTCTTCCACAGGGACTTGTCGGGGGTGTCGCCGGCATTGCCGGTCTGCAGGTACCAGCTGGCGGCTCCTTGCGGGTCGAGATCCCACAACAGCGTCCGCTGTCCGGCAAGGGAGGCAAGGTAGGCCAGGTTGACGGCGGCCGCGGTTTTGCCGACCCCGCCCTTGAGGTTGTAGATCGCAAGGATCTTCATGCCGGCCCCTCCCCGTGAGTCTTCGGCGACTCTTTAAAGTTGGTTGTCTTTACCGGAATTTAGAACAATTTCACGGGCTTGGCATCGGGGCAGCCGTTACCGGGCCGGGGCCGCGCACCGGCTCGACTTGGACCACCTCTAAAAAGCTTAATTAAATCAACGTCTTAAGACTAGACGTCAAGATTGGCGACAAGCAGAGCGTGACGCTCGATGAACTCACGCCGCGGCTCCACATCCTCTCCCATCAGCGTGGTGAACATCTGGTCCGCCGCGACCATGTCCTCCACCCGCACCTTCACCAGGCGGCGATTGGTGGGATCGAGCGTGGTGTTCCACAGCTGCTCCGGGTTCATCTCGCCAAGACCC
Organism: Nevskia sp.; assembly: GCA_031291075.1. Classification (GTDB taxonomy): domain Bacteria; phylum Pseudomonadota; class Gammaproteobacteria; order Nevskiales; family Nevskiaceae; genus Nevskia. The sequence goes on along the minus strand of JARLJS010000099.1, from coordinate 29,904 downwards.
TTGTAGCGCTGGATGACGAGGCCACGGCGGGTTTCATTCAGCAGCCAGTCGTACGCCTGTTCGAAGCTGCTCACCACCTGCGAGCGCTCGCCGCGGCTGATGGTGGCGCCCTCGCCAAACAGGCCGGCCAACTGGGCATTGAAGCGGGCCATCTGCTGGTAGTCGACACCAGCGAAGAAATCCTCGCCGAACTGGTAACGCTGGCTGAGTCCGTGCAGCGTGCGCTCGACCGACAGCAGTGGTCCCGATTCGCCGACGCGGGCCGCCACCTTGTAGCGAGCCCCCGCACGACCGCCGTTCAGCGCGGCGTCGAGCTGCGGGGTCCAGGCTTCCAGCGCGTCGGCTTCGGCCGGTACCGGCGCCAGCTTGCGCAGTTGCTGCAGCAACTCGTGGTCGTAGTGGCGAGAGAGCCGCTCCACCGCCAGATTGATCTGCGCGTAGTCGCGCATCAGCTGGCCCAGACGCCCGCCCGGAAGCGCCGGCTGACCGGCCGCTGGCACCAGCGCCGCCTCGTCGAGCGCCGTGCGGATCTGCCAGTCCTGCAGTTCGCGGTCGTCCTTCACGTAGGTTTCGTGCTTGCCGGCCTTGAGCTTGTACAGCGGCGGCTGGGCGATGTAGACATGGCCGCGTTCCACCAGGCTGAACATGTGGCGGTAGAAGAAGGTCAGCAGCAGGGTGCGGATGTGCGCGCCGTCCACGTCCGCGTCAGTCATGATGATGATGCGATGGTAGCGCAGGTTCTCCGGCTTCATGTCGTCGCGGCCGATGCCGCAGCCGAGCGCGGTGATGAGCGTGCCAACCTCGGCCGAGGACAGCATCTTTTCCAGGCGCGCCTTCTCGACGTTGAGGATCTTGCCCTTGAGTGGCAGGATCGCCTGGAAGCGGCGGTCCCGGCCCTGCTTGGCGGAGCCGCCGGCGGAGTCACCCTCCACCAGGAACAGCTCCGACAGCGCCGGGTCCTTTTCCTGGCAGTCGGCCAGCTTGCCGGGCAGACCGGCGATGTCGAGCACGCTCTTGCGGCGGTTCAGCTCCTTTGCCTTGCGCGCCGCCTCGCGGGCACGGGCGGCGTCGACCACCTTGGCACCGATGACGCGTGCTTCCCGCGGCCGTTCCAACAGGAACTCCTTCAACTTCTCGACCAGTACCGACTCCACCGCCGACTTGACCTCGGACGAGACCAGCTTTTCCTTGGTCTGGGACGAGAACTTGGGATCGCGCACCTTGACCGACAGCACCGCCGTCAGGCCCTCGCGCGCGTCGTCGCCGATGGGCTCCACTTTTTCCTTCTTCGCCAGGCCCTCGGTTTCGAGGTAGTCGTTGATGGTGCGGGTGAGCGCGTTGCGGAAGCCGGTGAGGTGGGTGCCGCCGTCCTTCTGCGGGATATTGTTGGTGAAGCAGTACACCGCTTCCTGGTAGGAGTCGTTCCATTGCAGCGCGGCCTCGACCATGATGCCGTCGCGCTCGGAGTCTACGTAGATGATGGTCTCGTGCAGCGGCGCCTTGTTCTTGTTGAGGTATTCGACGAAGGCCCTGATACCGCCGTGGTACTCGTACACGTCCTCGCGGGCGCCCGCCTCCTCCCGCAGCACGATACGCACGCCGGAATTGAGGAACGACAGCTCGCGCAGACGGCGCGCCAGGATGTCGTAGTGAAACTCGATCTGCGTGAATACGCTGTGGCTGGGATAGAAGCGTACCGTGGTGCCGCGCCGGGTGGTGTCGCCCACCGCCGCCAGCGGCGCCTGCGGCTCGCCCATCCGGTATTCCTGGTGGTGGTGCTTGCCGTCGCGGTAGATGTCGAGCAGCAACAGTTCCGATAGCGCGTTCACCACCGATACACCCACGCCATGCAGGCCGCCGGAGACCTTGTACCCACTGCCGCCGAACTTACCACCGGCGTGCAGGATGGTCATGATGACCTCGGCGGCCGAACGGCCCTCCTCTTCGTGAAGGTCCACCGGGATGCCGCGGCCGTTGTCCGTCACCGACACACTATGGTCGGCGTGGATCGTGACGAGCACTTCCGTGCAGTAGCCGGCCAGAGCCTCGTCGATGGCGTTGTCCACCACCTCGAACACCATGTGGTGCAGGCCGGTGCCATCGTCGGTATCGCCGATGTACATGCCGGGACGCTGCCGGACTGCTTCGAGGCCTTTCAGCACCTTGATGCTGCTGGCGTTGTAACTGGTGTCTGTTGGCGGGGTATTCATCATATGATTCTTCTGTGACTGCCTATTTTACCAGCGCTCGACCTTGTGCAGGGCGCCATGTTCCACGTGGAACATATGGGCGGAGGGTACCTTTTTCATCAGTGCTAACGGCTCCAGGGCGGTGATGAACTTCTGCCCCGGATAGGCTTCCACGGCCTGCATCAGGCGGCCCTGGAACCCGGCGGAAAGCTCGGCCGAAAAGTCGTCCACCAGCAGGATCGGCATTCCCCCGCTGCGCTCCGCCACGATCGCACACTGCGCCAGAGTGAAGGCCGCAATCAGGAGCTTCTGCTGGCCCCGGCTGATGCGCCCCTTGACCGCCGTCGTACCACGATCAGCCGAGCCGCCGTAGAAACCCAGCTCCGCCCGCTGCGGCCCGGCCGCGGTCAGCCCTAGCCGGCGGTCGCGCTCGGCACTGCTTTCCAGAACTTCCAGATAGCTGCGGTCCGCGTCCCAGCCGCGGCTGTACCGCAACTCCCACTGCTCGCCGGGCAGCAGTTGCTCCAGCAGGCGTCGTGTCCTCTTCTCCAGTTCGGCTACATGCGCCAACCGCTTCGCCGTCAGCAGCTCGCCGGCTTCCGCCAGCTCATGGTTCCATGGTGCCAGCAGGCGTGGGTTGCCGCCCTCCCGCAGCACCACATTGCGTTGGCGCAGGGCCCGCCGGGCCCGTCTCCAGGTCTCCAGGAAGGAATGTTCCACGTGGAACACACCCCAATCCAGCACCCGGCGACGGATTCCTGGCCCCTCCTCCAGCAGCTTATGCATGCCGGGATCTAGGATCTGCAATGGAATTTTGCGCACCAACTCCGACAGGCCAAGCGGCTGTCCTCCCCAATCGATCCCGGTTTCGCGATCCTGCCAGGTGATGCGAACAGTCTGCGCCGGAACGCCGGCTTCCTCCTCGACCTGCCCCGTCACGCGCCAGGCCACCGTTCCGTCGCGGGCCAGTTGCGCCGCCGGCACCCGCCAGCTTGCCGCCCGACCCAATACGTGGACCGCCTCGAGCAACGAGGTTTTGCCCACGCCGTTATCGCCGGTGATGAAATTGAACTGGGGATGCGCTTCAAGACGCAACGCGGAGAAGAGGCGGAAATCCCGGGCCTGCAGTTGCGAGATCAGCATTAGAAGCCGGGACTTGGGACCCGGGGCCCAGGAGCCCGGAACAAGCGCGGAATCGCTCTACACGCCTTTTGTTCTGATAATCGGCCGGCTGTAATTGATGATGGTGCGCAAAAAGCCGAATCTTTGCTGTACCCGGGTCCCGGGTCCCGGGTCCCAGGTCCCGGCCTCATAGCCGCATCGGCATCACGACGTACTTGTTGGCGTTATTGGCGGCGTCGTAGACCAGTCCGCTGGCGTCGGAACTACGCAGCTCCATGATGAACTCGTTGCCCTCGATCGCGTCCAGGGCGTCCAGGAGATAGCCGACGTTGAAGCCGATTTCCAGCGGTTGGCCGCTGTACTGCACCTCGACTTCCTCCTCCGCCTCTTCCTGCTCCGGGTTCTGCGTCTGGATGCGCAAGGTGCCGTTGGAAAGCTGCAAGCGCACGCCGCGGAATTTCTCGTTGGACAGGATCGCCGCCCGCGACAGCGCGGCACGCACCCGCGCCCGTTCACCGTGGACGGTCTTGTCCGACCCTTCCGGAATCACACGCTCGTAGTCCGGGAAGCGGCCTTCGATCAGCTTGGAGGTCAGCTTGAGGCCGTCAAGATCCACCTGCACCTGGTTGGAGCTGAGGTTGATGCGCACCTCGGCGTCGTCCGCCTCGAGCAGGCGCTGCAGCTCCAGCACGGTCTTGCGCGGCAGGATCACCTGGGCGTCCTTCTTCACCCCGGTGTCGCGCCGCAGCTCGGCCATGGCCAGGCGATGGCCATCGGTTGCCACGGTGCGCACGCGGTTCGCGCGCAGTTCCAGCAGCAGGCCGTTCAGGTAGTAACGCACGTCCTGCTGCGCCATCGCGAACTGGGTCCGCTGCAGCAGCTCCTTCAATTCCTTGCCGGTCACCGTCAGCGTGATGTCGGCAGCGCCGCCGTTGAGCGACGGGAATTCACCCGGATCCAGCGTGGACAGGGTGAAACGGCTGCGTCCGGACTTCAGCTGGAGCCGGTTCTGGTTCAGCTCGAGCCCGATGGTCGCTCCTTCCGGCAGGCCGCGGCAGATGTCATGCAGCTTGCGCGCCGGCGCCGTGGTGCGTCCTGGTGTGAGGTTCTGTACCTGCACCCGCCGCTCGACCTGCAACTCAAGATCGGTGGCGGTCAGCACCAGTTCGTCTTCCTGGGCCACCAGCAGGATGTTGCTCAGGATCGGCAGGGACTGTCTTCGCTCCACCACCCCGATCACCGATTGAAGTGCGGAAAGCAGCTCGCCTCTCGGGATTTGAATATTCATGGAGCCGGAACGTGATGGGTCGGTTGGTTACAAATATGTCTTGTTGAATATTTAAAAACAACAGTAGTAGTAGTGCCGCTTCCCAGCTGTGGACAAAACAGGATTCTTATTTTTCTTCAATGCCTTACCTTGTCCCAGCCGGATGAACGGCCATACTGTGCGGCGACTGCTTTGCTTGGAGCAAGCTGTGCACAAATAATTATTCAGGTCTTGTCCGGCCGATTATACACAGGCAATTCAGCCATCCGTACCCAGGATTTCGCGATGTGTCCGCTCAATTGGTCAGGGCCCGCAGCAGGTTCTCGTAGTCTTCGCGCAGCCGCTCGTCCTCGTCCTTCAGCTCCACCACCTTGCGGCAGGCGTGCAACACCGTCGTATGGTCCTTGCCGAAGGCGGCGCCGATCTCGGGGTAGCTGTGCTGAGTCAGCTCCTTCGCCAGCGACATGGCGACCTGGCGCGGACGCGCCAGCGTGCGGGTGCGCCGCACCGAGCTGAGGTCGGCGAGGCGGATGTTGTAGTACGCCGCCACCGTGCGCTTGATGTTGTCCAGTGTCACCGCGCGGTCGTAGGAGGCGAACATGTCCTTCAGGCAGCTCCGCGCGAACTCCGTGGTGATCGGTGTTCCGGTAAGCCGGGCCGAGGCGTTGAGCCGGTGCAAGGCACCTTCCAGCTCGCGCACGTTGGAACGGATGCGCTGTGCCACCAGTGCCGCCACCTCGTCCGGCAGCCGGATGCCCAGCGTGTCGGCCTTGCTCAGCAGGATGGCGACACGGGTCTCCAGTTCCGGCGGCTCGATCGGCACCGACAAGCCCCAGGTGAAACGCGACTTGAGCCGGTCGTCGAGCGCGTCCAGCTCGCGCGGATAGCGGTCGCAGGTCAGCACGATCTGCTTGCGGCCGTCGATCAGCGCATTGAAGGTGTGGAAGAACTCCTCCTGCGAGTGCTCCTTGCCGGCGAGGAAGTGGATGTCGTCGATCAGCAGCGCGTCGACCGAGCGGTAGAAGTTCTTGAACTCGGACTGGCGGCCGAAACGGATCGCCGACACCATCTGGTTGAACCACTGCTCGGCGCCGACGTAGACAATGCGCGCATTGTCCCGCCCTGCCGAGATGGCGTTGCCGATGCCGTGCATCAGGTGGGTTTTGCCCAGGCCCGATTCGCCGTAGATCAGCAGCGGGTTGTACACGTTGCCGGGGCTGCTGGCGACGTGCAGGCCGGCGGCCCGGGCCTGCGAGTTGGATTTACCTTCGATGAAGGATTGCAGGGTGTAACGCGGGTCGAGCTTGCCCTTGATGTAGGGCGAGTAATCCTCGGCTTCGGGCGCCACCGCTCCGGTGGCTGCTGTCGCCGTGGCGGCCGGACGCACGTCGGCGGCGCTGCCGACGGCGATGTTGACGGTCAAGTCGTAGGCGGCGAGGCTGGATACCGCCCGCTGGATCTTGCCGAGATAATCCTGCCGCACGCGCTCCATCACGACCCGGTTCGGGGCCAGCAGCGTGATCTGGTCGGGCGAGACCACCGCGCGCAGCGGCCGGATCCAGGTGCCGACGTCTTTGCCGGGGAGTTCTGCCTCAAGGCGCTCGACGCACTTCTCCCATAGGTCTTCTCTCAACATGCGTGCGCCTCGATAAACTCGTCCGTGTTTTTGGACGACGAGTCTAGCCCCTGGCAGGCGACTTATCCACAGGGTGTTTCAACCTATGGCTTTCTGTCGCCAATTGTTCTTGCCCGGTATCCCTTGCCTGCGCCTGCGCTGAAAAGTTAAACTGCACCTCTTTTGCCCAGCCCGAGCACGCAGTCATGAAACGTACGTTCCAGCCGCACAACCTGCGGCGCAAGCGCACCCACGGTTTTCGCGCCCGCATGGCCACCAAGGGTGGCCGCTTGGTGCTGGCACGCCGTCGCGCCAAGGGGCGCGCCCGTCTCATCCCGTAACCTCGCCGTCACCCCCGGGGGCAAGATCGCGGCGGGTGCAGACAGCGGTGCGCGCCTGCAGCGGCACTCCCGCATCCGCCGGCCTGCCGAATTCAAGCAGGCGTTCGCCAAGGGGTTCAGAATCACGCGGGCGCCACTGGCGGTGGTCTGCAAACCAAACGACGTAGGTCTGCCGCGGGTTGGTCTGGCCATCGCCCGTAAGGCGGCGCCGCGAGCGGTGGATCGCAACCGCGTCAAGCGGCTGATCCGCGAAGAGTTCCGACAGAACCAGTCGCGCCTGCCCGCGGTTGACCTGGTGTTCTACGGCACGGCAGGCCTGGATGCGATGGATGCCGCGCGCTTGCGTGCCGTGCTCGCCGAAATCTGGCTCAAGGTGATCGATCGATGCGCTGGCTACTCGTCGGACTCATCCGCATCTACCAAAAGCTGCTGAGCCCACTGCTCGGCCCGCGCTGCCGGTTTCATCCCAGCTGTTCGCAGTACGCCATCGAGGCGCTGCAGCGTCACGGTCTCTTCAAGGGTGGCTGGCTGGCGTTGCGCCGTGTGAGCCGCTGTCATCCGCTCCATCCGGGCGGCGAAGACCCGGTTCCGGACTAGCTAGATTCCCGTACAAAATCTCCCACGGATTCCAAGAGTCGAATCGCACATGGAAAACCGCCGCATGATCCTGGTCGCGCTGCTCGGCGTGGTCCTGTTCCTGCTCTACCAGGGGTGGCAGAACGACTACGTCAAACCGCAGCAGGTCGCCGCCGCTACAGCCGCCGCGGCCGCCACCGCGGTAAACGGCAATGCCGCGATGGCTGCGACGGCGAGCACCGACAGCACTCCCGCCGCCGGTGCCGACGCCCAGCGCCGCGTGCATGTACAGACCGACCGCATGGAGGTGGAGATCGGCCTGGCGGGAGGCGAGTTGCGCCGCGTGGAGCTCAACAACTATGCCGCCGACAAGCAGCATCCGGAGCAGAAGCTGGCCCTGCTTGACGACCGCGGCAGCCAGCTTTATGTCCTGCAGAGCGGTGTCGCCGGCAGCGAGAAGCCGCTCACCAGCAGCCAGTCCCTGTTCACCGCGCCGCAGGACCAGTACAAGCTGGCGGACGGCGCCGACAGCGTCGACGTGCCGTTGGAATACACCGATGCCGACGGCTACACCGTGCGCAAGGTGTTCCATTTCAAGCGCGGCAGCTACGAGATCGGCCTGAGCCAGACCCTGCTCAACCACACCGGCCACGAGCTGCAGGCGGCGGCCTATGCTCGCTACCAGCGCACGCCGCCGCCGCCGGAAGCCGGCCCTTCCTTCATGCGCACCGCCGGCACCTTCTACGGCATCGGCGTGTACCAGCAGGACAAGCCGGGCAGCAGCAGCTACGCCTACAAGAAAAAAGCCTTCAAGAAGCTGGACGACGAGACTTACGAGTCGAAGCAGACCGGCGGCTGGATGGCGATGCTGCAGCACTATTTCGCCACCGCGATCATCCCGCCGCAGGACCAGGGCGCCGACTTCACCGGCAAGCACCTGCCCGGCAGCGGCCTGTACCAGGCGCAGTACACCGGCGACCTGGTGCCGGTCGCCGCGGGGGCCGAGCACGCGTTCGATACCAAGCTCTACATCGGACCGCTGGAACAGGGTACGGTGGACGCGGTGGCGCCGCGCTTCGACCTGGTGGAGGACTACGGCATCCTCACCCCGGTGGCGAAGCCGTTGTTCTGGGTGCTGTCGCACTACCACAAGCTCACCGGCAACTGGGGCTGGTCCATCATCCTGCTGACCCTCACCGTCAAGGCGGCGTTCTTCAAGCTGTCCGAGGCGCAGTACCGCTCCGCCGCCAAGATGCGCAAGTTCGGCCCGCGCATCCAGGAGCTGCGCGAGCGCTTCGGCGACGACCGCGAGCGCCTCAACAAGGCGATGATGGAGCTGTACAAGAAGGAAGGCTTCAACCCGCTCGCCGGCTGCTGGCCGCTGCTGGTGCAGATGCCCGTGTTCTTCGCCTTGTACTGGGTGCTGGCGCAGAGCGTGGAGCTGCGCCAGGCCCCCTTCATGCTATGGATGCAGGACCTGTCCGGGCCCGACCACTACTACATCCTGCCGGTGCTGTACGGCGCCACCATGTGGATACAGCAGCGCATGTCCGGCCAGTCCGCCACCATGGACCCGACCCAGCAGAAGATGATGAACATCATGCCGATCTTCCTGACCGGCCTGTTCCTGTTCTTCCCGGTGGGCCTGGTGCTGTACTGGTTGATCAGCAACCTGGTCAACATCGGCCAGCAATGGATCATCGCGCGGCGCCTGGAGAAGGAAGGCCTCGGCCGCGAAAAGAAGGCCTGATACCCAGAATACGCGCGGCTGTTGCGACGCAACAACCGCGCGTTCGGTGCGGTGGGGCTACACTGCCCCCATGAGCGATACGACCGCCGCCAGGACCGATACCATCGCCGCCATCGCCACGCCGCCCGGGCGCGGGGCGGTGGGCGTGGTGCGCATCTCGGGGCCGGCGGCGCGGCAGGTGGGGGAACGTATCGCCGGCAAGCTCCCGGCGCCGCGGATGGCGGTGCTGCGCAGCTTCCGCGATGCGGCCGGTGCCCGCATCGACCAGGGCCTGCTGCTGCATTTCGCGGGGCCGCAGTCCTACACCGGCGAGGATGTGGTCGAACTGCAGGCTCACGGCGGCCCGGCGGTGTTGAACCTGCTGCTGCAGGCCACCTTCGCCGCCGGCGCCCGGCCGGCACGCCCGGGGGAGTTTTCCGAGCGCGCCTTCCTCAACGGCCGCATGGACCTGGCCCAGGCGGAAGCCGTGGCCGACCTGATCGAGGCTTCCAGCAGCGGCGCCGCCCGTGCCGCCCTGTTGTCGCTGCAGGGCGAATTCTCACGCCGGGTGCTGGCGCTGCTGGACGAGTTGATCGCCCTACGCGCGGACCTGGAAGCGGCGCTGGACTTCGCCGAGGATGTGCCCTGGATCACGTCGGAGACGCTGCACGAACGCATCGTCGCACTGGTCGAGATCACCGCCGACCTGATCGGCGAAGCCACCCAGGGACGGCGCCTGCGGGAAGGGATGATCGTGGCCATCGCCGGCCGGCCCAACGTGGGCAAGTCCACCCTGCTCAACCGCCTGGCCGGCGTCGAGGCTGCCATCGTCTCGCCGCACGCCGGCACCACCCGCGACCTGCTGCGCGAGCACATCAGCGTGGATGGTCTGCCGTTGACCGTCGTCGACACCGCCGGCCTGCGCGAAACGCCCGACCCGGTGGAACAGGAGGGCGTGCGCCGCGCCTGGTCGGCGCTGGAAAAGGCCGAGCTGATCCTGTACCTGGCGGACGATGGCAGCGGCCTCACCGCGGACGACGACGCACTGCTGGCGAAGCTGCCGGCCGACCGCGAGATCTTGCTGCTGTTCAACAAGTGCGACCTCAGCGGCCGGCCGGCGCTGCGGCACACCGACGAGCGTGGCCGCACCAGCCTGCGGCTGTCCGCAGCCACCGGCGAGGGTTTTCCCCTGCTCACCGCCGAGATCAAGCGCGCCGCCGGACTCACCGCGGCGCCGGAAGGCATCTACACCGCGCGGGCGCGCCACCTGGACGCCCTGCACCGCGCCCAGGCCTCGCTGCGCCTGGCGCGCGCCCACTGCAGCAAGAGCGCCTCGCCTGAACTGGTCGCCGAGGAGCTGCGTCAGGCCCAGCGCGCACTGGACGAAATCACCGGACGCTTCACCACCGAGGACCTGCTGGGGCGGATCTTCTCCACCTTCTGCCTCGGCAAGTGAGCGGCGCCGGCACCGCGTTCAGACCGGGCAATCCCCCAGCGGCACGCCGCGCCGCGCCAGCAACGCCTTCAGGCGCCGGATCGCGGGAAACACTTCCTGGTTGAGGTCGGCGCCCTGCTGGTCATAGGCGCGCTGCTCGGCTTCGACGATCTTGCGGTCCTGGCTGAAAATGCCCTCGGTGAACCAGAAGATGAACGGCCACAGCAAGTGGATCAGGCCGGGGATGCCCGGCCGGCGGATCATGATCAGGCCGTAGGTCTGGTTGCTGCGCTGCTCGCGGTCGGTGGGCACGTAGATGTTCCACAGGTCCAGCGCCGGCTCGGTGTCGCCGCCGGTCCAGAACTTGAGCGTCTGGTAGGGATAGCCGGTGCGGATGGTCATCAGGTCCTGGCCCTTGGCCTCCTCGTTCTGGCCGCGGCCGATCATGAAGCGTTCGCCCAGCGGTTGCTTGCCGGCGGCGCGGGCGAAGGTGTAGTCCACCTCCAGCCAGTCATCGCCTTCGCGCACGTCGAGCAGCGTGGCGCGGATGCTGCCCATCAGGCTGCGGTGCAGGTACTGATGGTTCATGTCCATCAGGTTTTCGTGCATGAAGGAATAATGACAGCCGATCTTGCGGTCCAGCAGGCGCGACTTGTACTGCGGGTTCGAGTAGAAGGGCAGGTCCGGGAACGGCACCGAGGCGGCCAGCGACGGCTGGCCGGTGAACACGAAGACGAAACCGTAAGCCTCGCGGCAGGGATAGCCGCGCACGCCGTTGGGCTGCGTATGCCCTTCGTCCAGGTACGGCACGTTGACGCATTCGCCGGCGCGGTTGTAGGCCCAGCAGTGATAACCGCACAGCAGCCGCTCGCCCTTCACTACGCCCAGGTGCAGTGGCACCTGGCGGTGGGCGCAGCGGTCCTCCAGGGCGAACACCTCGCCCTGCTCCGGCCGCACCAGCACGATGGGTTCGCCGCCGAAGCTCACGCCCAGCGTCTTGCCGGGCTTGAGGTCGCGCGAGCGCGCCAGCGGATACCAGTGGTCCGGATGCAAACCGGTGCGGCGCAGGTCGCGCGCGCCGGCCCCGGGGTCGAGCCGATGCAGCGTATGGACGGAAGACATTGTGGGGTCCCTCGTAGTAATTTGCCCATGGCATGCGCCGAGGGAGCCGCCGTTACGCCGTTGCGTCGGCCGCCACTCGATGCTAGCACGAGGCGTGCCGGGCGGCTTTGGGCCGTCCTATACTGCCGGCATCGCCCGCCCGCCGGGCTTTATATTGAGGCGGCCAGAATGAACTTGAAGGAGGGCAGTGGTGGTTGGGCAGTTTTTTGCCCCCCGGACTGCCCGCAGGCCGCCTCAATGACCACAGGGCACAGTTTTTTTGTTATTGATCCGGCCACGCCTGCCAGCGCGCCCGTATCAGTTCAAGTGGATTGTGGCCGGATCAATAACAATCAAGGACATCGCATGAAATCCATTGCAGCAGACAGGCGCCGCCGGTCCCGTGCGGGTCTCGCCGTCGTGACCGCCCTGCTGGCCCCGCTTGCGGCCAGCGCGGCCGAGGGCATGTGGACGCTGGACCGGCTGCCGCTCAAGCACCTGCAGGCGGAATACGGTTTCGCCCCGGATGCCGCCTGGGTCCAGCATGCGCAGCGTTCGGCGGTGCGCATCGCCGGCGGCTGCTCGGGCTCGTTCGTCACGCCGCAGGGCCTGGTGATGACCAATCACCACTGTGTGCGCGAGTGTGTGCAACAGATTTCCACCGCGAAGAAGGACTATGTCGCGGCCGGCTTCTACGCGACCGAGCTGAAGGACGAGGTGCAGTGCCCGACCATCGAGCTGAACCGGCTGGACCGCATCAGCGATGTCACCGCGCGGGTCAAGAAGGCGACCGCCGGCCTGCAGGGAGCGGAGTTCAGCAAGGCGCAGAAGGGCGAACAGTCGAAGATCGAAGCCGAGTGCGTAGGCGACGACAAGGAACACACCCGCTGCGACGTGGTGGAGCTCTACCACGGCGGCGTGTATGACCTCTACAAGTATCATCGCTTCCAGGACGTGCGCCTGGTATTCGCGCCGGAGGAGTCGATCGCCTTCTTCGGCGGCGATCCGGACAACTTCAACTTCCCCCGCTACGACCTCGACATCGGCCTGCTGCGCGCCTACGAGGACGGCAAGCCGGCGCAGGTGGCGGACTACTTCCCGTTCTCCGCCAACGGCGCCGAGGCGGGCGAGCTGACCATGGTGCTCGGCCATCCCGGCGCCACCCAGCGCCAGCTCACCGTGGCCCAGCTTGAGCGGCTGCGCGACGTGGACCTGGTGTCGCGCCTGCTGTACGGCTCGGAGGCGCGCGGGTTGCTCAACCGCTTCGCCGAGGAAGGCAGCGAGCCGGCGCGCACCAGCGAGTCCGAGCGCTTCTACCTGGAGAACGGCATCAAGGCCCTCAAGGGCGAGCTGCAGGCACTGCTCGATCCCAAGGTATTCGACGTCAAGCGCAAGGAAGAGGCTGAGCTGCGCGCCTACGTCAACGCCAACCCGGCGCGCAAGGCCAAGTACGGCAAGGCCTGGGACGAGATCGCCCAGGCCCAGGGCGTCTACCGCGACATCGAGACGCGCTGGAAATTCATCGAAGGCCGGCGCGGCTTCCAGTCCGACTATTACTATTTCGCGCGCAGCCTGGTGCGCGGCGCCGCCGAGCGCGGCAAGCCCAACGCCGAGCGCCTGCGCGAGTTCACCGAGTCGGCGCTGCCGACGCTGACCCAGGACCTGCTGTCGAACGCGCCGGTCTACCCCGAATTCGAGACCGTGCGCCTGGGCTGGTCGCTGACCAAGCTGCGCGAATGGCTGGGTGCCGACGACCCCTTCGTGCGGCAGGTCCTGCGCAAGGAGTCCCCGGAAGACATGGCCGCACGCCTGGTGTCCGGTACCAAGCTCGGTGACCCGGCGGTGCGCAAGGCGTTGTGGGAGGGCGGCCAAGCGGCGATCGACGCCTCCGACGATCCGTTCATCCTGCTCGCCAAGCAGACCGATCCGGAAGCGCGCGCCCTGCGCAAGCGCTACGAGTACGAGGTCGAGGCGGTGGAGAAAAAGAACGCCGAGCTGCTGGCGCAGGCGCGCTTCGACAAGTACGGCACCAGCGTCTATCCCGATGCGACTTTCACCCTGCGCCTGTCCGACGGCGTGGTGAAGGGCTGGGACGAAAAAGGCCAGCCGGTGCCGCCCTTCACCGACATCGCCGGCGCCTTCGAACGTGCCACCGGCTTCGACCCGTTCAAGCTGCCGGAGTCCTGGGTGAAGGCCAAGGACCGCCTCAACAGCGCCCAGCGCTTCGACTTCGTCACCACCAACGACATCATCGGCGGCAACTCCGGCAGCCCGACGATCAACCGCAAGGCCGAGATCGTCGGCCTGGTGTTCGACGGCAACATCGAATCCCTCGGCGGCGCCTTCTGGTTCGACGAGCGCGTCAACCGCACGGTGGCGGTGCACAGCGGCGCCATCGTCGAGGCCCTGCGCCAGGTCTACTCCGCCGAACGCATCGCCGGGGAGATCGAGGCGGCGCGCAAGAACTGAGTCCTTGCCCCGGCGCGACGGCATCGCGCCGGGGTGACTCCGGTTACATAGAGCCATGCCGAGCCGAATGTTGAAGCTGCTTTGCTCGCTCTGCTGCGGGATGTTGCTGCTACTGGCCGGCTGTAGCGCCGCGCGCCTCGCCTACGACCATCTCGATTCTTTGATCCGCTGGGGCGTGTCGGACTACATCGACTTCACCCCGGCGCAGCGGCTGCTGCTGGAGGACGAGATCCAGCCGGTATGGCGCTGGCATCGCGGCACCCAGTTGCCGTTGTACGCGGCCGAGCTGCGCCGGTTCGCGGACGAAGCCCTCAACGGTCCGCTCAGCCGTGAGCGCATCGACCTCTATCTTGCCCACGCGGAGGCCTACCGCCAGGCCGTGTCGCGGCAGGCCCTGCCCGGCACCGCGCGGGTCCTGGCCAGCCTCGACGACGCCCAGGTCTCCGACATGCTCGAGCGCATGCGCAAGGAGGTCGCCAGGATAGAGCGCAAGCGCAGGAAGCAGGCGGCCGAAGGACCGGGTGAGGGACTGGAACGGGAAACCGAGCCCTACCTCCGCTATTGGACCGGCCGTTTCACACCGGAGCAGCACCAGCTTCTGCTGCGCTGGGCGGCCGAGGTGCAGGCGGGGCTGTCGCAGCAGACCCAGGAACAATATGCGGACCTGGACCGCTACGCCCAGGTGCTCGCCACGCGCGTCCAGCCGGGCTTCCAGCAGCGCCTGAGCGACTACTTCGACGTCATCGCCAGCGGCGGCGAACGGCAGTCGCAGGAAGCCGCCGAGCGCGAACGCCTGCTGCGGATGCTGACCGAGCTGTCCGCGCTGTTGCAGCCGCAGCAACGCCAGCACCTGCATGACCGGTTGCTCGACTACGCCGAAGACTGCGAGGTGCTGGCCGCGGAGAAGGTCGAATAGCTTCGCGGCGGGGATGCACGTGGCCAGGAAACGCTGGACTCTCATTGGCGCGGATGGCGAGCCGTATGCGAGCAGTGTTCCCGGGACCTTGGGCGGCCACCGCCGCAGCCGGGTCTATGGCAGTCTCGATTGCCCGTCGGCGCTGAGGGCGCTGGCGCGCGGTGGCTACGCGGCGCACCGGGTGTTCTTCCTCGATGAGCAGACCGCGCAGGCGGCCGGCTATCGGCCCTGCGCAGTATGTATGGCTGAAATATATGCGCGCTGGAAAGCAAGCGGCAGCAAGACTATGCCGCGCAAAATTCCGGAAGCCGCGGGTAAGCGCCGCGACTAACCTGTCCGCACGGTCGCAGCCATCGCTGCGAATGAACGGAGACGGACATGCGGGAAATCATGCGTTATGCCCGCGGCCACAGCAGCCTCGGCGACATCGTGGTAGTCGCGTCTGCCGAGGGGCTGGTCGCGGTCGAGTTCGGCGTGGTGGAGCCGGTATTGCAGGCGCTGCGCGACCGTTTTCCCGGGATCGCGATCATCGCGGACCATACCGGTCTGGAGCCGATGGTCGAGGCGGTGGTGAACCTGATCGAAGATCCGCAGCGTGCCTGCGAACTGCCGCTGGACCCGCGTGGCACCGAGTTCGAGCTGCGCGTATGGCGCGCATTGCGGGATATTCCGCGTGGACACACTGCGAGTTACGGCGAGATCGCCGCTCGCCTGGGCTCGCCGCGTCTTGCGCGCGAAGTCGGTGCGGCCTGCGCGGCCAATACTCTGGCGGTGCTGGTGCCCTGCCATCGCGTGTTGAAGAAGGACGGAGCGCTGTCGGGTTACCGCTGGGGCACGGCACGGAAGCGGGCCCTGCTGCAGCGCGAGGCGAGCGCGTGAGTACCGTGCTCGAAACGGAGGCGGCGCGGGGTATCGCCGAGCGCGTCGCGGTTTTCGACTGGGAAGAGGCGGCGCAGCAGCTGGATGCGCGCGGCTGCGCGGTGCTGCCGCAGCTGCTGCATGCCGACCAATGCGCGCGACTCGCCGCCCTCTATGCCCACGACGCGCTGTTCCGCAGCCGGGTGGTGATGAGCCGGCATGGCTTCGGCAGCGGTGAGTACCGCTACTTCGACTATCCGTTGCCGCCGCCGGTGGCGGAGCTGCGCAGCGCTCTATACCCCCGCCTCGCGCCCGTCGCCAATCGCTGGAACGCCGCGCTCGGCATCGAGCAACGCTACCCGCCGCAACACGACGCCTGGCTGGCACGCTGCCACGCCGCCGCCCAGTGCCGGCCCACGCCGTTGCTGCTGCAGTACGGCCCCGGCGACTACAACTGCCTGCACCAGGACCTGTACGGTGAGCAGGTGTTCCCGCTGCAGGTGGCGCTGCTGCTGTCGCAGCCCGGCCGCGATTTCAGCGGCGGCGAATTCGTCCTCACCGAGCAGCGGCCCCGCATGCAGTCGCGCGTCGAGGTGGTGCCGCTGGGGCTCGGTGACGCCGTTGCCTTCGCCGTGCACCGGCGGCCGGTGCGGGGTGCCCGCGGCAGCTACCGCGTGAACCTGCGCCACGGCGTCAGCCGCATCCGCTCCGGCCGCCGGCACGCGCTGGGCATCATCTTCCACGATGCCCGCTGAGCTTCCCGCTTCAGGTCGCGCCCAGGTAGTCCATCTTGCCCAGATCCACGCCATTGTGGCGGAGGATGCCGTAGGCGGTGGTGACGTGGAACAGGAAGTTCGGCAGCAGGAACTGGGTCAGGTAGGGCAGGCCGGGCAGGTTCATCGGGCCGCGCGCGGTGTTGAGCGAGATCGTGCGCTCTTCCGAGCCGTCGATCTGCTCCTTGTTGAAGGTCTTGAGCAGGGCCACCGTCTTGTCGATCCGTTCCACCAGCTGCCGCAGGGTCGACTCGGTGTCCTCGAACTTGGCCGGCTCGCTGCCGGACAGCCGCGCCGGGCAGCTCTTGGCCATGTCGGAGGCAAGCTGGATCTGCCGCGACAACGGCAGCATGTCCGGGTAGAGGCGGCTGTTGACCAGTACGGCCGGGTCGATCTTCCTGCTCTCGGCGGAAGCGGCCGCTTTCTCCAGGATGGCGCGTAGGTTGCCGAGGTAGCGGATGAAAACGGGCACGGATGCCTGATACATCGAGATGCTCATGGTGATCCTCCGGTGGGTTGGCACTACTTTTACTTGCAAACTGCAAGTGATTGTAGCCCTTCGTTTGCGATTTGCAAGTCACCCGGATAGGCTTGCCTGGTGAAAGAAAAGCTGCCTCCGCGGCGCTCCAGCTGCTCCATCAGCTACGCGCTGGACTACCTCGGCGACAAGTGGACCCTGCTGGTGCTGCGCGACCTGCTGTTCCAGAACAAACGCCGCTTCGGCGACTTCCTGGCTTCCGACGAGAAGATCGCCTCCAACATCCTGACCCAGCGGCTGCGCCGCCTGGAGGCGGCCGGCATGGTGACGCGCCAGCCCGACCCCGACAACCGCCGCAGCGTGCTCTACGCGCCGACCCGCAAGGCCGCCGACCTGGTCCCCGCGATGCTGGAGCTGGCACGCTGGAGCGGCAAGTACGACCCGCAGACACGCATGACGCCCAAGCTGGCGCGGCGCATCGCCGAGGACCGCGACGGGCTGGTGGCGGAGATCGTGGGGCAGTTGCGGGAGAAGGACTGAGCATCGCGCAATCTGGTGCCCGGAGCGGGACTCGAACCCGCGACCTGCCGCTTATCTGGCGGAAGCCTCACGGTGCGTGAGGATCGGCTTATAAGGCCGCTGCTCTACCTCTGAGCTACCCGGGCGTGGACTGCAGCCGGGGCGCTCCGTATTCGAAGGTCGAGAGGAAGGTGCATAAGGTCAGGCAGATCTGATGTCGCCGCAAACCCTACGCCGGGTCCGTGGGAAAAACAACGGGTCTTTGATTCCGCTTCGCAATTCGGAAGCCACTGTCATACCGGCGAAAGCCGGTATCCAGAACGTACAGCGCTACCGTTCAGATTCCTGGATACCGGCTTTCGCCGGTATGACGCCATTGATGTCGAGCCTGCTCACAGCGTCGGCTCCAGCACCAGCGGCAGCGTGATGCGGAACAGCGCGCCGCGCTCCGCCGGCAGCAGTTCGATGCCGCCGCCGTAAGCGGCCAGCAGCGAGCGCGTGATCGACAGGCCCAGGCCGGTGCCGCCGCGCTCGCGCGCGGTGGTGAAGAACGGCTCGAACACCTTGGCGGCGTTGCCGGGCGAGATGCCGGAGCCGTTGTCGCCGAATTCAATTACGAGTTGCTTCGCCGCCGGCTCGGTGCGGCAGCGGATGCTCACCTGCGGTTGCGGGCCGGCGTGCTGGCGCGCGTTGTCGCAGAGGGTGCCGAGGATGGAGTCGAGGATGTCGGCGGCGACCGGCACCCGCGCGGCGCCGGCCTGGTTGTCGACGCTGATGGCCAGCCCCAGCTCGCGCTGGCGTTGCGCCACCGCGTCGACCACCGCGGCCACCGTCGCCACCTCCTGTCGCGGCTGCAGCACGTCGGCGCGGGCCAGCTCCAGCAGGCGGCGCACCAGCCGTTCCAGCCGGGAGGCGTCGGCGGCCACCATGCCGAGGAAACGCTCGCGCTCGGTTTCGGACATGCCGGCGCCGTGCTCGCGCAGCAGCTCCACCGCGCCCTGCATCGAGGTCAGCGGCGTCTTGAACTCGTGCGAGACGTGGGCAGCGAAGTCGCGGATATAGGCGGCCCGGCTCTCCAGCGTCGCCGCCATCGCGGCAATGGTCTCCGACAGCTCGTGGATCTCGCGCGTGCCGGCGCGCCGCAGCGGCGTCACCGCCCCGCGTTCGCCGCGCGCCGCGCGCCGCGCCTGCTCGATCAGGGCCTGCACCGGCCGGCTGATGGTGAGCGAAGTGAGCAGCGACAGCAGCAGCACCGCGGTGAGCAGCAGCAGGGCGCCGCGCAGCAGTGCGCTGCGCTTGCCCAGCAGCGCCTGCTTGATGTTGGCCGGCGTGCGCACCAGCAGGACCGCGCCGAGCACGTGGCCGTCGTGAACGATCGGCTGCGCCACCACCACCTGCACGTGGGAGCCGCGGCTGAGCGATTCCAGCATGGTCGGCGTGTCGCTGCCGCGCCAGCGCAGCAGGCTCACCGGCTCGCCGGCCAGGGCGCGCATCACCTCCTCGCGGTTAGTGAGCGCACCGCCGAGGTCTTCGCTGGTGGTGGCGACCACGATGCCGCGGAAGTCCACCACCCGGATGCCGGCCAGGGTGTAGGTCTGGGCGCCGCGCAGCATCGGCGTCAGTTCGCGGCCGATGTTCTGCGCCAGCGGATCGGCCGGCCCGCCGCCAGGCAGCGCATCCGGCACCGGTGCGTCGATCCGGGCGTCGGCCAGGTCGAGCTGCGCGCGGCGGTGTTCCGGCGGCCCACCGCCTGGCGCGGGCAGCGCGTGATACCGCAGCGGGTTGCCGTAGTCCGGCAGCGCATCGCTGCGCCCGTGCGGCTCGTGCCTCTGGGTGAGGCTGGCGTAGGTGATCTGATAGGCCGAGGCGATCACCGCGCCCTGCGCGATCAGCTCGGACTCGGTCTGGCGGATCAGCGCGCTCTCGTAGATGCGCAGGGCGAAGATGCCGCCCAGCGGCAGCACCAGCACCACCAAGTTGATGAGCAGCAGGATGGTACGCAGGCGCAGGCGGAAGTGCCCGCCGGTCCCGCTCTGCGCCGCGATGCCGGCAGCCAAGGCGGGCGCGTTCAGGCGCAGGGACCGAGCCGGTAGCCCACGCCGTGCAGCGTCTCCACCGGGTCGGCGCCGAAGGCGGCGAACTTGGCGCGCACGCGCCGCACGTGGCTGTCGATGGTGCGGTCGCTGACGATCTTGTGCAGCTCGTAGGCGGTATTCATCAGGTGGTCGCGGCTGCACACCTTGCCCGGCCGTTCCATCAGCGTGCGCAGGATGCCGAACTCGGTCAGCGTCAGCACCACCTGGCGCTCGTCCCACCAGGCCTCGTAGCGGTCCAGGTCGAGCCGCAGCCGGCCGTGACAGAGCACCTGCTGGGTGGCGGCCGGCGCCTGCGCCGCGCGGCGCAGGATCGCCTTCACCCGCGCCACCAGCTCGCGCGGCGAGAACGGCTTGGCCACGTAATCGTCGCCGCCGAGCTCCAGGCCGACGATGCGGTCCACCTCGTCGTCCTTGCTCGATACGAACAGGATCGGCACGTGCGCGCTGGCGGGAGCGGCGCGCAGGCGGCGGCAGACCTCGGTGCCGTCCATCTCCGGCATCAGGATGTCGAGCACCACCAGGGCCGGGCGCTCGCGGCCGAAGCAGTCCAGCGCCTGCTTGCCGTTCTCCGCGCTGACCGTGGCATAGCCGGCCTTGCCCAGGGCGAAGCACACCACTTCGCGGATGTGCGGGTCGTCGTCCACCACCAGAATCTTGTCCATCGCGCTCGTCGTTTGCCGTAAGTACGCCTTCAGATTAGCAGCCGCCGGCGCCGCAAAACCGCCCTGCACCGAATCTGCACACTGTTCCTTGCGCCTTGCATGGGGGCGTCAATGCGGGGGAACGCCGGCGGCGGAGACTGCTTGCGGTCGGAAACGCCGTTTCCGCATTCACCGGGAGGGTCCGGTCATGCTTCAGCAAAGCCTGTGGTTCGCGCTGTTCGTGGCGTTGATGTTCCTGCTGCCGCCGCTGGTATCGATGGGTCTGGCGATCCCGTAGTTCCTTCCCGGGGCTTCATGCCGCCTGCGCCGACAGCCGGCGCACGTGGCCCTGGGCGCCGATGCGGGCGAAGGCGTCCAGGGCGCGCCCGCGGAGCGCGGCGCGCTCGGCCGGATCGGTGGCGCAACGCGCCTGCGCCAGCCACCACCAGGGCCGGGTGCCCTCGGCGCCGGTGGCTTCGATCAGCTCGGCGACCCGCGCGATGCCTTCCGCCATGCGGCCGTTCCAGGGCCCCTGTTCGGGCAGTTCGAAATAGGCCAGCCAGCAGTTGATCTCCCACACCCTGGAGTGCGATGTCTGGGCGCTGGCGATGGCGGCGGCGGCCGCCTCGCTGGCGCGCTCGAAGGCGCCGGCGCGCACGTAGGCCCGCGCCAGCGTGGCCAGCGTCTGGGCGTGGAACTGGTAGCCGTTGGCGCCGCGCGCGACCAGCGGCAGGGCCTGTTCCAGCACGTTCACCGCAGTGGCGGCGTCGCCCTGCAGCACATGCGCCAGACCCAGGCCGCGCAGAGCGATGGCGCGGAAATAGGAACTGCCCCAGGACTCGGCCCGCTGCAGGGCGAGCTGCCCGTGCTGGAGCACGCCGCCGTAGTCGCCGCTGAAGGAGG
This sequence comes from Nevskia sp., assembly GCA_031291075.1. GTDB lineage: Bacteria > Pseudomonadota > Gammaproteobacteria > Nevskiales > Nevskiaceae > Nevskia. The sequence goes on along the minus strand of JARLJS010000099.1, from coordinate 8,876 downwards.
CCAGGTCGATCCAGTTGGTGTGCATCCAGCTGCTGGCCTGGTTGATCTGCTCGGCGTAGGCCAGCGCGGCGCGCACCTGTGTATTGGCCTCGTCGAGGCGGCCCAGCCAGCACAGCATCAGGCCGTTGAAGGCGCGCGACATGAAGTTATCCGGGCCGATCGGTTCGGTCAGCCAGCCGCTGCCGCCGGCCACGCTGATCAGCTCCACCCCTTCGCGCGGATAGCCGGCGGTGCTGTGCACCACCAGCAGCTGCAGGCGGAAACGGTTGATCAGATCGCGCGCGCCGCTGTCCACGGCCAGCTTCACCGCCTCGGCGCCGACCGCCACCGCCGCTTCGGCATCGCCCTGGTGCAGCTGCTCGGCCGCGTAGGAAATCAGCAGCTCGGCCAGCGCCGCGGTGTCGCGGTTGGCCTCCGCCAGCGCACGTGCCTCGCCGTAGGTGCGCTGCACCTCATCGGTGGAGACGTCGGTGAACTGCGCCATCCGCACCACGCCGGCCAGCGCCTGGATGCGCAGGCGGTCGGTGGCGGCGCTCGGTGGCACCCGCGCCAGGTTCTTCTGCGCCTGCCGGAACTGCGCCAGGGTGGCGTTGGCGCCGTGGTTGGCCGACCAGCGCGCGGCACGCAGGTTCCACTCGGTGGCGCGGAGCCACTCGCCGGCACGGCGCCAGTGGTGCGCGATCGCGACGGACACCTCGTCCGGCGGCGCGTCCCCCGGGTGCTCCTCCTCGAGCAAGCCGGCCAGGCGCCGGTGCGCCGCGCTGCGCTGGGTTTCGAGCTGGGTGTGATAGACCACGTCCTGGCTCAGCGGATGGGAGAACGCATAGACGCCCACCGCATCGGCCTTGGGTTGCACGAAGCCGCTCCGCTGCAACACGGCCAGGCTCTCCGCGCACTGCGCCGGGGAGCGCTCGGCTAGGCGTGCCAGGGTGGTGAGCGGGAATTCCAGGCCGATGATCGCGGCGGCCTGCAACAAGGTCTTGTTCGCTTCGTCGAGCCGGTCGATGCGCGCCGCCACCAGTGCATGCACCGTATCCGGGATGGGCCAGCGCGCCACCTCCCGCGCCAGCCGGTAATCACCGGTGGCACCCTCCAGGTGGCCGGTTTCGGCCAGTGCCTGCACCGCTTCCTCCACGTAGAACGGGTTGCCGGCAGCGCGCCGGCCGAGCTCCTGCGCCAGCTCCTCCAGCGCCGGGTCCGTCCCCAGCAACTCGCGCGCCACGGTTTCGATCTGGCCGTGGTCGAGGGCGCCGATGTGCAGGCGCCGATGGGGAATGCCGTCGAGCCAGGCCGCGGCGTAGTCGGGCCGGAAGTTGAACAGCAGCAGGGTCTGGGTCCCGGCGACCTGCTGCGCCAGCAGCTTCAGAAAGGCTTCGCTGCCGGCGTCGGCGAAATGCAGGTCCTCCACCAGCAGCACCTGAGGCGCATCGGCGCGCGGCAGCAGCCGGGCGAGCAGCCCGAACAGCTGGCGCCGGTCCGCGCCGCCGGCACCGCCGGGGGCGTCGGCGGCGCCGAGGAATTCGAGCAGGCGCGGCAGCAGCGCCACCGCCGCCGGATCGAACAGCAACAACGCTCCCGCGGCGAGCCGCTTCAACTCCGTGGTCCTGCCTTCGTCCGGCAAACCGAGACGTCGGCGCGTCAGCATTTGCACCGGATAGAACGGCAAGGCCGATGCGTACGGCACGCCGGTGGCGCGGTGTGCCGCGATGTCGGTGCGCTCGCATTCTTGCGCGAACTCGTGGCATAGCCGGCTCTTGCCGATGCCGGCCTCGCCGACCACCGCCAGGATCTGGCCGCGGCCCGCGCGCGCTTCCTGCAGCGCCGCGCGCAGCTGCTCGCGCTCGGCGTCGCGGCCCACGAACGGCGTCACGCCGCGCTGCAGCCCGCGCTCCAGGCGGGTCTTGACGGCACCTTCGCCCTCCACCTCGTACACGCGCAGCGGCGTATCCATGCCGGCCACCGCCATCTCGCCGAGGTCGCGCAGGCGGAAGTAGCCTTCGGCCAGGACCGCGGTGTTGCGGGTGGCGTAGATGCGGCCCGGCTCGCAGATGTGTTCCATGCGCGCGGCGAGGTTCACGGTCAGCCCCTGCGCCGTGTAGTCCATGCGCAGGTCGTCGCCGATGGCGCCGACGATCACCTCGCCGGTGTTGAGGCCGACGCGGATCGACAGGTTGAGCCCGCTGGACAGGCGCAGCTCGTCGGCGTAGCGCCGCACTTCGCGTTGCATCTCCAGCGCGGCGAAGCAGGCGCGCAAGGCATGGTCCTCGTGCGCCACCGGCGCGCCGAACAACGCCATGATGCCGTCACCGGTGTACTGGTTGACGGTGCCTTCGTAGCGGTGCACCGCGCCGCTGAGCAAACCGAAGTAGTGATCCAGGACCAGGTGCCAGGCTTCGGCCCCGGCCTGCTCCGCCAGCCGGGTCGAGCCCTTGATGTCGACGAACAGCACCGTCACCCGCTTGCGCTCGCCGACCAGCGCGCTGCGGTTTCTGAGCACCCGCTCCACCAGATGCCGCGGCGTGTAGACGCGCGGGGCGGTGGTGCCGGCGGCGTCGCCATCCAGGCGGCGGCCGCACTGGTTGCAGAACTTGGCCTCCGGCGGATTGGAGGCATTGCAGCTTGGGCAGACCGGCAAGCGAGGCTCCTTGCAGGCGATGTCTCATTATCGGGTGAATGCCCGGGTCGCGTCAGCTACCCCTCAGGTCATTGAATCCAGGTAGCTCACGCCGGTGAGGGATTCGGAACGCTGCCACAGCCGTTCGGCCAGCGCCGCGTCGGCGGCCTGCTCGCTGCAGCCGACCTTCGCCGGATAGCCGCGCAACTCCTTGAAGCCGGCGGGCCCCAGGTAGTCGCCGCCACGGACTTCCGGCGCGGTGGCCGCGTACAAGGCCGGCAGCGCGCCCATCGCCGGCGGCTGCGCCAGCAGCCTGCCGGTGAGGCGCATCAGCAGACTGCCCTGGTCCGGGTTGGTGTCCGACCAGCCGGGGTGCGCGGCCGCCGAGACGATGCCCGAACCGGCTTTGCGCAGCCGCCGGTCGAGCTCGAAGCTGTACGACAGGGTCGCCAGCTTGCTCTGGCCATAGGCGTCCATTTCCTTGTACGGCCGGCGCTCGAAGTGCAGGTCGTCCAGGTCCAGGCCCTTGGTCAGGCGATGCGCCATGCTGGAGGTGCTCACCACCCGCGCCGCCGGCGCCGCCTGCAGGCGGTCGAGCAGCAGCCCCGTCAACGCGAAATGGCCGAGGTGATTGGTGCCGATGTGCGTCTCGAAGCCATCCTGCGTGCGGCGCAGCGGCACCATGATGGCGCTGGCGTTGTTGCACAGGATGTCGAGGCGGGCGTAGCGGCTGCGGAAGTCCCGCGCAAAACGACGGATGGAGGACAGGTCGGCCAGGTCCAGCGCCATCACCTCCGGCCGCGCTTCGGGCACCCGCCGGCGCAGCTCCGCCGCCGCGGCCTGACCCCGTTGCGGGTCGCGGCAGGCCATCACCACGGCGGCGCCGGCGCGCGCCAGCCCGGCACTGATCTCCAGGCCCAGGCCGCGGTTGGCGCCGGTGACCAGCGCCAGCTTGTCCCGCAGCGGCGGCATATCGGCGAGCGTCCACGGTTGCGGCATGCTGTTCTCCGGATCGGCGGCAAGGGGCTTGTCCATCATCCCAGCCCGGCGGCGCGGCAGCCTCCCGCGTTCGGAGCAGTCGGCACCGTTTCCAGGTTCAGTACACCGACGAGCGGTAGACCTCGTAGACGTCCACTTCGCCGCCGGCAAAGTAGGCGTTGGGTGGAAACACGAAGCTCTTGCGGGCGCGGTCGAAGCTCAGGGTGGCAGGCCTGGTCGAATCGTTGGGATCGTAGACGCGGTAGCGGATCGCGTCCCCGGTTTCCGAAACGCTGTACAGCAGCACCGCATGATTGATGGTCATGTCGGGGAAGGTTTCCAGGTGCACCACCGGCGGACGCTGCCGGCGCACTTCCGCCAGCAGGCTCTCCGCGATCTCCTCCTCGGTGGCGGGGCTGAACGGAAACACCATGCGCCAGTTGCCGCGCTGCAGGAAGCTCTCGGCGGAACCGCCCAGTTCTTCCTTGAGCAAGGCCTCCTTGGCGGCGCTGAAGCTGCGCAGGTTGGGATACCCCGGGATCACCGTCCGCTCCACCCGGGGCGAGGTTTCGCTGGGATCGTGCGCGATCACCTTGCGCACCAGCTGGTGGTAGCCGCGATCGTCGAGCCTGGGGAGGTCGGGGTCGAAGCGGGCGAACTGGAAGAACTGCCGGGCGGAACGGCTCATCGCAAAGCAATGCAGCGTGTACTCGTGCTCGGCTTCCTCCCTCGACCCGGACCCGGCGCCGGCCGCGTGCACGCCGTCGCGATAATTCCACACGGTCTTGTTGTCGAAGGCCAGGGTGTCCTGCGCGAAGTCGAAGGGGCGGTCGTTGGCAGGCTGCAGCACCGGCAGGAACGAGCAGGAGCACAGCCCCAGGGCCGACGCCGCGAGCACCGCCCGAACGCGGGCGGCATGCCGTCGCGACGTCAGCACAGCGCGTGCCGCGGCCACCATATGCGCAGGAGTCCGGGGTGGAGTGCCCGTGCCGAGGTCAGGCCGCGGAAGCCGGCGAAGCCGGTGGCTTGGCCCCGCCCGGTTTGCGCGCCGACGCCGCGGCATCGCGGGTGCGGGATGCTTCGAGCCTCAGCTCGAACAGGAACGGCGCCACCAGGTCGGTGGTGGCTTCCGCCCGGCGCTTGCGCTTGAAACCCAGGCGGCCCAGCATCGTCATCATGCCCTTGGCGTTGGGCGAGCAGGCGGCCAGGATCGCCTCCGGCCTGCTCCGCAGCGCGATCAGATGCCGCACCAGCCCCGATCCCGCCCCGCCCCGCCGCCGGCCTGCCTCGACCACCAGGTATTCGATCAGGACGCGATACTTCTCCGCGCCACGGCCCCAGCGGACCAGCATCGCCCCCACCGTGGCCTCGCCGTCCTTCGCCACCAGGAAGCGCCGGCCACCGCTGAACCAACGCAGCACCGGGTAGTTGCCCAGGATGCCGAAGCAACACTGCCTCACCAGCTGCAGCAGGTGGAATGGATGAGCCAGCTGCGAGCCGAAAACGGCCAGCTTCACGCCGAGCAGCACCTGCTGCGTGAGGAACGACACGTCGGCCAACCGTGCGTTTTGCACCGTGAAGGCTGCCGTGCCTTCCCCGGCGCTTTTGTGGGCTGCTGGTCTCCGTGACATGCTCAGGCCCTAGGTCCGGGCGTACTCCCCGACTTCCATGGTAGATCACACCTCGCCTATGCATGGTACGACCCTGGGAGTTTAACGTTTCTTAACGGACATACTATAGTCAAACCGATACCGGAGTCATATGTCCGGCAATCCCGCCAGCGCACGGTTTTGCTGCACTTTGCAGGCGGTTGATCCTGCTACTCTGGGCATCACGCGCGGTCGCCGCCGCCGTCTTCGCAGAACCGTCAAACGGAACCAGGAATGAGCCAGAGCTTCAGATTCTGTCCGCGTTGCGCCACCCCGCTGGAGCTGGCAGCGGTCGATGGTGGACCGCAGCGCCTGCGCTGCCCGGACCCGGCCTGCGGCTTCGTCCACTGGGACAACCCGGTGCCGGTGGTGGCCGCCATCGTCGAACACGAGGGGGAGGTGATCCTGGCACGCAACAGGCTGTGGCCGCCGAAGATGTTCGCGCTGATCACCGGCTTCCTCGAAAAGGACGATCCCGACCCGGCTTCCGGCGTGCTGCGCGAGGTGGACGAGGAGTTGGGCCTGCAGGGCCGCGTGGCGGAATTCGTCGGCCATTACCCGTTCGAGCGCATGAACCAGATCATCATCGCCTACCACGTGGTGGCGGAAGGCGAGGTCCGGCTCGGCGACGAGCTGGCGGAGTACAAGAAGCTGCCGCCGGAGAAGCTGCGGCCCTGGCCGGCCGCCACCGGCCTCGCACTGCGCGACTGGATGCTGCGCCGCGGCCTCACCCCGCTGGCGTTCGAGAACGATGCGCTCAAGGCCATCCACGCTTTCCGCGAGATCGATCCGCGCCTGGCCACCGCCGGCCAGCCGACCGCCGGCCAGCTCCGGGCGGTGCGGGCCAGCGGCTACCAGACGGTGATCAACCTGCTGCCGTCCGATTCCAAGTGGGCGCTGCCGGACGAAGCCGCGCTGGCGCAGGAACTGGGCCTGGTCTACCACCAGATCCCGGTGGCGTGGGAGGCGCCGACGGCGCAGGACTTCGCCCGTTTCTGCGAGCTGATGGAGGCCGAGGCCGGCCGCCGCGTGTTCGTGCACTGCGCCGCCAACAAGCGCGTCTCCGCCTTCGTGTTCCTTTACCGCGTGCTGCGCCAGGGCGTGCCGCGCGAGGTGGCGGAGCGCGACCTGCTGGCGGTGTGGCAGCCGGACGAGCTGTGGCGCGCCTTCATCGACGCGCGTCTGGCACAGCCGGCCTAGGTTCCCTGCGTTTGCTGCGCGGGCTCGGCCGGCAGATCCACCTGCACGCCTAGGCCGCGCCCCTCCAGGCCTTCGGCGAGGCGCACCGCGCCGCCGTGCAGTTTCACGATCTCCTGCACGATCGCCAGCCCCAGCCCGCTGCCGTCGCTGCCGCTGCGGTCAACCCGGCGGAAGCGTTGCAAGGCTTCGTCGCGGCGCGCCGGTGGAATCCCCGGCCCGTCGTCCGCCACGCGGATACGCCCGCTGGCGTCGAGGCTGAGCGCGATGCGTCCACCGCCGGGGTGATACTTGACGGCGTTGTCCAGCAGGTTGTCCAACATTTCCGCGAGCAGCACGCGGCTGCCCCGCAGCACCACGGGCGCGGGCGGCACCGTCAGCTCGATCTCGACCTGCTTGCGCAGCGCCCGCGGCACCCAGCCGGCGCCGCATTCGCTCGTCAGCGCCGCCAGGTCGAACGGCTCGAACGGGGTGGCGGCAGCGGCTTCCGGGTCGGTGCGCGCCAGCAGCAGGAGCTGGTTGACCAGGCGCGTCATCCGCGCCACCGCGCGCGCGCTTTCCTGCAGGGCCGGCAGCACATCCTCCATGCGCGCTTCCTGCAGTGCCTGTTCGATGTTGAGCTTGAGCGCGGTCAGTGGGGTCCGCAGCTGGTGCGCGGCGTCGGCGACGAAGCGTTGCTGTGCCGCCAGCGCCGCGTCGAGCCGCCGCAGCAGGTCGTCGAGGGCCCGCGTCAGCGGCCGTACCTCGGCCGGCACGTCGTCGCCGGCCAGCGGCTGTCGACGCAGGTGGTCCTGCCGTTGCAGGTGTCCAGCCAGCTCTCCCAGCGGGGCCAGGCCACCGCGGATGCCGAACCACAGCGTCAGCGCCGCCGCGCCGATCAGTACGATCTGCGGCAGCAGCGCCCCCAGCAGGATCTGCCGCGCCAGCGTGTTGCGCTTGTTGGTCGTTTCCGCCACCTGCACCGACACGTCTTCACCCAGATCGGCGGCGGGCAGCTCGAGCGTCGCCACCCGCACCTGGTGGCCGTCGATGATGCCGTCGCCGAGCAGCGCGCGCTGGTAGCGCGAGGGCGCGGCGGTAATGTCCGGAAAGCGGCTGCGCCCGGCGATGAGGCCGCTGCGCGAGCCCGCCACCCGGTAGTAGGTGGTGTCGGCCACGTCCCAGTCGAACAGCCGCTCCGCCGCCTGCGGCAGGTCGAGGATCACGCCGCGGTCGGTACGCTCCACCAGCAATGCCAGCGAATTGGCCGAGTCGTAGAGCCAGCCGTCGTAGACCGAGTTGGCGTAGTGCAGGGCCAGGGCATAGCCGCCCCATCCGCCCAGCACGAACAGCAGCAGCAGCGGCGCCAGCAGGCGCTGCAGCAGGCGGCGGCGCAGGCTGGGGGAGCCGCTCACGAGGCCTCCGCCGCCAGTTGCAGCAGATAGCCGAAGCCGCGCACCGTGCGGACTTCGACGCCGCTCGCGTCCAGCTTGCGGCGCAGGCGGTGGATGTAAAGCTCGACCGCCCCATCGGTGAGCTCCTGGCCCCAGTCGCAGAGCTGCTCCTGGATCTGCGTCTTGCTCACCACCCGGTCGCGTCGCAACAACAGCAGCTCCAGCAGCTTCAGCTCGCGCGGCGACAGGTCGAGCGGGGCATCGCCGCAATAGGCGCAGCGCTGGGCCAGGTCCAGGCGCAGGCGGCCGGCGCCGATGTCGCCGCCGGAGCGGGCGATGGCGCGCCGCGTGATGGCGCGGATACGCGCCTGCAGCTCGGCGAGCTCGAACGGCTTCACCAGGTAGTCGTCCGCGCCCAGGTCGAGCAGGCGCACCCGTTCGTCCAGCTCGTCGCGCGCGGTAAGCACCAGCACCGGCGTGTGGTCGTCGCGCGTGCGCAGGCTGCGCAGCAGCGTGCCCCCGTCCTGGTCGGGCAGGCCCAGGTCGAGGATCACCAGCGCGTAGTCGATCGCACGCAGCGCCTCCTCGGCGTCGCGGGCGTTGCCGCACACGTCCACGGCGTCGCCGGCGTGGCGCAGGGCACGGGCGAGACTGGCGGCGATCTGGGTGTCGTCCTCGATCAGCAGCAGGCGCATGTCGGCAGGATCGGTGTGTCGGCTGAAAGGCGGGCCACCAGCTTAACCCGCTGTAAGCTCGATGAAAGCTGGCTTGCGTAGGCTGCCGCTCCGCCGTTCAGTAAGCCCCCCGCATGAACTTCGCCGCCGTGCCGCTTCGCCAGGCTTTGACGCGCGCCCTGTTCGGCGCGGCGCTGGCCTGTGCCTGCGGTGTGGTGTGGGCCGCCCCCGCAGCGCCGGCCGACAGCGCCCCCCAGACCCTGCCGCAACTGGTGGAAGCGCTCAAGCACGGCAACCCCCAGCTCGAACAGGCCCGCCAGGCCTACCTGGCCGCCAGGCAACTGGTGCCACAGGTCAGCAGCCTGCCGGCGCCCCAGTTCAGCCTGCTCGA
>JARLJS010000098.1 GCA_031291075.1 Nevskia sp. | reverse complement strand
TTGGCTGCGCCGAGCATCGCAGCCCGCGGCGATAGGGGCCCGCGCGTGTGTTCGCGCGGGGCGAGGCAGGATGCCGAAGCTTCCGCACGCAGGCCATGGATGGCCTGTGTGCGGAACCCGCCGCGGGCGAGAAGCGCAGGGGACCCTCTCATCGCGCTTCTCGATTTTGCGATGAGAGGGCGCAGCCGTTGGGGTCGTTTCTTTTGGTTACTTTTCTTGTCGACAAGAAAAGTAACCCGCCCTCGGGGCGGAATACACAGCTTCAAACTGGGAAAGCACCACACGCGCGCAAGCGCATGCAACAACGTTTCAGAAGTGCATTTCGCGCGACATGCCCAGCGCATCACCCGGAAACGAGCAAGCAAGCTCAACGCCGCGTCAGCGACCCCAGCAACCCCCGCATCAACTCCTTCCCCAACTCCCGCCCCACCTGCGTACCAACGCTCCGCACCACACTCTTCGCCGCAGTCTCCAGCACCACCTGTACCTGACTCGGCGGCGCCGGCCTGGCCGGCGATCCCTTGACTGCACCGCCGCCGGCGGGCACGGCCGTACCCGTACCCTGCTGCGTCCGCTGCGCCAGCTTCTCGTAAGCCGATTCACGATCGACCGCCTGGTCGTACCGGGTGCCGACCGGGCTGCGCCCGATCACCTGCCTGCGCTCCTCGGCGCTGATGGCGCCGATGCGCCCCCGCGGCGGACGCACGCGGGTACGCTCGACCACGCCGGGCACGCCGCCCTCGCCCAGGGTCGACACCAGCGCCTCGCCCACACCGAGCTGCTGGATCGCCTCGGCCACGTCCAGCTTGGGATTGGCGCGAAAGGTCTCGGCGGCGGCCTTGACCGCCTTCTGGTCGCGCGGGGTGAAGGCGCGCAGCGCATGCTGCACGCGGTTGCCGAGCTGGCCCAGCACCGTGTCGGGCAGGTCCAGCGGATTCTGCGTGACGAAATAGACGCCGACGCCCTTGGAACGGATCAGCCGCACCACCTGCTCGACTTTGTCGACCAGAGCCTTGGGGGCGTCGTTGAACAGCAGGTGCGCCTCGTCGAAGAAGAACACCAGCAGCGGCTTGTCGGCGTCGCCGCGCTCGGGCAGCTTCTCGAACAGCTCCGCCAGCAGCCACAGCAGGAAGGTCGCGTACAGGGTGGGCTTCTGGTACAGCTTGTCGGCGGCGAGCACGTTGATCACGCCGCGGCCGGTCATGTCCTGGCGCATCAGGTCGTGCAGGTCCAGCGCCGGCTCGCCGAAGAAGTGCTCGGCGCCGTCCTGCTGCAGGGTCAGCAGGGTGCGCTGGATGGCGCCGATCGAGGCCTTGGTGACCAGGCCGTAGTCCGAGCCCAGCGACGCGGCATTGTCGGCGACGTAGGCCAGCGCCGCTTTGAGATCCTTGAAGTCGAGCAGCAGCAGGCCCTGGTCGTCGCAGTACTTGAACACCAGCTGCAGCACCGCCTCCTGCACGTCGGACAGCCCCATGAGGCGCGCCAGCAGCAACGGCCCCATGTCCGACACGGTGCCGCGCACCGGGTGCCCGGACTCGCCGAACACGTCCCAGAACACCACCGGATAGGCCTGCGGCGTGTAGCCGCTCATACCCACGGCCTGGGCCCGCTCGGCCAGCTTGGCGTCGCCGCTGCCGGGCTGGCTGACGCCGGCCAGGTCGCCCTTGATATCGGCCGCGAACACCGGCACGCCAAGGTCGGAAAAGCCCTCGGCCAGCACCTGCAGGGTGACGGTCTTGCCGGTGCCGGTGGCCCCGGCGATCAGGCCGTGGCGGTTGGCGTAGCGCGTCTGCAGCCACTGCTGGGTATCGCCCTTGCCGATCAGTAAGGCGTTGTCCATCGCATCCTCTTGCCAGTCGTTTCGTCGATGCTGGCGGCGGCGCCGGAGCCGGGTGCTCCGGCTTTCAGGTCCGGCCGCGGTTCCGGGCCTATTCCCCGACCCCGTGCAGATGCACCACGTGCGGATGGTCTGGATCGGTGGAGCGCGGGCGCGGGATCAGCGTCCGCAGCATGAGCTTGAAATACTCGCGGAACTCCGCGCCGGCCGGGAACTCGTCCGGCGCGTCGCGGTGGACCTGCTGGTTGCCGATGAAGGTGGCGTAGGCGAAGGTCGACCACAGCTTGGCGTCGCGCTCGCTCAGGCCCAGCGCCAGGTAGCACTTGTACAGGTAGGCCAGGCGGCGCGCCGATACGCGCTTCACCACCTGTGCCACCCGCGGATCGTCGGAAGCGGCCGCCAGCGCCAGGTACAGCCGCCCGGCGCGGTAGCTCGAATTGCCGCGCTTGAACAGCTTGACGATGCGCTCGTAGGGATCGGGCTCCTCCTCCACCCCGGCGATCATGTCGTCGGTCTCGCCCTTCTCCCACAGGTGCAGCGCGGCGTGCACCAGCGCGTCGCGGTTGGCGAAGTGCCAGTAGAAGCTGCCCTTGGTCACGCCCAGCCGGCGCGCCAGCGGCTCCACCGCCACCGCCTCCAGTCCGCCGAGGGCCATGGCGTCCAGTGCCGCCTGCGCCCATTGCTCGGCCGTGAGGTTGGGCCGGGACGCGCTTTCGTCGTTGTTTCCGCTCATGTGTGGAAAAACCGCTCACCGCATACGCTATGGTATCGGCGACCAATGTATTAGCAGCCGACCGCCAGCGCAAACCGCCCCGCGCACCGCGCGGGCGAAAGCGCCCGGACGCGCCGGCCGGCGATCGTTCAACGCAGAGAGAGGAGCTCGGGACACATGGGGATGGGACGCTGGTTCGGTAGTCTGGCCGCGCTGTTCGCCAGCACGGCTTTCGCGAGCGTGGGACCTGACGCCGCCGCCCAGCTCGGCGGCCGCCTGACGCCGGTGGGCGGCGAGCGCGCCGGCAGCGCCGACGGCGCCATTCCCGAGTGGGATGGCGGCCTCGGTCCGCAACGCCAGCCGGCGGAGTGGCGCGCCGGCAGCCGCTACGTCGACCCGTTCCCCGGCGAAAAGCCCCTGTTCGAGATTGGCAAGGAGCGGCTGGCGGACTATGCCGCGCGGCTCAGCCCCGGCCAGCAGGCGCTGCTGACGCGCTACGACAGTTACCGCCTGCCGGTGTACGCGACGCACCGCAGTTACGCCGCGCCGCAGGCGTTCTACGACGGCACCTTGCGCAACGCCACGCGGGCCTTCCTCGATGCGCCCGACGGCACGCCGCAGCACGCGGCGGCGGGCATCCCCTTTCCGCTGCCGCAGAACGGCATCGAGGCGATGTGGAACCAGCGCCTGCGCTGGCGCGGCACGGCGCGCGAACGCACCTACGTGCAGGTCAGCGTCTCGCCTGAAGGCGCGGCCAGCCTGGTGCGCCTGGCCGAACGCGCACGCTACGCCGCCATCGACACGCCTCCGCTCAAGAAAATCGGCACCGTCCTGGGCTATACCGCCAGCGCGGTGTTCGAACCGGCCAAGCTCGCCGGCACCATCAAGCTGGTCTACGACACCCTGCTGCCGCCGCCCCAGGCGTGGCAGCGCAGCCCGGGCCAGCGATCCATCGCCGCCACCGGCGAGGCCGGCGGGGACACGCCGGCGCTCGGCTCCAACGGCCTGCTGCACGAGGACCAGGTCGAGGGATTCAACGGCTCGCCGGCGCGCTACGAATGGAAGCTGCGCGGCAAGCGCGAGCTGTATGTGCCGTACAACGCCTACCGGCTGCACGACGCCGCGGTGGGCTACGCCGAGCTGCTCGGACCGCACCACGTCAATCCGGCCTACACCCGTTACGAGCTGCACCGGGTGTGGGTGCTCGAAGGCCGTTGCCGGCCGACGCAGTCCTGCGGCTGGCCGCGGCGCACGCTGTACCTGGACGAGGATTCATGGCAGGTGCTGCTGGGCGAACTGTACGACGGCGACGACCGCTTGGCGCAGCTGCAGGAGGTGCATACCCTGATGGCGTACGACCAGCCGCTGTTGCTGCCCGCGCTGGAAACCGTGTACGACCTGCCGAGCGGACGCTACCTCGCCACCGGCATGAACAACCAGGGTCCGGAAACGGCGTTCGCGCCGCCCGCCGCCGACGCCTTCGATCCGGACGAAATGCGCCGCTGGGCGCACAGTATCGGCGCAGTGGCACCGCGCGATTAGTTTTTGGAGCCTGTATAGCGCGTTCCACCCAATGCTAAACTGACTCGTCATGAACCGTGCAATCGCCCTGTTGCTGTGCTGCCTGCCGCTGGCGGCTTCCGCCGATATCTACAAGTGGGTGGACGACAAGGGGCAGGTGCATTACAGCCAGAATCCGCCGGCGCAGGGACACTACGAGGACGTCACGCCGCAGCTGCCGATGTCGGGCACCACCACCGGCGGCAGCCGGCCCGCCGGCCGCTCCGCAGCCGCTTCCGGCAACGCCGATGACCGCGCCGCCCAGCAGGCGCTGCAGTCCAAGGCCGACAATGCGGAACGCTGCGCCAAGGCCCGCGAGCAGATCAGCTACCTGCAGGAAAAGACCGCCCACCGCCTGTTCGTCACCGGCGAGGACGGCCAGCCCGCCCGCATGACCGACGAGCAGTTCAACCAGGAACTGCAGGACGCGCAGGCGGCGGCCAGCAAGTACTGCGATTAGGCGCCCGGGTGCGCCGCCACTTGGCAAGCCGCGGCCCCTAGAGCATTTTCTCTTTACGTGCACACATTCTTTCCCCTCTCCCGCTTGCGGGAGAGGGTGGCCCGCAGGGCCGGGAGAGGGGCATTCCATGTATGCATCTAAACTAAAGATGCCCTAAAAGGGCTTATCCAGTCGATATGAGCCAGCCGGGACTGTTCTCCGGCGCAGAGATGCTGCTTGACATTTTAGATAAAACTAAAATAATAGATGGCACTGGAAGGGAGGCAAGCGGATGAGAAAGCTGCGCGTATTCGAGTCGGTCTCCGTCGATGGCTGCTTCGCCGATGCGGCAAGCGACATCGGCTGGGCGCACGCGGGCCGGGACGATCCCGAGTTCGCCGACTGGGTAGGCGGGAACGCCGGCTCCGGCGGTGAACTGCTGTTCGGCAGGAAGACCTACCAGATGATGGAGTCGTACTGGCCGACGCCGGACGCCGCCCGCCAAATGCCGGACGTGGCGAGGGGCATCAACGCCGCGAGGAAATACCTGGCATCGAACACGATCGAGCCGACCTGGAACAACACCCATCTGTTGAAGGGCGACCTGGCGAAGGCCGTGCTGGAACTCAAGTCGCAGGAAGGACCTGGCATCACGGTGCTCGGCAGCGGCGAAGTGGCCCGGCAGCTCGGCGAGGCCGGCCTGGTCGACGAGTACCAGTTCGTGATCATCCCGCTGGCGCTCGGCAGCGGCCGCACGCTGTTCAGAACCGTGCACCGGCTGCGGCTGGTCGACCATCGCGTGTTCCGCTGCGGCAACGTGGTGCTGACTTATGCAAGCTGAGGGCACCCTGATGGAGGAGGACGGCTACGCGACGCTGATGTTCCGGCGCGTATACCCGCATCGGCCCGAGCACGTGTGGGACGCCATCGCCACGCCCGCGGGCCTGAGCGGCTGGCTGATGTGTACACACGCGGTGATCGAGGAAAGGGTGGGCGGGCGCTTCGAGATGATCTCGGGCCCGCCCGGCTACCGCTCGACCGGAACGATCCTCGCCTGGGACCCGCCGCGCCTGCTCGAATACGAATGGAACGTCGCGCCCGTACCCGAGATGCCGCGCGGCGAACGCGCCATCTTTCGTTACGAGCTGACGCCGGACGGCGATTCGACCCGCCTGCTGGTCACCTACCGGCGGATCACGCGGGAGACCGCGCGCGGCTTCCTGCCCGGGCTGCACGCCTTCCTCGACCGGCTCGAAGCGCAGCTCGGTGGAGGCGCCCTGCCCGACTGGGGGCGGCGGTTCGAGCTGCACCGGAACAGGTACCCGTCGTGGAGCGATCATGCGCCCGCTGCAGGAGAGTGACGTCTTCCATGCCATCGCGCACCCGGCGCGGCGCGCCATCCTGGTCAAGCTGAGGGACGGCGAGCGCGCCGCGAGCGAGCTGGCGGAACCGTTCCGGATGACCTTGGGCGCGATTTCGCAGCACCTGCGCGCGCTGGAGGAGGCGAAGCTGGTGTCGGTGCGCCGCGACGGCCGGCACCGGCTGTACCGCCTGCACCCCGGGCCGCTGGAGGACGTGCTGAGCTGGATCGACGGGTTTGCCGTGTACTTCGGCCAGCGTCTCGACGCGCTCGGCGAATACCTGGACGGCAAGCACGGCCGGCAGAGGTAGACGGATCAGTGTCCGCCATCCGGGCAACGGCGATTGCCCGGCCCCAAAAAAAACGGCCCGGCTTGCGCCGGGCCGCGGTGCTACGAGGCTCGTTCCGCCTGACCGCTTACTTCGACTTCGGAGCGGCGGGCTTGCCCGGCGCGGCCGGGGCCAGCGCGGTGTTCTTGTCGATGCTGATCAGCTCGACTTCGAAGGTCAGGGTCTGGTTCGGGCCGATCTTGGCACCCGCACCGCGCTCGCCGTAAGCCAGCTTGGACGGGATATAGAACTTGTACTTGGAGCCCGGGGTCATCAGCTGCACGCCCTCGGTCCAGCCCGGGATGACGTTGCCGAGCGGGAAGCTCACCGGCTGGCCGCGGTCGTAGGAGCTGTCGAACACGGTGCCGTCCAGCAGGGTGCCCTTGTAGTTCACGGTCACCTTGTCCTGCGCGGTCGGGTGGTCGCCCTTGCCCTCGGTGATCACTTCGTACTCGAGGCCGGAGGCGGTGGTCTTCACGCCCGCCTTCTTGCCGTTGTCGGCGAGGAACTTGTCGCCGTCATCCTGGTTCTTCTTGGCCGCGGCTTCGCGATCGGCCTGCTGCTTGGCGCGGATCTTCTGGGCCACGTTGTTCTTGACGTCCTCGCGCTGCTTGTCGGTGAGGCGGGCGGTCTGGCCGGCCGCGCTTTCCTCGAGACCCTTCTCCAGCGACTTGAGGTCGACGTTGTCCTTGATCTGCGCCAGGGAGTGGCCGATGTCGTAGCCGATGGCGTAACCGAACTGCTGCTGCTCGGAGCTCAGATCGGCCGGGACCGGCGCATTGGCGTCCGCCTTCTTGTCCGCCGTGGCGGCAGCGTCCGCCGGCTTGGCCTGATCACCGCCGCCGGCGGGTTTGGTGCAAGCCACGACCAGCGAGGCACATGCGAGCGCAAGCAGCACCCGGGGGAGTTTGAACATGGTGAATTCCTTCAGATGGGAGTTTAGGTTTGCGAAACAGTGGTTGCAGGCAGGGTGATTGCAGGCGGGCTGAGCCTACCCGTCTTGGAATAGCGGGCTGATTATAGCGGAGTCATAACGGCATACCAGTGTCACGTTCTTGTCGTATTTTCAGCGGATACAGCGTATTTGCGGCCTGTCCTCCGCGCCTTGTCCGATCAGGACGCCTTTCCCTGGCCCTACCCCGGACGCCGTCGCGAAAGAAGCTGGCGCAGCATCTGACGCGTTTCGTCGGACAATAGTTCCATCGAACGTTCCGCGATCTTCTCCACCCGCTCGTCGGCCACCAGCCCGCCCTGCCCGTCCGCACCCACCACCCCCACCTCGATCAGGGTGTCCAGATAGCCTGAAAACAATGCCTTGTCGAAGAATTCCGGTGCCTCGCGGCCGGTCAACACGGCCATGCGCTCGGCCAGCATGTAGCAGTCGTTCTCGAACCTGGCCCGCTGCAGGATCCGGCCGCCGCGGCGCTCGTCGGCCAGCAGCAGCACCACCATGGCCTGACGCTCCAGGGTCTCCCCCAGCAGCCGGCCCAGCACGGCGAAACTGGAAAACGCCTGGCTACCCACCTCGGGACGCTGCAGACGGCCGTCGGCGGCCCGCACCAGCAGGCCGGAGGCAAGCATGCGGTCCAGGCAGTTGCGCGCCACCGCGTCGCATTCGGCCGGTGGCCAGGGCAGGAAGAACTCGGTACGCAGGAACGGGTACAAGGCGCGGCAGCCGGTGAAGATCGCCTCTTCCGACAGGCTGGCACGGGTGCGCAGCAGGCTGGCGATCAGCGCGGGCAGGGCGAACAGGTGCTGGATCATGTTGCGGTTGTAGGTGAGCAGCACGCCGTCCTTGCCGGCGGCGACCAGGAGATCACCCCAGGGATGCGGCACGCGCTGGATCCGCGCCACCGGGATGGCCCAGTCCAGCACCGCGCGTGGATCGCGTTCCGGCACCAGCAGCCGCTCGCGCCCAGGCCAGGCGTCGAGCAGGCCCAGCAGGTGCCCGATCTGGTCGGTCAGCTCGTCCTCGGCCGACGCGCGCAACGGCGCCGCCAGCAGGGCGCAGGCGGCCAGCCCCACCGGGCCTGCCACCGCGGCGGCGTTGATGCGGCGCATATGCTCGTCCGCGAGTTGCCGCACCCAGGCGCTGAAGCCCTCCGGCAGCTCGTCGCCGTCCGGGGTCAGCCGCTCGCGCCATCCCGGCAGGCCCGTATCGGCCGCGTCCTGCAGCACGATCGGCTCGCCGAAGTTGACGTAGACCTTGCCGTAGGAGTTGGTCAGCACCTTGGTCGCCTTGAGCAGCCCCTCCGCCGACTCCTTCTGCTTGGTCGCGCCGCGCAGCTCCTTGAAGTAGCTGTTGACCTCCCACACCTTGTCGTAGCCGAGAAACACCGGCACCAGCGCCACCTTGCGCACGCGCTGGCGCAGCGCCGACTCCGCCACCATCGCCAGCAGGCCGGTCTTCGGGCGCAACAGCCGCCCGGTGCGCGAACGGCCGCCTTCGGGGAAGAATTCCATGGCATAGCCGCGCCGGATCAAGCCGTCGACATAGGCGCGGAACACCGCACCGTAAACCGCGTCGCTGCCGAACTTGCGCCGGATGTAGAAGGCCCCGCAACGGCGCAGCAGCACGCCCACCGGCCAGAAGTTGAGATTGATCCCGGCGGCGATGTGCGGCGGCACCAGGCCATGCTGGTACAGCGTGTAGGACAACAGCAGGTAGTCGGCGTGGCTGCGGTGCGACGGCAGATAGATCACTTCATGGGCCTGGGCCAGCTCGCGCAGGCGCTCGATGCCGTTGACCTCGATGCCGCGGTAGATGCGGTTCCACAACATCCCCAGCAGCAACTCGACCAGCCGGATGGTGGCCGACGAGTAGTTGGCCGCGATCTCCTCGACGCAGCGGCGCGCCCGCGCCTCTGCCTGTGCCCGGCCGGACCTGGCCCCCTCTCGCTCGATCGCCCGGCGCACCTCGGCCGAATTGAGCACGCCCTGGATCACCACCGAGCGGCGCAGCAGCGTCGGCCCCAGCACCGCGCTGCGTGCACGCAGGAAGTGGAAATGCAGGGCGCGCGCCAGCTTGCGCTCGGCGCGGGCAGGGTCGGTCGCGGCGCTCACGTAGGTGCGGTACGACAGCGGCAGGCCGAAGTTGGCCAGCACATTGCGACCGTTGGCCAGCATGATGAAGAACTTGCGCACCCGGCCGGCCTGCACGCTGTCGGCGAAGATCAGGCGGAACAGCGAGGTCTCCTGCCCGGGATCGCGTCCCCAGAAGATCGACACCGGCACGATCTGCACGTCGTAGCCGGTGGTGTGCGCCGCCGTCTCAAGCAGCGTGGACAGCGGCGAAACGTGGGCCCGCCCGCGCAGCACGAAGGACTCCAGCAGCGCCGGCAGATACAGCACCGCGGCACGCCCGGCCCCGGGCAGGGAGCGGTCGCTGCGCTGTGGGCGCGGCAGCCCCTGTTCGCAGCAGATGCGGTCGAGCGCGAACAGGTCGATCCAGCTTCGCTGCGGCAGCACGTAGCACACCGGCCGCAACGGATCGAGCTTGAGCGAAGCCGCCGGCGCCTCCGGCGCGGCGCGGTAGCGCATGGAGGCGATGAACGGACGCAGCAGCAGGCGCGCCAGTGCGTAGGCGAATGCGGCCAGGGCCTGGATCATGGCGCTGCGGCGCGGGCCACGGCCGGCGCGAAGATGCGGATACTGATGGTTTTCCCCGAAAGCGGCATGTTGTCCTGGTGCTGTTCTTCCGCGACGGAATTATGCGCCATGGCGGCCCCCCTGCGGCGCGGGATTGACCGGCAGCGACGGCCGACGCCATAGTCATGGCATCGGGATCCGCGGCGTTCGCGCCAGCGCCGTCCACGCAGAACAAGGGAGTTCGCATGCGCGGTAAGATCCGTAACCGGAAGCACCCCGCCCTGTTCGCCGCGGCGCTGCTGCTGTCCGCCTGCGGCAAGCCGCCCGCGCCGCTGCCCGCCGCCGGGCCGCCGCCCGCCCCGCCCCCC
>JARLJS010000097.1 GCA_031291075.1 Nevskia sp. | reverse complement strand
TCACGGTGGCGGCGGTGTCCAGCAGCAGCAGCAGCACCAGCGCCACGGCCAGCGTGGCGGGCGGAGCTCCGGCCAACAGCGACGGCAGCGCGCCCGCTGCCGGCAATGTGGACAGCCAGGTGGCGACCCAGGGCAGCACGGCCAAGGGTGACGGCGCGGACGCGTCGGCGGACAGCGCGGCGCAGGGCTCCGGCGGGACAGCTCCGTCGGCCAGCACCAGCGACGGCAAGGTGAGCGTGGCGGCGGCGATCGGGGTGAACGTGGCGGTGTCCAAGACCAGCGCGACGCTGACCAGCGGTACGACGGTGGATTCGGGCGGCCTGCTGACGGTGAGCAGCACGGCGCAGACGAGCGGCAAGGCCAACGCGGACGGCAGCCAGACCGGCAACACGGCCGTGGGCGTGGGCGCGGCGGTGGCGTTGAACCTGGGGATCGCCAGCAACACGGCGACCATCCCGACCAATACCACGGTCTCCTCCCAGGGCTTGACGGTGTCAGCGATGATGCCGGGCACCAGCAGCGTGAACGCCTTCGAGGCGGATGCAAAGAGCGGTGCCGGGGCGAGCAACGTGGGGGTGGCCGGATCCTTGGCTTTGAACACGGTGGACAATAGCAGTTCGGCCAGCCTGGCGAGCGGTTCGACGGTGGACGCCGGTACCGGTCCGGTGCTGATCGAGGCGAGCAACATCGCCAGCAACACGGTGACCTCTGGGGCCAGCGTGACCGGGAGCGGGACCAGCGCCAAGGTGGGGGTTGGGGCCTCGGTGGGCCTGAACGTGGCGGTGGACAGCACGACGGCGGAGGTGGCGGACGGCGCCATCCTGACCGGCGGCAGCAGCATGGGCCTGAACGCGACCGGCGGCGACACCATGGCGACCACGGTGACCGGCGGGGCGGCAGGCGCCCAGGTGACGGTGACCCCGCTGGTGGCGGTGTCGGTGGCGGTGGACAGCACCACGGCGCTGCTGGGGACCGGTGCGGACGTGTCGCTGGCCGGGCCTTATTCCAGCACGGCGAGCCAGAACGCCAGCGTGACCACGACGGCGACGGGCACGACCCAGGGCAGCAACGTGGCGGTGGGGGCC
>JARLJS010000010.1 GCA_031291075.1 Nevskia sp. | reverse complement strand
GGTCGCCCTCGTCGGCGCCACTCGGGCAGCGCAGCGGCTGGCCCGCGACCTTGGCGGTGACCGGGTCGAACTTGGCCTCGCAGGCGCGCGGGTTGCTGATCACGCCGTCCTGGGCGCCGTCCAGCGCGTCGCAGGTCTCCAGTTCGGCGGCGAGCAGGCGCTGGCGCTTGGCGAGGTTGGGCCAGGCACCCGGCGCGTCGAAGGCCCGGGCGACGCGGGCCATCTGCACCGCCTCGGTGCCGATGTAAACGGCGGGCCAGAACACCATCGCCCCGTCGAGGTCGTTGGGGTAGCGCTGGATCATGCCCATCGCTTCCTTGCCGCCGTTGGAGCTGCCGTGGAAGTAGAGCTTCTCGGCCGGGCGGGCGTAGCGGGCCTTGATGAGATAGACGGCGGCATCGCGGGTTTTCTTCACGCCATCCAGCGCGTAGTTGCGCAGCGCCTCCGGGTTGGTGGCGAAGGAGGCGTCGGCCGAGGTGCCCGCGTGGCCGGAGTCGCCGCCGAACGTGGCGTAGCCGCGGGCGAGCGGGATGGGCATGTCGGTCGGCTGCAGACGGAGGGTGCCGCCGGTGCTGAGGATGGAGCCGTTGTAGCCGCCGCCGCCGAACATCAGCGCATTGCCGTTCCATTGCTCCGGCAGGTTGACTTCCATCTTGATGGGCGGGGCGGCGGGATCGCGCGGCAGGATCTCGGCATTGACGCGGCAGAAGGCGCCGACCGCCTTGGCGCCCTCGCCGGTGGCGGCGAAGGACTTGGCACCGGTAATGCGCACGCCGCCGGTGGGCAGCGCGATGGCGGAGGCCGGCACCGTAACGCCGACCATGGCGGCGCAGTCCTGCGGCGCGGCGGCTATGGCCGCGCCGGGCAGCCAGAGGGCGGCGACCCCGGCCAGAAGGGGGAGGCGCAGCGAAGCGGGTATTCCGGGCATTCGTATCGGCGGCATGTCAGATTCCCTCTGTTGACGAACGCGGCCCCCGGAGGACGCCCCAGGGGAAGTCTGCGGACAGAAGGATGCGGAGCTGGCCACGGCCGCGTGCGACAAGGCATGGCCGTGACATCTACGGCCCTGGATGGACCGCCCCGTTTCCTCCCTCGACGCAGCTTAAACGATACGGGGGAGAAAGATCGGGGGGGCGGCCAATTTTCGGATCGATTCATCGCAATATTGGCGCGATTGGATCGCTCCGGGCGGGGAAGGCGGCGTCAGGCCCCACCCGGACCCTCCCGCCAGCCGCCGCCGAGGGCCTTGTAGAGCGTGACGGCGTTCTGCTGCGCCGCCAGCCGCAGGCTGACCAGCGACAGGCGCGCGCCGAGCAGGGCGTTCTGTGACACCAGGACGTTGAGGAAGCTGTCGGAGCCGGCACGGAAACGCATGTCGGCGAGTTCGCAGTAGCGGACTTCCGCCGCGACCAGGGCCTGCTGGGCGGCAAGCTGCTGGGTGTAGGTTTCGCGGGCGGAGAGCGCGTCGGCGACGTCGTGGAAGGCGGACTGGATCGCTTTTTCGTAGGTGGCGATCTCGATGCGCTTTTCGATCTTCGCCAGGTCCAGGTTCGCCTCGTTGCGGCCGGCGTCGAAGATCGGCAGGCTGAGCGAGGGCTGGAACAGCCAGGCGCCCTGGCCGGCACCGAACAGGCCGTGCAGGCCGGAGCTTGCGGTGCCGCCGTTCGCGGTCAGCACGATCTGCGGATAGAACGCGGCGCGCGCGGTGCCGATGTTGGCGTTGGCCGCCCGCAGGGCGTGCTCGGCCGCGCGGATGTCGGGGCGGTGCTCCAGGAGATCCGCGGGCAGGCCGGCGGGTACGTCGGGCACCGCAGGCAGACCGCGTTGCTGGGCCTGGGCGGTCATGCGGCCGGCCAGGGATTCTTCCAGCGGAGCGCCGAGCAGCAGCACCAGGGCGTCCATGTCGGCGGAGATCTGGCGGTTGTACTGGGCCACGCTCGCCTGAGCCGAGCGCAGGTTGGTTTCGGCCTGGGCCACGTCCAGCGCCGTGCCGCTGCCGTGGGCGGCCTTGTTCTGGGTGAGCTTCAGGGTCTGGGCCTGCAGCTTCTCAGTGTCCCGCGCGATCGCCTGGGCCTCGCTGTCGGCGAGCCAGGCGTCATAGGAGGAGGCCACCGAGGCGACCAGGCTGATCTGTGCGCTCCGGCGGAGATCCTCCTGCTGCAGATAGGTCTCGTGAGCCTGCTGGGCCTGCGAGCGGATGCGGCCGAAGAAGTCGAGTTCCCACGAGACCGCGGACAGGCCGAGGCTATACTGGCGGACGTTCTGCGGCGCGGAGCTACCATAGACGTCGGCTGGGGTGCGGGAGCGTTCGAAGCCCGCGGTGGCGTCGAGGGTGGGAAAGAGGCTCGCGTGCTGGGTGCGGTACTGGGCCTCGGCGGACTCCGCGTTGAGCGCGGCGACCCGCAGGTCGCGGTTGTTGGCAAGCGCCGCCGCGATCAGATCCTGCGTGACGGAATCTTGGAAAAACACGCGCCAGCCGAGGTCCGCCGCCGCCTCGGCCGCCGGGGTGGAGGGGGCCTGCGGCCAGGTTTCGGCCGTGGGCAGGGTGGGGCGGTCATCGTCGGGGATGAGACTGCAGCCGGCGAGCAGCACCAGGGCCGTGGTGGCCACAAGAAGAAAGCGCATCGGTCAGGCCTTCCGCTCGAGGGCTGCCGGGGCCTCGCCGATGTGCGGACGCGGGCGCACGCGGAAGACCTTCAGCACGGTGACGAAGAAGACGGGGACGAAATAGACCGCCAGCACGGTGGCGCTGATCATGCCGCCGACCACCGCGGTGCCGATGGCGATGCGCGCCGAGGCGCCGGCGCCGCTGGCAATGGCGAGCGGCAGCGAGCCGAACACGAAGGCAAGCGAGGTCATCAGGATCGGGCGCAGGCGTTCGTGGGCGGCCTGCATGGCCGAATCGCGC
>JARLJS010000096.1 GCA_031291075.1 Nevskia sp. | reverse complement strand
CGGCGGCTCCTCCGGTCTGGTGTTGACCGACGCCCTGATCGCCCAGATGGCCGGGGCGGCGACGGTCAGCTTGCGCAGCGCCTCGGTGATCGATCTTTATGGCAATGCGGCGCTGGGCACGGCGGCCGATCCCATCGGCACCCTGACCCTGGACGCCGCCGGGCTCTACAGCGACGGCGCCGGCAGTGCCACGGTGACCGCCACCGACCTCGTGCTGAAGGACAGCCAGAGCAGCCCCAGCACGGCCAATGCGGCGGCCGGCGCGGGCGGCGGCCTGAGCCTCGACGCCCTGGATACCCTGACCTTCGGGGCGGGCAGCAAGACCATCGGCAATGTCGCCACCCTTACCGCCACCGCCGGGACCGAGATCCTGTTCTCCGGCACCGGCAGCCTGGGGGCCGGCGCTGCCGATGTGACGCTGACCGCCCCCTTCCTGGTGGTCGACACCAGCGCCAGCCAGTCGCTCACCACCAGCGGAGCCTTGACCATTCTGCCGGGGGCGGGGGGCTCGCTCTCCCTGTCCTCCAGCGTCTATGGCGGCTCCCTCACCCTGACCGCCGGGTCCATCGCCGACTCCGGCACCATCATCGCCCAGGCCGGCACGGTGATCCTGGAGGCGAAGACCGGTAACATCACGCTGTCCGGCGACGCCGCCATCGAGGCGCCGGGCACGGTGATCCTGCTCAGCGACCAGTACGAAGACACCCCCGGCGGCACGGTCAAACTGATCTCGGACGACGGCAATGTCAGCCTGGGCTCGGGCACCACCATCGCCGTCTCCGCCGCCGGTTCCGGCTATGCCGGGACCATCGGCATCCAGGCCAACAGCGGCACCGTGACCCTGGACGGCACCCTTAACGGCGCCGCCGAGTCCAACGCCCTGGGCGGCAGTTTCATCCTGTCCGCCAATGCGCTGTCCGGCAGCTTGCCGATCAACTCCGGCTTCACCACGGAGTTCGAGGTGGCGCTTTCCACCGGCGACATTACCATCGCCAGCGGCCAGACCCTGACCTCGGCCACGGTATTGCTGCAGACCGACGGCGGTTGGGTCCGGGTGCTGGGCACCGTCGATGCCAGCGGGACCTCCGGTGGCACCATTTCCCTCTATGGCACCAAGGGAGTGGACGTCGAGGGCAGCCTGCTGGCCATCGCCTCCTCCTCGACCGAGGCCGGCGGCACGGTGGAGATCGGCACCTTCGGGACACCGAACGGCGACGGCACCACCGACCCTTACGGCGCCTACAATGCCACCTACGGCTACGAGAACGTCTCCGCCGCCAATTCCGGCTCCATCATCCTCGGCTCCTCCGCCGTCATCGATGTGACGGGCGGCAGCGAAGGCGGCACCGTGCTGATCCGCGCGCCCTTGTTGGAGAACGGCACCGTCAACGTCAATGTCGTCTCCGGCGCCACCATCAGAGGCGCAAGCTCCAAGACACTGGAAGCCTATGCGGTGTGGAGCACCACCGATTCCACCAGCGGCGCCGTGCATTTCGACGGCATCGTCGATCCCGCCGGCTGGTATTCCAGCGGCGGCATCCTGCTGGCCGGCAGCTTCACCAATGCCAGCGGCACCACCGTCGCCAGTTGGGACGGTACCAATCCTTCCCTGTCGTCCGCGACCCTGACCTCCACCGGCACGGCGAGCAGTTCCACCTCCGGCTCCACCACGACCGCCACCACGACGGCTTACCAATGGGATGGCACCACCCTCACCACGACCAGCGTGACCACGACCTCCGTCAGCAACACCGTCACCAACACCGTCACCACCGTTACCGCCGTCAACGCTTCCACCACCACCACGACCGTTACCACCACAACCAGCTCCGGCACCACCACGACGCCACCGTCAAGCTCCGCCACCGGCAGCACCGCCTACGACACCGCCGTCGAGGACTAT
>JARLJS010000095.1 GCA_031291075.1 Nevskia sp. | reverse complement strand
TGGTTACTTTCTTGTCGCTGCTGACAAGAAAGTAACCCGCCATTTATGGCGGAACAGAAGGGTTCGGCGCGGGAGCCGCCCCCACGCGAAGCGCGTGCCATCAGAATCGACCTTGGCATCGACCGATGCTGGGATTCGCTGCGCTTCATCCCAGCCTACGATTCGCCTTCGCGGGGATGACGACACGCGCGGGCAGCCGCGGCGCCAACGTCCCTGGATACCGGCTTTCGCCGGTATGACGACAACCAAAGCGCGAAGCCAGCGGATGGGTCATGTCTCCATCGTGTCCCACCGCGTGGGCACGCTACGCTTTGCCCAACCCAGGGGAGAGTTGGATCACCCTGCACACGGCGCATCCCAAGCGCCACTGTTACCGATGTCCTTGAACTCGTTTGTTACCGATGAGCGTGAACTGTACCAGCGCGGGCCGGCCCCCAAAGGCCGGCCCGCCTGCTCCTTGACCACCATCACTTCTGCGCCACGCTCGGCGTGGAAACCTGCTCGACGGTCTGCGTCGTCGCCGGCTTGGCGGCACGGGTATAGACGATCTTCTTGGTCCCGACCTCGCAGGTGCCGACCACCTTGCGATCCTTGACCTCGGCGACGGGCACGGCTTCCAGCGTGTAGTCCTTCACGCCGTTGGCCTTGATCTTGGCGTCGATGCTGGCCTGGACCTGGTCGCAGGTGGTGGCCAGGGCCTGGGCGCTGGCGAGGCCGACGGCGAGAGCGGCGGCGGAAAGAATGGCTTGCAGGTGCTTCATGGGTGACTCCGGTAAGTGGGTGGGTGACGCAGGATCACGATACCGGCGGGCTGTGCAAACGCCGTGCACCCGGCGAGGAAAGATGTGCACGGCGCGAAAGCCTGGGGCATGATGCGCCCACTCGCGGACACGCCCGCACCGGCCCGGCCGGCGAGCGTGGGACCGCCCAAAAAACAAGGAGACCCCGATGAAATTCGCCCGGCTCACCGCCGTCCTGACCCTGATCCTGCCCCCGCTCCTGACCCTGGTCCTGCCCATGTCCGCCAACGCCGCCAGTTCCACCGCCACCCGTCCCTTCACGCCCAAGGACCTGGCGATGCTCGACCGGGTGTCCGATCCGCGCCTGGCACCGGACGGCAGGTCCGTGGCCTTCAGCCTGCGCGAGACCGATTTCGATGCCAACAAGGGCGTGCGCAGCATCTGGCTGCTGAGCCTGAAGGATGCCAACGCCCAGCCGCAGCGGCTCACCGCCAAGGGCGGCAACGCCGATTCGCCGCGCTGGTCGCCGGACGGCAGAACGTTGTTCTTTCTGTCGGCGCGCTCCGGCACCACCCAGGTCTGGCGGCTGGACCAGGGGCTGGGCGAGGCGCGCCAGGTGACCAGCCTGCCGCTGGAGGTGAACAACTTCGTGCTGTCGCCGGACGGCAGGCGCATCGCGCTGTCGCTCGACGTGTTCCCGGACTGCCGCGAGCTGGAGTGCACCCACAAGCGGCTGGATGAGAAGGCGGCGTCCAAGGCCAGCGGGATGGTGTTCAACCGCTTGTTCATCCGCCACTGGGACAGCTGGGCCGACGGCCGCCGCTCGCAGCTGTTCGTCGCGGAGCTCGACGGCGAAGGCGTGGTGAGCACGGCGCCGCGCTGGATCACGCAGGGGATCGACGGCGACGTGCCGTCCAAGCCGTTCGGCGACGATTCGGAGTACTGCTTCTCGCCGGACGGCAAGACGGTTTATTTCGGTGTGCGCATCGCCGGCGACAGCGAGCCCTGGTCCACCAACTTCGATATCTACGCCGTACCGGCCGACGGCGGCGCGGCGCCGCGCAATCTCACCGCCGACAACCCGGCCTGGGACGCTTATCCGGTGCCCTCGGCGGACGGCGCCAAGCTGTACTACCTGGCGATGAAGCGCCCCGGCTTCGAGTCCGACCGCTTCGGCATTATGGAGCTGGACCTGGCCAGCGGCCGCAAGCGCGAGGTGGCACCGGCCTGGGACCGCTCCGCCGGTGGGCTGCGCCTGTCCGCCGATGGCCGCAGCCTGTACGCGCTGGCGGACGACGAGGGCGAGCATCCGCTGTTCGCCATCGACATCCACAGCGGCAAGGTGACCCGGCTGGCCGGCGGCGGCAACATCACCGGCTACGACTTCGCCAGCGATACGGTGGTGTTCGCGCGCGAGACGCTGAAGTCGCCGGCCGACCTGTTCCGCCTCGACGGCACCGCCGCGCAACGCCTCACCTCGTTCAACGCCGCGCGCCTGCACGACGTGGCCTTCGGCGACTACGAGTTCTTCCGCTTCAAGGGCTGGAACGACGAAACCGTGCAGGGCTACGTGGTCAAGCCTTACGGCTACCAGCCCGGCGTGAAGTACCCGGTGGCCTTCCTGATCCACGGCGGCCCGCAGGGCTCCTGGCTCAACGACTTCCACTACCGCTGGAACCCGCAGACCTACGCCGGCGCCGGCTTCGCGGTGGTGGCGATCGACTTCCACGGCTCCACCGGCTTCGGCCAGGCCTTCACCGACTCCATCTCCGGCCACTGGGGCGACCGCCCGCTGGAGGATCTGCAGAAGGGCTGGGCGGCGGCGCTGGCGAAGTACCCGTTCCTCGACGGCGGGCGCGCCTGCGCCCTGGGCGCCAGCTACGGCGGCTACATGATCAACTGGATCGCCGGCAACTGGAGCGCGCCGTGGAAGTGCCTGGTCAACCACGACGGCATGTTCGACAACCGCATGATGGCGTACTCCACCGAGGAGCTATGGTTCGACGAATGGGAGAACCAGGGCACGCAGTGGGAAAAGCCGGCCAACTACGAGGCCTTCAACCCGGTCAACCACGTCGCCGACTGGAAGGTGCCGATGCTGGTGGTGCAGGGCGGCAACGATTTCCGCATTCCGCTGGAGCAGGGCATCGCCACCTTCACCGCGCTGCAGCGGCGCGGCATCCCCAGCCAGCTGCTGGTGTTCCCCGACGAGAACCACTGGGTGCAGAAGCCGCAGAACAGCCTGCAGTGGCACGAGACGGTGGAGGCGTGGATCAGGAAGTGGACGGCGCGCGAGTAGGGAACCCGTGAATACTTCCATGCCCCCCCTGGTGCGACCTGAACAAATCCATCCATGGACTTGTTCAGATCACGACCGTCGCGAGTCGCAACTCGTGGCGGCAATCACTCTCGCAGGTTATGCGGCCGGCGAAAGTGTCGGGCAATCCCTTGCCCGAGCCCTCGGTTCAGAGGTGGTACTGCGAGGAGAAGCTCCAGGCCAGCCCGGTGGCGTTGATGTCCTGGGTGGTCACGCCGATCATCTGGGTCATGCCATCCGGCCAGGCGTGGCCGCCGCCGTACACGGTGTAGAGGCGCAGGTCGCCGCCGGCGGTGCAGCCGGTGTAGTCGGTGAGCTGCACGGAGGTCTTGTCCTTGGCCACCAGGCTCGGCAGCGTGGTGGCGACAGTGCCGCCGCAACCCTGCTGGGAAGCCCAGAACGACATGGTGGCGGTGGCCGACAGCATGCTGGCGATGGGCCAGCCGTCGTACGGCACGATGCTGTCGGCAGTGCCCAGGAAATACTGCTTGGGACGCTGCACGGCGGGGGAGCAGACGCTCTCCAGGCCGGTGCGCAGCGTGGCGGCGTCGATGCTGAAAGCGGCGATCTTGTTGGACAACTCGCAGGCCAGGCGCTCGGTCATGAAGGCGCCGTTGGAATAGCCGGCGGCATAGACGCGCGTCGCATCGACGCCATCGGCCACCAGCGTGTCGATCAGCGCGGAGATGAACTGCACGTCGGCGTCGGTGGAGTTGCTCGGGTCGTCGCCCCACTTGCCGTTCACGGCGGCGGGCATCACCGCCCAGAAGCCCTGGGTCAGCACGTAGGGCGCCACGCCGGTGAGGTCGGCCATCGACTCCGGGCTGGTGCCGTTCGGATGCAGCAGCAGCAGCAGCGGGGCGGGCGCGGTGGCGGTCGCCGTCGGGCGGATCACGAAATAGGTGCGGGTCACGCCGCCCACCACCATGGTGGCGACGTAGGCGGTGGTGCCGTTGGGCACGCCGACAACGGTGCCGTTGATCTTGGGGAAGGTGTACAGGATGGTCGGACCGGAGGTGGTGAGGATGCCGGTGGCCGGGGCGATGTTGGCGACCAGCGCCTTCGGCGGCGCGGTGGTGCCGGCAGCGGCAGCGGTTCCGGGAAGGATCGCACCCGCAAGGACAACACCCAGCGCGGCGGTCAGCTTCTTCATCCAGTAGTATGTTTTCACCACATGTCCCCCGACACTTTGTAACGTTTAACCACTTGACAAAGTCTACATTTCGGAAATTAAGGGCGTGGCTGGCGCAGGACGAACGGTGCTTTACGGGCGACCAAGCTCATTGCCGCGATGCGGCAGTGGTCGCCGACGGCGCACATGAATTAACTGTCAGATAGGGGCGCAGCGTGGGGCGGCAGTTGCACGACGAGCCGGTCCGCGGAGGGGCGCCGGACACAAAACGAAAACGGCGCCGCCGGATCGGTGGCGCCGCAGGGGATGGGAGAAGAGAGATACCAGGGCGGAGCGGCGTCCGCCCGCTAGAGCATTTTCTCTTTAGGTGCACACATCTTCCCCTCTCCCGCGTGCGGGAGAGGGTGGCCCGCAGGGCCGGGAGAGGGGCTTTTCGTCCGGCCAAAAGCCCCTCTCCCCTACCCCTCTTTCAGCGCTGCGCTTCCTGCTCCGCTTGAAAGCCGGGCGGTGCATCCTGCACCGCCCGTCCGTTGCGCCAGCGAGCTTCGCTCGCAAGCCGGCGCAACGGACCCCGCACGCGGGAGAGAGAGAGGGGGGGGACAATATGCGCGTAAAGAGAAAATGCCCCAGGGAAGCCCCGCGCTTGTCGGGGGCTGAATCCGGGGATTCAGCGCAGCGCCGTGGCCCCCCCCTGGACCCCGGCTTTCGCCGGGGTGACGATCAGGCCTTCCTAGATCAGTTCAGCAGGCTGATGCTCTGCTGCAGGTCGATCTGCATCGTGTCGGAGGAGTAGAACTCCTTCGCATTGGACAGCCCCAGCTTGAGCGCGGGACGGAACTGGCCCCACTCGGGCGCTTCCCTGCCGCCGTCGCTCAACGGCACCGACAGCACGCTGGCCACCGCCACCACGTCGGCGAAGTCCGGCTCCTCGTAGTCCTCGCGCCCTAGGTCCTGGTACTTCTCCGGCACACAGGCGATGAATTCGGGGAAGCGCCAGTGGCGCAGGATGCGGCTGCCGATTTCGGCATGACGGCTGTCGATCATCTCCATCAGCTCGTCCGGATTGACGTGCCCCACATCGGCATCGTCCACCGCCGCCAGCAGCGGCAGGGCGCCGATCAGGTGCAACAGGCCGGCCAGCAGCGCCTGCTCCGATGCCAGGTCGGTGCGGTGGCGCGCCAGGATCTGGCTGATCGCCGCCACGTTCTTGCTGCGCCGCCAGATCTTGCGCAGCACCTGCGAAGCACAGGGCTGGCGCGGCTCGAACGAATGTTCCAGCGCCAGCGCGGTGACCAGGTCGCGCACGTAGTGGAAGCCCAGGCGGGTGATCGCCTGCGTCAGCGTGCGCACTTCCATGCGGCCACGCAGCAGCGGGCTGTTGGCGATGCGGATCAGGCGCGCCGTCAGTCCGGCGTCGCGCAGGATTTCCGCGGCGAGATCTTCCACGCCCGCCCTCGGGTCGGCGGCGATCGCGCGCACCTGCACCGTCACCTCGGGGAGAGAGGGCAACTTCAGGGCGTTGAAGCGGAAGCCTTCCGCCACCGCGTCCAATGCTTTCTTTTCCAGCGAACTTTGACCCACCGCAGCACTCCTGCCAGCAAATTCCTTTTGCACCGCTTCAGCGAGTGTACCCGCTTGCGAATGCCCAGATGATGCCGGTCGCATTGAGATTCTGACTGGTCTTGCCAACCATCTGCGTCAACCCGCCCGGCCACGCATGACCACCATTTTCGATCGTGTACAGCCGCAGCGCCTGACCCGCCGTGCAACCGGTATAGTCCGTCAGTTGGACGGTGGTGCCGTCATTCACCACTTTCGGCAGCGTCTCCGCCACCGTGCCGCCACAGCCCTGCTGCTGCTTCCAGAAGGACATCGTCTGCTCGGCCGAGTTCATGAAGAACAGCCCGCCGCCATAAGGCACCAGCGGATCGGACGCGCCCAGGATGTAGAGCTTGGGACGCTGCACCGCCGGCTTGCAGTAGCTGTCCTGCCCGGTGATCAGGGTCGCCGCGTCGACGCCGAACGCCGCAATCTTGTCGGACAGCTCGCAGGCCAGGCGCTCGGCCATGAAGCCGCCGTCGGAGTAGCCCGCCGCATAGACGCGCTGGCCGTTGACGCCCTGCGCAATGAGCGTGTCGATCACCTGCGAGATGAACTGCACGTCATCGCTGCCGTTGGCGACCGGGTTGTCATCCCACTGACCTTTCTTCCCCGCCGGCAGTACCGCCCAGAAGCCCTGCGTGGCCACGAAGTTGGACACCTCCGTAAGATCGGCCATGTCTTCCGGGGTGGTTCCCAGCGGGTGCAGCAGGATCAGCAAGGGCGCGAGCAGGGGCGCCGGGTCCGGCCGCACCACCAGGTAACGGCGCGACACGCCGTTGACGGTGATGTTGGCCGAGTAGGCGGTGGTGCCCTGCGCCAGGGTGACGAAGGCGCCATTCATGAAGGGATAGCTGTAGTTGAAGGTGCCGGTGAGCTTGAGCAGGCCGTTCGAGGGATTCACCGCGGCATGCACCGGAGCGGACTTGGGGGCCGCAGACTTCGCGGCCGCGGCCTTGGCGGCTGCCAGCCAGGCGGCAACCCAGCCAGTCCCGGTCTGGCTGGCAGCGCTTGCGGGGGCGACCGCAAAGATGCTGAACACACTCAGAACGGCGCCCAAAACAGCGGAGTAGTATGTTTTCACGACAGTCCCTACGTAGGTTTAGAAACAATTTCTACTTGACAAGCTACTTATGTCGTGAATGTTTTTGCACGAAAGGGGGATAAGCGGTGTGTCCGGGGCGACGATTCAACGTAGACTGCGGGAACCTGAGAGACGCTTCAGCGGGCAGCCCGGGATGACCATGCAGCGAGACGACCACCGCACGGTGGACAACCGCGTGGAAGCATTCCGCGAACGCTACCGGCGCGAGCAGATCGGGCCGCGCTACAACGGCCTGGCGCATCTCTGCTTCACCAGCCTGAGCTGCCTCGCCGTCATCGCGTTCTGCGCCAGCCGCCTGCAGGCGGTGCAGTGGTGGGAGTGGCTCACCGTGCCGACGACCTTTTTCTTCGCCAACCTGGTCGAGCACGCCGGCCACCGCGGCCCCATGCACCACCCGCGCAAGGGCCTGCGGCTGGTGTACGAGCGCCACAGCGGCCAGCACCATCGCTTCTTCACGCCGCAGCGGATGGATCTCGAGAGCACTCGCGACTTCAAGGCGGTGCTGTTCCCGCCGGTGCTGCTGCTGTTCTTCTTCGGCTGCTTCGCCCTGCCGGTCGGCATCCCGCTGGCCCTGCTGACCACCGCCAACATCGGCTACCTGTTCGCGCTCACCTCGTTCGGCTACTTCCTCAACTACGAATGGCTGCACTTCGCCTACCACACGCCGGAGGATTCGTGGATCGCGCGGCTGCCGGGGGTGCGGGTGCTACGGCGGCACCATACGCTGCACCACGACCAGAACCTGATGTCACATTACAACTTCAACATCACCTATCCGATCGCGGACTGGTTGCGGGGAACCTTGTATCGGCCTGGCGTGCGGGTTGCGGACGAGGGGGAGAACCGGGCGCAGGGGTGAGAGGGTGCGCCCTGCACACGATTGCCGTCATTCCGGCGCAAGCCTTCCGTGGGGTGGGCAAAGCGCAGCGTGCCCACGCGGCGCGCGACGGTCATCCGTTGGCACACGCTTCGCGTGGTGGCACTTGTGGATGAAGGGGCAGGAACGCAGGAGTGCCCTGCCTACCGCGCCAAGGCTGGATGCGCTACGCTGCTCCCGCCTTACATGAACCGGGCCGATCAAGCATGCTGGCACTGTTTGAAAATTTCGTCGCCGGCGCGCTGCTCTGCAACAGCATTCCTCATCTTGCCGCCGGGCTGCGTGGCGAGCCGTTTCCTTCGCCGTTCGCCTCTCCCCCGGGCATTGGCAATTCCCGTCCACTCGCCAATGTCTTCTGGGGTTTGTTCAATGCTGTCGCCGGCATTTTGTTGCTTCACCACGCGCCGGTTGCGGTGGGCTTGACGCCCTCTTTCCTGTCGGTGGTCATGGGCGCGCTCCTGGGTGGCAGTTACGTCGCGTTGCACTTTGAGCGCGTGCGCAAGTCGACAAAATAAGGGTGCGCCTGGAACCCGGCGCTGTTGCTCCACCGCCACGCGAAGCGCGTGCCAACGGATAGCCCAGGCCCCCACCCGTGTCGCACCGCGTGGGCACGCTGCGCCTTGCCCACCCCACGGAAGGCTTGCACCCAGCACACCTACGCACCGCGCCGCCGCGCCCCACCCAGCGCCGCCGCCCACCTCTCCGCCCACCGGTCCACCGGCCCGAACAGCTCCAGCAGCTCCACGCCCAGCGCGGTGAGCGCATAACCCGCCTCCCCCGCCTCCAGCAGCCGGTTCTCCCGCAACTCCGACAACCGGGTGTTGAGCACCGACGGCGAGATGCCGCCGCAGCGGGCCTGCAGCTCGCGGAACACCAGCGGGCCGTCGCGCAGCTCCCAGATCACGCGCAGGGTCCAGCGCCGCCCGAGCAGGTCGAGCAGCGCCATGACGGGACGGCCGCTGGCGGAGCCGCGCACGCGGCGGCCGGGGCGGGGAATGGGACGGGAGGCGGTCATGGTTGCGCTACTGTTTCCGAAGCATTATGCTTCGATTATCGTAGCACAGGAGAGCATGCCATGCCGCCCCGCATCGCGCCGGTCGACCCGCCCTATTCCGCCGGACTGCAGCAGGACTTCGACCGCGTGATGCGCGGCCTGCCGCCGCTGAACATCTTCCGCACGGTGGCGCGCAACCCGCGCGTGCTGTCGCGCATGATCGCCGGCGGCCTGCTGGACCGCGGCAGCATTTCGCTGCGCGAGCGCGAGCTGGTGATCCTGCGCACCTGCGCGCTGTGCGGGGCGGAGTACGAATGGGGCGTGCACGTGGCGGCGTACGGCGCCAAGGCGCAGTTCACGCCGCAGCAGGTCGCGGCGACGGTGCACCGCGACGACGCGGCCTGGGGCGCGAACGAGCTGCTGCTGCTGCGGCTGTGCGAGGAACTGCAGCGGCAGCAGGACGTCGGCGATGCGCTGTGGGCCCGGCTGCGCGAGGCCTACGACGAGGCGCAGCTCATCGAGCTGCTGATGCTGGCCGGCTTCTACCGCATGGTGTCCTACGTGGTGAACGCGACGCGCATGGACCTGCAGCCGGGCGCCCCGCGGTTTCCCGCGCAGCCTAAAAACTAGCGGCGACGCTGCGCGCGGCGGTGGCCGCTGCATAGAGGATCAGGGCCAGCGTCGCCAGCGTCAGCAGCGCGGCCCACAGTTTCTTCGCTGTCACGTCGATGGCACCCCCGTTCAGCCGGAAATCGTCCCTGCGCATGATCGTCCTCCCAACACCCTCCAGTGGGTGTAAGTCCGATACCGGAGCCGGCACCTTAGCAGCGCCGTGTTGCCGGAGTGCGGTGGACTCTAGCAGCGGGTCGAAGGGCGGAGTGCGCGCTGCGTCACGTCGCGGCGGGGTCGCCTCACAAATGACGGCGCCGAAATGTGAACTGGCTCTAAAAACGCCGCGACCGCGTGGAGCGGCCGGGTCGGTTCCAATTTGGGGAGAAGGCGGGCCGTCATGCCGGGGCAAGCCGGCATGCAGAACTCAGGCGACGCGGCTCAAGGCCCTGGATACCGGCTTGCGCCGGTCTGACGAAGACACGGGCGGATTTACGACCGCGTCCGCTCGATCATGCCGGTGGTGGAGTAGCCGGCGTGGAAGTCGAGGATCACCACCTGGCCGCCGTTGGCGGTGACCTCCTCGTAGCCGGCGACCTGTTCCGGCTTGTAGTCGCCGCCCTTGACCAGCAGGTCCGGCAGCACGCGCGAGATCAGACGCCGCGGCGTGTCCTCGCCGAACGGCACCACCCAGTCCACGCATTTCAGCGCGGCGAGCACGCGCATACGGTCGGCCACCTGGTTGACCGGCCGCGACGGGCCCTTGAGGCGCTTGACCGAGTCGTCGTCGTTGACCGCGACGATCAGCACGTCGCCGAGCTTGCGCGCCGCCTCCAGGTAGCGCACGTGGCCGACGTGCAGCAGGTCGAAGCAGCCGTTGGTCATCACCACCACCTGCCCCTGCGCGCGCGCCGTGGCGACGTATTCCAGCAGCTGCTCCTCGCTCAGCACGCCGCTGTCCTCGTCGTGGGTGCGGCGCATGGCGCGCGCCAGCTCGGCGCTGCTGACGGTGGCGGTGCCGAGCTTGCCGACGACGATGCCGGCGGCCAGGTTGGCGACACGCGCGGCATGGGCGAAGTCGTGACCGGCGGCCAGCGCCGCGCCCAGGGTGGCGATGACGGTGTCGCCGGCGCCGGTGACGTCGAACACCTCGCGCGCCTCGGTCGGCAGGTGCAGCGGCTCGTGGCCGGGCACCAGCAGGGTCATGCCCTGCTCGCTGCGCGTCACCAGCAGCGCCTCCAGCCCCAGCTCGTCGCGCAGCGCGCCGCCTTTGGCGACGATGCTGGCCTGGTCCGGGCACGGCCCGACCACCGCTTCCAGCTCCGCCAGGTTGGGTGTGATGAGGGTGGCGCCGCGATACGGCCGCCAATCGTTGCCCTTGGGGTCGATCAGCACCGCCCGCCCGCCGCGGCGCGCCGCGGCGATCAGGTCCGAGACGTCGGCCAGGGTGCCCTTGCCGTAGTCCGACAGGATCACCACCTGGGCCTCGTCCAGCGCGGCGCGGAAGCGCTCCAGGAAGTCGAATCGGTTGAAGGCGCCGACCTGCGACAGCGACTCCTCGAAGTCCAGCCGGATCAGCTGCTGGTGGCGCGACAGCACGCGCAGCTTGGTGATGGTCGGGCGCTGCGCCGCCTGGACGAACAGCGGCTCGACGCCGCGCGCGACCACCTCGCGCCGCAGCTGCTCCGCCGCGTCGTCACGGCCGACCACGCCGAGCAGGCGCGCGCGGCCACCGAGGCCGGCGACGTTGAGCGCCACGTTGGCGGCGCCGCCGGGGCGGGTCTCGTCCTTCTGGATGCGCACCACCGGCACCGGCGCCTCGGGCGAGATGCGCGAGGTGGGGCCCTGCCAGTAGCGGTCCAGCATGACGTCGCCGGCGACCAGCACGCGCGCGCGGTCGAATTCGGGTAAAGCGGTCAGCATTGTGGGAGGTGGGAGGTGCGGAAAAGCGGGAAGACTCGTTCGCGCATGGTCCTGAAACCGCGAACTGCGGGCACGTGCGGCAGGAAGGCGGTTACGGGCAGCGCCGTTCGCGCCTCCCGCCTCCCGCCTCCCGCCTCACGGATCACGCAGCAACGCTCTTCTTCTGCGCCACCGCCGGCTCGTTGACCAGGCTGAGCCACTCCGGGTACTCGGCACGCTCGCCCTTGACCTGGGCGGCGTAGGCCTTCTGCAGCTTCTCGGTGACCGGGCCGCGCTTGCCGGAGCCGACGCAGCGGTTGTCGGCCTCGCGGATCGGCATCACCTCGGCGGCGGTGCCGGTGAAGAAGGCCTCGTCGGAGATGTACAGCTCGTCGCGGGTCAGGCGCCGCTCGTGGACCTTGATGCCGGCGTCCTGCGCGAGCTGGATCACGGTGCGGCGGGTGATGCCGTCGAGCGCGGAGGTGACGTCCGGCGTGTGCAGCGCGCCGTCCTGCACCAGGAAGATGTTCTCGGCCGAGCCTTCGGCGATGTAGCCGGCGGGGTCGAGCATCACCGCCTCGTCGTAGCCGTCGCGCAGGGCCTCGTTCAGCGCCAGCATCGAGTTGAGATAGTTGGCGTTGGCCTTGGCGCGGCACAGCGCGGCATTGACGTGGTGGCGCGAGTAGGAACTGGTTTTCACGCGGATGCCGCGCTCGATGTTGTCGGCGCCCAGGTAGACGCCCCAGGTCCAGGCGGCCACGATCAGGTGCACCTTGAGGTTGTCGGCGCGCAGGCCCATGCCCTCGGCGCCGTAGAACACCATCGGGCGGATATACGCCTCCTTGAGCTTGTTGGCACGCAGCACCTCGAGCTGGGCCTCGTTCACCTGTTCCGGCGAGAACGGGATCTTCATGCCGAGGATCTTGGCCGAGTTGAACAGGCGGCGGGTGTGATCCTCCAGGCGGAACACGGCGGTGCCCTTGGGCGTGGCGTAGGCGCGGACCCCTTCGAAGCAACCGACGCCGTAGTGCAGCGTGTAGGTCAGGACGTGGGTGGTCGCGTCCCGCCAGGGAATCAGTTCGCCGTCGTACCAGATGAAGCCGTCGCGGTCGGCCATCGTCGTCATCGCAGGGTCCTCTCAACTTTCGAAAGAAAAGGCCGCTCGAGGCGGCCCTTGCCATTATAAGCCCGCCAGCGGCCAGCGGCGTGGCCAATTCCGGGCGCGGGGCGATACCGCCAACGATTCCCGCGTCAATTCATGGGCTTAGCGAGGCGTCAAAACGCCACCTGGGTCTTCAGCCCGAGCACCAGGGCGTCGTCGTTGCGGCTGCTGCCGCCGGGATGGAGGACGTACTGCAGGTCCGGCCGCAGCACCAGCCCGGGCAGGGCGTGCCAGGAGTAATACAACTCGCCGACATATTCCGAGGTCTGCACCGCCACCGTGCCAGGCGTGAGCTGGTCCTGCAGGCGCTCGCCGTCGGCGACGCGGCCGTTGACGTGGCTGCGCGCCAGCGCCAGCGCGGCATCGTCCTGCGGGCGGGCGCGCCAGAAGCCGGTGCAGACCAGGCCCAGCGTGACCTGGCTGTCGACGGTGGAGGTGCGGCGGTCGGCCTGGACCGCACGCAGGAATCCCTTGACGCCGCCGCCGAGGGCCTGCTGCAGGTCGAGATAGCCGCCATAGCTGCCGTGACGCACCAGCGGCGTCGCGCCGGTCAGGACGGCCGGCTGGCCGCCGCTGTCGAGCAGGACGTCATTCGCCGGCGCCGTGCTGTACCACAGGCCGGCGGCGTACTGGCCGGCGAGCCGTTCCGCGCCGAACGCCGGCGACCAGTCGAGCTGCAATGGGATCAGCGCGCCGGCGGTCCCGCCCGGGTTCTCGATCTTCCAGCCGCTGTGTCGCTCCCACTGCGTGTCGACATAGGCCGGATCGACCTGGTAGATGCCGAGCCGCGCGTCGACATCACCGCCGAGCTGCAGCTTGAGGCGCGCCGCCCACGAGCTCACCGGCCAGTTGTACCAGTAGTTGCCGTAGAGATCACCCGGCTGCGAGCCGCAGAAACTGAGGTTCTCGAAGTCGCAGGCGAAGCTGGCGAAGTCCTCGCCCGCCGGCATGCGCCCGAGCTTGAGGTCCGCACCGCCGCCGGCGAAGGACTGGCGGTACCAGAACTGGGTCAGCAGCAGCGTCTGGCCGCGGCCGTACACTTCCTGCACCTCCTGCAGCGTGCCCAGGTGCGCGTCGTCGCTGAGGTTGCGGCCGTTGCGGTCGGTGAGGGTGATGCGGGCGTTCGCCGCCGGCAGGCCGAACAGAGCCTGCAGGTCGAAGCCGCCGCCGAACACCCACTGGTCGGTATAGCGCGCGGTGGAGTGGTCGCCGCCGCTGGCGTTGTAGGCGACTTCCGAGCCGTAGCCGAGCACGGGATCGATGCCGCGCTGCTGCAGTGCCGCCCGTCCGCCGTTCCAGTCGCCGGTGAGCGTGCCGTCCGCCCGTACCGCGGGCGACAGCAGCAGCACGCCCAGGCACAGCAATACCCGCGCGCAGCCCCGTGGCTCTCCCTTCATGCTAGTGGCCCCCGCCCCAGCCGGCATGCGCCGGTTCGATGTCTTGTACGCCCATCATGCTGCGCAAAGCGTGCCAAAGGAAGGTGTGTTCGGGGTCACAGCGACCGTGCCGCGTTGAAGTTCCCCTCTCCCGCTTGCGGGAGAGGGTGGCCCGCAGGGCCGGGAGAGGGGCTTTCGTTCACGCAAGAAAAGCCCCTCTCCCCCACCCCTCTCCCGCTCGCGGGAGAGGGGAACAGCATGTCCTCGCCTAATCCTTTGCCAATGCATCGAGCACCTGCTCCACCGTGATCTGGCGCAGACAGTTCAGGTGCCCCAGCGGGCAGGTGCGTTCGAAGCAGGGGCTGCACGACAGGTGCAGGTACAGCACCCGCGCCTGCGGCGACAGCGGCGGCGTCATCTGCGGCGAGGAGCTGCCGTAGATCGCCACCAGGCGCGTGCCGACCGCCGCGGCGACGTGCATCAGGCCGGAATCGTTGGTTACCGCGGCGCCGGCAGCGGCCAGCAGGTCGATCACGTCAACCAGCTGGGTGCGCCCGCACAGGTTGTGGATACCGGCGCGGTCGCCCGCGATGGCGGCGCCCAGCTCGCGCTCCTTGGCCGAGCCCAGCACCCACACCTGCCGATCCTGCTCCACCAGGCGCCCGGCCAGTTCCGCGTATTGCTGCTCCGGCCAGCGCTTGGCCGGCCCGTATTCCGCGCCCGGCATCAGCGCCACTGCCGGCCGCCGCGGGTCGAGTCCGAGCTGCTGTTGCAGGGCGGGAATGCGCCCGGGGTCCGCCCGCAGGCGCGGCCGCGGCAAGGGCGGCGCCTCCGTCACGGCGCCCTCCTCGGCCAGCGCCAGGAACTGCTGCACCGTGGTGGGCAGCCGCTGCCGGTCGAGCGGACGCAGGTCGTTGAGCACGCCGTAGCGGAACTCGCGCCGGTAGCCGGTGCGGCGCGGGATGCCGGCGAAATACGGCACCAGCGCCGACTTCCACGAACCCGGCAGCACGATGGCCTGC
Organism: Nevskia sp.; assembly: GCA_031291075.1. GTDB lineage: Bacteria > Pseudomonadota > Gammaproteobacteria > Nevskiales > Nevskiaceae > Nevskia. The sequence goes on along the minus strand of JARLJS010000095.1, from coordinate 74,404 downwards.
GCATACGCCTTGCCCCGCAGCGCGCGGCCGATGCGCCGGCGCAACCCCAGGCCAAGCTGGCCGTGACCGGCCGGCAGCTCGATACCGGCGCGCACCTCGGGCATTCGCGCCAGGATCGGCAGCGACCAGCCCGGCGCCAGCACGTCGATCGCGGCTTGCGGGCTGCGCTGGCGCAGGCGCGCGAACAGGGCCTGCGCCATCACCATATCGCCGACCCAGGACGGGCCGACGACGAGGATGTCATCGCTCATTCGCAGCGATCATTCGAAGGCGTGCTGGGCGGCGGACTCGGCCGGCTCGTCGGCCGGCGCCAGGGCTTCCACCGCCGCATCCACGCGCAGCAGGAGGTCTTCGACGCGGCCGGCGCGGATGTCCGCGTGGAGCCTGGCGCGCGTCTGCTGGAACTCCGCCTGCACGCGCTGCGCCAGGGCGGTGAGGCCGGCGCGCTCGTCGCCACGGCGGCGCGCCACCGGTCCGAACTCCTCCAGGTCGTGGCCCAGCGCGCGCGTCACCAGGCTGTGGTAGCGCATGGCGCCGGCCGCCTCGGCGGCCTCGACCAGGCTCTGGCCCAACACCTCGGCGTCGTGGATCGAGCCGAGCTGGTCCTGCAGGCGGCCCAGCTCGCGTACCAGCGCCTCGCCGCCGTCGAAAGCCGCCGCCACCGGCTCCAGCAGGTAGCGCGCGCGCTTCACCAGCAGGCGCGCGGCGTGGATATGCTGCACCCCGTCCTCGCCGGAGACGGCGGCGAATTCCCCGCGCAACTCCTTCAGCAGCGGCTTGAGCTGCTCGCCGCTGACGCGGGCGAAGCTCATCGGCGAGGTTTGGGCCGGCACCGCCAGCGCCCGCCGCAGCGCCAGGCTCAGGCCGATAAACTCCGAGGCCAGGCAGGAGCGCACCTCGGTATAGCCGCGCCGCTGCCGTTCCTCCAGCCGGCAGCGCAGCCAGTGGTGGCCCGGCCGCTGGTTGGGACGCAGCGCCGCGCGCTGCGCGTCGAGCCATTCGAGCTGCACCTCGCTGTCGCGCGCCGGGCCGGTGCTGTGCACCAGCAGCTTGAGGCGCTTACGCAGCTTCTTGGGCATGGCGTCGCCCAGCCAGGTGCGATGGGCGCGCTCCAGCGAACGGAAGCGACGCAAGGCGACGCGGAAGTCGTGCAGCGCCTCCGGGTCCTCTCCCGCGGCCAGGCGTTGCCCGGCCGCCTCGGCCTGTTTCAGCTGGCGCGACAGCAGGCGCCGCGCGGCGCGCTCCGGCGCCAGCCGGTAGAGGGCGACGGGCCCGCCGTCCTGGTTCGAGGTGATGCTGGCCGGGTCAGTCATCGCTCATCAGGTTGGCGACCATCCTGCGATGGTCGTTCAGGAAATGCCGGGTGATGGAGTAGTGCTCCGTATCCTCGTAGCGTACTGCGCTCAGGCCGGTGCCGTCGAACAAAATAATTTTGCTGCGCGGATAGGCCAGCAGGATCGGCGAATGGGTGGCGATGACGAACTGCGAGCCCGCCTCCACCAGGCGATGGATGGCGGTAAGCGCGGCCATCTGCCGCGTCGGCGACAGGGCTGCTTCGGGCTCGTCGAACAGGTAGAGGCCGTTGCCGCGCAGCTTGTCGATCAGCACAGCCATGAAAGCTTCGCCGTGCGAACGGTGATGCAGCGACTTGTCGCCGTAGCCGACAAGATAGCCGATGTCGTCCATGTAACTGGCCAGGTTGAAAAAGCTCTCCGCCCGCAGGAAGTAGTGATCCCGCGGCTTGGCGAAGCTCTTCACCAGCCTGAGATGGGCATGCAGCGGCGACACGCTGTCCACCGTGCTGAAGCGCGAGTTGCGCGTGCCACCCTCCGGCCCGAATCCCAGCGCCAGCGCGATCCCCTCCAGCACAGTGGACTTGCCGGAGCCGTTCTCGCCGACGAAGAAAGTGACGTCCGGATGGAACTCGAGTCCGTCCAGCTCGCGCACCGCCGGGATGTTGAAGGGATACCGGTCCGCCGCGTACGTCCCATCACGCTTCAACGACACCTCGCGCAGATAGGGTTTGACCTCCACCGGCGGCGGCTCCGAACGCTTATTCCCGGTGCAGCCAATCGAGGTAACGCGGCACGCCCTGCTCCACCGTGAGGAACGGCCGCTCGTAGCCGGCGGCGCGCAGCTTGGTCAGGTCCGCCTCGGTGTAGGACTGGTAGCGGCCCACCAGGTTGTCGGGGAAGGGGATGTACCGGACCTTGCCCTTGCCGTGCCAGTCCACCACCGCGCTGGCGACGTCGTTGAACGGCTGCGCGCGGCCGGTGCCGCAGTTGAAAATGCCGGACTTGCGCGGGTTTTCCCAGAACCACAGGTTGACCGCGACGGCGTCGTCGACGTGGATGAAGTCGCGCCGCTGCTCGCCGGGGCCGTAGCCGTCGCTGCCCTCGAACAGGCGGCACTCGCCCTCGCGCTCGACCTGGTTGTTGAAGTGGAAGGCGGTGCTGGCCATGCCGGCCTTGTGCTGCTCGCGCGGGCCGTAGACGTTGAAGTAGCGCAACCCCACCACCTGCGGCCGGGCCGGGCGGGCGGCGCGCTTGGCGGCAGCCTTGCGGCGCGGCGCCGGGGCGTCGTAGCCGAGCCGCCGCACGTACTGGTCGAGCAGGAACTTGGAGTAGGCGTACATGTTGAGCGGCTTTTCGCAGGCGCGGTCCTCGCAGAAGCCCTGCTTGCCCATGCCGTAGACCGAGGCGGAGGAGGCATAGATGAAGGGGATGCGCTTGGCCTGGCAATAGTGCAGCAGGAGCTTGGTGTAGCGGTAGTTGACGTCCATCATGTAGCGGCCGTTCCACTCGGTGGTGGTGGAGCAGGCGCCCTGGTGGAACACCGCCTCGATACGCGGCAGCTTGCCGCTTTCGACGCGGGCCAGGAATTCCTCCTTGTCCACGTAGTCCGCGATCTCGGCCTCGGCCAGGTTGCGGAACTTGGTGCCGTCGTGCAGATCGTCCACCGCCAGGATATCGGTGGCTCCCTTGGCGTTGAGGCCCAGCACCAGATTCGCGCCGATGAAACCGGCCGCTCCCGTCACTACGATCACTATTGCCCCCCCGCCATGATTGCGTTCCACAGGGCCGATACCGCGGCGCGGTGCTCGGCGAAAGCGGCATCATCGGCCAAAGCGTCCTGCGTCTGCAACGCGCGCCGGTGCAGCCAGCCGCGGTAGGCGCGCTCGGCGGCCAGCAGCGCGTCCTTCGGCGCCGCCTCGATCAGGCCGGCGGCGGCCAGGGCTTCGAGCTGACGCCAGTTGTCGGTGTACTCGATCACTGCCGGGTGCTGCGCGGCATGGCGCAGGCACAGGTACTGGGTGATGAACTCGGCGTCGATCAGGCCGCCACTGCCCTGCTTGAGGTCCCACCGCCCGACCACGCGCTTCTCCAGGTTGGCGCGCATGCGGGCGCGCATCTCCGCCACCTCGGTGCGCAACCGCTCCGGCTCGCGCGGCCGCGCCAGCACCTCGCGCCGCACCTGCCCGATCGCCGCGCACAGGCGCGGCTCGCCGGCGACGCTGCGCGCGCGCAGCAGGGCCTGGTGCTCCCAGGTCCAGGCGCTGTCGCGCTGGTAGCGGGCGAAGCCGGACAGCGAGGCCACCACCAGGCCGGAGTTGCCGCTGGGCCGCAGCTCCAGGTCGATCTCGTAGGCGCGGCCGGCCACCGTGGTGGCGGACAGCAGCTGCACCACGCGCTGCACCAGGCGGGCGAAGTACTCGGCGGCGGCCAGGCTGCGCGCACCGCCGCGGGTCGGCGCCTCCGGATCGGCCGCCTGGTAGACGAACACCAGGTCGAGGTCCGAGCCATAACCCATCTCGATGCTGCCGAACTTGCCGTAGGCGACGATGGCCAGCCCATCCGCCTCCCCGGGCGGCGTGCCGTACTGCGCGGCGAGCTGGGCCTGCGCGTAGTCGAGGGCGCGCGCCACGATGGCCTCGGCCAGCCAGGTCAGACGGTCGCTCACCTGCACCAGCGGCAACGCGCCGGACAGGTCGGCGGCGGCGATGCGCAGCGTCATCTCCTTGCGGTAACGGCGCAGCAGGTCCATCACCGCTTCCAGCTCCGCCGCCGGCACGCCCGCGGCCTGTTGCGCCAGGTCCTCGCGCAGCGCCTCGCGGTCCGGCGCCTCGCTGGCGAGCCGCGGGTCGAGCAGGGTGTCGAGCAGCGCCGGCGTATGCGCCAGCAGCTCGGCGATCCAGGGGCTGGCGGTGGAGAGCTGCAGCAGCTGGTGCCGCGCGCCGGCGCTCTCGCTGAGCAGGACCAGGTAGGTGCTGCGCCCGACCACCGCGGCCACCACGCGCAGGGTGCGGGCCAGCGCGGTCTCCGCCTCGGGCTGCGCGGCCGCCTCGATCACCACCGCGGCGAGCACGGCCTGCAGCCGCTGCAGCGCGGCGTCCTTCATGCTGCGCACCAGGCGCGACTGGCGCAGGTCGCAGATGATGCCGGCGAGCTCGGCCAGGCGCTGGCCGAAGCCGAGCCGGCGCAGGACTGCCTCCAGCTCCGCGGCATCGCCCTCCCACAACTCCGCCGCCAGTACCGACCCGGCGTGGGCCGGCTTCGGCACCGGCCTGACGAACAGCCGCTCGAATTCCGCCCGCACGCGGCCGCGCGCTTCGTCGAGGCGCAACAGCAGCTCCGCCCAGCCCTCCAGGTCCAGGGCCGCGCACAGCGCCGCGCGTGCCTCCGCGCTCTGCGGCAGGCGGTGGGTCTGCTCGTCGGCGTACAGCTGGATCGCGTTCTCGCAGCGACGCAGGAACACGTAGGCGCGGTCCAGCGCCGCCGCGGTCTCTTGCGGCAGGTGGCCCGCCTCGCCCAGGTAGCGCAGCACGGGGCGCAGGCGGTTGTCGCGCAGCCGCGTGTGCTGGCCGCCGCGGGTGAGCTGGAACAACTGGACGATGAACTCCACTTCGCGGATGCCGCCGGGGCCGAGCTTGAGGTTGTCCTCGGCGCCGCGCTTGTGCGCGTCCTGGTCGATCAGCCCCTTCAGCTCGCGCAGCGCGCCGAGCGCGCCGAAGTCGAGGTAGCGGCGGTAGACGAAGGGACGCAGGCTCTCCAGCAGCTGCCGACCCGCCTCCAGGTCGCCCGCCACCGGCCGCGCCTTGACCATGGCGTAGCGCTCCCACTCGCGGCCGTGCTGCTGGTAGTACAGCTCCATCGCCTCCACCGGCAGCGCCGGCGCGCCGACGCTGCCGAACGGCCGCAGCAGTGTGTCGACGCGGAACACGAAACCGTCCTCGGTGCGCGCCGACAGCAAACGCCCTGTGTCCTGCGCCAGCCGCGCGAAGTATTCGGCGTTGCTGACGGATCGCGCGCCGTCGGTGTCGCCGTTCCCGGTATAGCCGAAGATGAGATCGATGTCGGAGGAAAAGTTCAGCTCGCGCCCGCCCAGCTTGCCCATGCCCAGCAACAGCGGCAGCGATTCGGCGCCGTCCTCGCCGCGCGGCACGCCGTGGCGCTGCCGCAGGCCGCGCGCGGCGAAATCCAACGCCGCCGCGCAGCTCGCATCCGCCAGGTCCGACAGGGCATGCAACGTCTCGTCCAGTTGCGCCCAGCCGGCCACGTCGCGGCAGGCGATGCGCGCCAGCTCGCGATTGCGGAACAGGCGCAGCGCGCGCATGAATGCCGCCTCGTCCTCCGCACCGGCCAACATCTCCCGCAGGCGCTGCGCCGTGCTTTCCGTCTCCGTTCGCTCGAAGGCGCCGCCGCGCAGGACCTGCCCGGCCCATTCGCGCTGCCGCGCGAACACCGAAGCGACGAACGGGCTGGCGCGCAACAGGCGCGGCAACGCCGCGGCGGTGCTCGGCGAAGCGAGGGCTTGCAGTTCGGCTAGAAGGTCCATGGAAGGGGAAGTTTAGCGGCAGAGTCCCCCTGCCGGCGCCGATTGCACGCATGCCCGCTTGCCAGGGCAGCGCGCGGTCTGCTCAACTGGCAATCGCGCACCAGACCGGATGTTGCCGATGCCCTGGAACCGAGAACCTGAGCCGGCCGCAAACCCTCGTAGGCACCTCCACGTCAGCCGATCGATCGCGCAAGATCCCAGGCTACGCCGCGATCGTGACGGGTGCGGCCTTGCTGACCTTTCACGGTGTCATGTATTCCGTACTGTGGCGCACGAGCAAGTGCACGCCGGAGCAATTGTGGGCCGGCCTGTGGCCGAATGTATTTGCCACGCCGTCGTGGTTCCTGGCAGGTGGAACCATCCTGCTCCTGTGGTCGAGGCGGACATGAGCGGCCGGCTTTCACCCGGCGCACTGGTCGCGCGATTCGATGGAGATCAGCCCAAGCCATGGATGCCGCTGCGGTCGAAGATCGTGGTCGCGACGGCGGCCGCCAACTTTGTGGTCCTTTCAGTATTCACGGCGTACAAATCGCCGCTGCTGCAAGCTATATCGCTCTTGTTGTTTCTCTCATATCTCTGCGCCTGCACGCTGAGCATGATCGAGCCAATCCGCGGCTGGCGCGTGTACAGGTTTCGCACCTTCATACCCTTGGCCGCATGCCTCGCCGCATGGTACGGCTCGTTCTGGGCCGGCCCCCTTCTGCTGAACTGGTTGTTCGCGCACAACCTCCCTCGCTTCCAGGCGATCGTTGACGGAATCCGGCCCGAATCCCTGCCCTCCAATGGTGACCTGCAGGCGTTCCCGATCGACCAAGCGGACAAAAGCCGGGTCCAGCACATCTTCGCGCGCAAGGCTGCCGACGGTGCGCTGGTGGTGGAGATCGACACTGAAAACGGATTCCCGGTCAAGCACGCCGGATATGTCTTCTCATCGTCTGGCGTATTCCCCTCCGACCGACGCTTTCAATATCGCTGGCCATACGTCGACGAGCTACGGCCAAAGTGGTTTCGTGTATGCAATTGATCTGCGCCGACGTCACCCGGCGAGGACGTCCGCAGCGCGCCGGCTCCGTCAGCGGCCCATAGAGCGAGCCGTTCCAAGGACATAACAAGCCGGCGGGGTGAAAAACATTTACCACGGAATGCTGTTTTCTTTTAACTTGCCTTTTGGTGCGACTTCTGCAACTCTGAATCGATCGATGCTGGGATGATTTCATCCGCCATGGGATGCCCGCCGGCCAGGACGGCCGGGCCATCCCGTAGTGATTGGCTGTTCGCGGCCACGGAGTGAGGCGATGGGCACGGCAGTGCACGCGATGAGCGGTATCCACAGCGAGCTGCGGTTGCGGGTGAGCACGGCGCTTCTCATGGTCGCCCTGATGGCCCTGCCGTTCGCCACCCTGTGGGTCGGCCTGCCGGGCTACTTTCCCGAACGCACGTTCCTCCATGGCCTGTTCGGCTGGCTCTATTTCGAAATGCCGCTCCAGCTCATGGCCCTGAGCTTCGTACTGGCGTTCTTCACCGGACTGGACCTGTCCTTCCGCCGCCTGTGGGCCGGAGCGGTGCAGTGCGTGGGCGAGATGGGCGCCGCTTTCAGCTGCCTGCTGTTCCTCTCCACCGCGACCTGACCGCTTCGCAGGGTGTGGGCCAGGACGCTGTCCGGCCCGGCCAGAACAATTCCTCCGGCTACGAGCCTGACAGCGGCCCGAACGCGGGCGGCGGCACCCGATGGTGCGTGGCCGCCTCGTAGGCCGTGCCGACCTTGATCAGCAGGGGCTCGTCGCCCTGGCCGGCGAAGAAGGTGATGGAGATCGGCATGGGGTGGCGCAGCCGCGCCTTCGGCGTATCCGGCGGCAGCGCCGGGATGTAGTCGGTCTTGTCCGCGTTGAGCGCGTATTGCGGCTCGTACACGACGTCGTTCATGCCGGCCGGCACCACCACGCGCGGAATCTGGAAGAACGGCGTGATGCCGTCGAGGCTGATGCTGCCGATGTTGGGACCCTGGATCTTCGGCGTGGGCACGGTGTTCTCGGGATGCACGAACACGTCGATGTGGTTTTCGCGCATGACCTTGAGCAGCGCCATGCGGGCGACGTAGCTGCGCGTGAGGCTGTCGGCCTTGCCCTCTTCCTCGTGGCCCTTGAAGTTCGCCCAGTTCTCGGCACCGGCGCGCGATGAATCCTCGCGGAACTTGGCGTTCGCCGTCCAGGCCGCCCAGTCGGTGATACGGGCGTCGCCGCGATCCTTCAGGTAACGATCGACGTCGAAGGCGAAGTCGCTGCACAGCGAGGTGCTGCACGGCGCCGCGCCGAAGTTGCCGAAGTTGGTGATGTTGACCGCCGGCGTCAGCGGCGCCAGGTGCCGGCTCAGCTTGAGCAGGTAGTCGTAGGAGGTGACGTCGTAGCCGGCCACGGCGTAGGCCAACTCGCCCTTCTTGTTGCGGCGGGTGAACACCTCCGGCATGAAGCGCGGCAGCAGCTCGGCCAGGGCGTCGGAGAAGGAGTAGCGCAGGTTGGGCACGTCCGGATCGTCGGGGTAGTCCGGCGTCACCGTCTCCACCAGCTCGGCGCCGAGCCGGTCGCGCAGCACGGCCTTGATCTCGCGGTCGATCTGGTCGCTGATCGCCTCGTGGTTCTTCGTCGTCTTGACCATGTGCTCGCGCACGATGGCGATGCGCAGGCCCTTGAGCGGCTTGGGGTCCTGCTTAAGCATGTCGTCGGTGAAGGCGAAGCCGGCGTATGGCCGGTCGGGCACCAGCGTCTTCGGCAGCGCGGTGAACGGGTCCTTCGAGTCGTAGTAGCCGGTCGCCGGGTCCTTCAGCGCGTCGAGCACCTTGGCGGCGTCGCCCAGCGTACGGGCGTGGATGCCGGCGCGGTCGTTGAACCACTGGTAGCCGATGCCGCCGCTGTCCGGCGTGAGGCCCTTGGTGGTGAGCAGCATGGCGATGCCGTTGCGCGAGGCCGGCCCCTGGCAGGAAGCGCCGGACTGTTCGCAGATGCCGACGGTGACCAGGTTGGCCGACACCGCCACCCCGGAGCCGCCGCTGGAGCCGCGCGGCACGCGCTCGGTGTCGTAGGGATTGCAGGCCTGGCCGCTCCAGGAGTTCATGGCCTGGCCGCCCTGCACCTGGTGCGTGCGCGGCTTGGAGGCGCCGCCCGGGTTGCCGGGGCCGCCGTTGAACTCGTGCGCCACCGACTTGGCGTAGACGATGGCGCCCTTGGCGCGCAGCTCGGCCACCACCGTCGAATCGTTCGGCGGCGCATCCATGGCGAAGTTGACGTCGTTGTTCGCCGTGGTGCGCATGTCCTTGGTGTCGTAGGGATCCTTGAACGCCACGGTGACGCAGTACATGGGCATCGCCGCCAGATCGGGATGGGAGCCGTACTGTGCGTCGAGCTCGGCGGCGCGCTCCAGCGCGTCCGGCTGCTGGCGGAATTTCTCGCAGCCCGGCGGCGCGTCCGGCGGCAACGGCCCACTCGACGGCGGCGCGTCGAACTTGCCTTTGCAGGTCACCGAGCGCTCGCCGCGGATGTTCAGGGTTTCCAGCGCATTGAGCTGGCCCGCCTCGGGGATGCCCACGCGCATGCCCATCTGCGCGAACACGCCGGGGTCGGACACGGTGCGCTCCATGCGGCCGTAGTCGAGCGGCAGGCCCTTGTACTGGTCGAGATCCGGAAAGATGGTGGCAGCCTTCACCGTGCGGGTGGGAAACACCAGCGGCGAACCGGCACGGACGTAACCCTTCTCCTGCTTGATGCGGGCGCCGTCCGGCGTAACCAGGCTGGTGCACACGCCGTTGTACGCCCTGGCCCGGTCGATGTAGGCCTGCACCACGTCCTTGCAGGTGGTGCGGCCGGACTTGATCGCGCTCTGGATGTCGTCGATGGTGGCTTCTTCGACCTGGAACCTGCCGGCGGCGATGCATTCGCCGACGAACCCGCCGCCGACCAGCGCGGACACGAAGGCCAGCCTGAGCAAGGTCCAGCCGATACCGTTGCGGCGCCTGGCCAATACGGCACGCAGGCAGCTGTTCTTGATCAAGACCTGGTTCCCCCGGTGCGTTCCGCTGCATTAGACGCGCACGCGGTTGCGGCCCCCACCCCCGCCTTTTCGTGGCGCCCGCCGGATCGTCCACGATGCGACAATACGCGGATGGACACCACCAAGACCGATGTACTGGTGCTCGGCGGCGGCGTCATCGGCCTGTGCTGCGCCCTGTCCCTGCTGCGGGCGGGACGCCAGGTCACCGTGCTGGACAAGGGCGTGGTCGGCCACGGCAGCTCGCACGGCAACTGCGGCACCATCACCCCCAGCCACCTGCCCCTGCACGCACCCGGCACGATCGGCAAGGCGCTGCGCTGGATGCTGCAGGACGACGCGCCGTTCTACGTGCGCCCCTCGCTCGATCCCGAGCTGTTCACCTGGATGCTGAACTTCTCGCGCCTGTGCAACGCGCGCGACTTCCGCCGCACCGCGCACGTCAAGACCGCGCTGCTGCTGCGCTCGCGCGAGCTGCTCGGCGCGCTGGTGCGCGAGGAGAAGCTCGACTGCGAGTTCGCCGACAGCGGCATGCTCTACGTCTGGCGCGAGGCGCGGGCCTTCGAGCGGGCGCAGGCGGAATACGACATGCTGCGCGAGGTCGGCGTGCCGGCGCAGCGGCTCGACGGCGCCGCCGTACAGGCGAAGGAGCCGGCGCTGAAGCCCGGCATGGCCGGCGGCCACTGGCACCCGGGCGACGCCCGCCTGCGGCCGGACCGCTACGTGGCCGAACTGCGGCGGGCGGTGCTGGCCGGCGGCGGCCGCATCGAGGAGCACACCGCGGTGCAGGGCTTCCGCGTCGACGGCGAGCGCCTGGCCGGCACGGTGACGGCCAAGGGCGAGTTCGAGGCCGGCGAGGTGGTGTTCGCGCTCGGCGCCTGGTCGCCGCAGCTCGGCCGGCAGCTCGGGCTCAAGCTGCCGATCCAGCCCGGCAAGGGCTACAGCATCACCTACGCCCGCCCGCAGCGCGCGCCGTCGGTGCCGCTGGTGCTGAAGGAGCGCGGTGTGTGCGTCACCGCCTGGGGCAGCGGCTACCGGCTGGGCAGTACGATGGAGTTCTCCGGCTACGACGACACGCTCAATCCGACGCGGCTGCAGGCCCTGCGGCGCGGCGCCGCCGAATACCTGGAGGAGCCGGAAGGCCCGCGCGAGGAGGAGCAGTGGTACGGCTGGCGGCCGATGACCTACGACGACCTGCCGATCATCGGCCGCGCCCCGCGCCTGCAGAACCTGTGGCTGGCCACCGGGCACGGCATGCTGGGGGTGAGCCTGTCGGCGGTCACCGCGCAGATGGTGACCGAGCTGCTGACCGGGCGGGCGCCGAGCCTCGACCCGGCGCCTTACAACCCGCTGCGGTTCGCGGCGTGAGTGCAGCCCTGCTCGCCCTGTCGTCCCCGCGAAGGCGGGGACCCAGTTCTGCTTCAGGCTTCGTGCAAACGAAAAATGGATTCCCGCCTTCGCGGGAATGACGAAAAATTAATCAACGGCCGAGCGTTCGGAACCTCACCCCATGAAGAAAAAGTTCAGCTTGTTGCCGTCAAGGTCACGGAAGTACGCGGCGTAGAAACCGTCGCCGCGCGGGCCCGGCTTGCCCTCGTCGGTGCCGCCGAGCTGGATCGCCTTGTTGTACAGCGCGTCCACCTGCTCCTTGCTGCCCGCCATCAGCGCCACCATCACGCCGTTGCCCACCGTGGCCGGCTTGCCGTCATGCGGCTTGATCGCGCACAGGCCGGCGGCGCCCGGCTTGGTGGCCCACATGATGAAGGTGGGGTAGTCCATCATGCGCTTGGCGCCCATCTCGCCCAGCAGCGCGTCGTAGAACGCGGCGGCGCGCTCCAGGTTGTTGGTCCCCAGCGTGACGTAACCGATCATGGCAAGCTCCTGTTTGGCGGAATATCGTTATGCCGGCCGATCATAAATGAAACAAACCGACGGCGGCGTGACAAAAAAACAAGGCCCCGTTGCCGGGGCCTTGCGGTACTACGTTGCTGCGTGGGAAGCGCTGCTTAGAAGTCGCCGCCCATGCCGCCCATGCCGCCGCCGGCGGGCATGCCGCCGCCTTCTTCCTTCTTCGGCAGCTCGGCCACCATCGCTTCGGTGGTGAGCAGCAGGCCGGCCACGGAGGCCGCGTTCTGCAGCGCCAGGCGGGTGACCTTGGCCGGGTCGATGATGCCCAGCTCCAGCAGGTCGCCATAGGTGCCGTTGGCCGCGTTGTAACCGAACGCGTCCTTGCCTTCCGCGACCTTGTTGAGGACCACGGACGGCTCCTCGCCGGCGTTCTTCACGATCTGGCGCAGGGGCTCCTGGATGGCGCGCTGCAGGATGCGGATGCCGACGGTCTGGTCGTCGTTGGCGCCCTTCAGCTTGTCCAGGCTCTTGGCCGCACGCACCAGGGCCACGCCGCCGCCCGGGACGATGCCTTCCTCGACCGCCGCACGGGTGGCGTGCAGGGCGTCCTCGACGCGGGCCTTCTTCTCCTTCATCGCCACTTCGGTGGCGGCACCGACCTTGATCACGGCCACACCGCCGGCGAGCTTGGCGATGCGCTCGTCGAGCTTCTCGCGGTCGTAGTCGCTGGTGGCGTCATCGCGCTGCTTGCGGATTTCCTTGACGCGGGCCTCGATGTCCTTCTTGGAGCCGGCGCCGTCGATGACGGTGGTGTTTTCCTTGGTGATCTGGATCTTCTTGGCGGTGCCCAGGTCGTTGGCGGTGGCCTTCTCGAGGGTCAGGCCGAGTTCCTCGGCGATGACCTGGCCGCCGGTCAGGATGGCGATGTCCTTCAGCATTTCCTTGCGGCGGTCGCCGAAGCCCGGAGCCTTGACGGCCGCGACCTTGAGGATGCCACGCAGGTTGTTGACCACCAGGGTGGCCAGCGCCTCGCCTTCCACGTCCTCGGAGATGATCAGCAGCTGGCGGCCCTGCTTGGCCACGCCTTCCAGCACCGGCAGCAGCTCGCGGATGTTGGAGATCTTCTTCTCGTTGATGAGGATCAGCGGGTTTTCCAGCTCGACCTGCTGGCTCTGCGCGTTGTTGATGAAGTACGGCGACAGGTAGCCGCGGTCGAACTGCATGCCCTCGACCACGTCCAGCTCGTTCTCCAGGCCGGAACCGTCCTCGACGGTGATGACGCCTTCCTTGCCGACCTTGTCCATCGCGTTGGCGATGATCTCGCCGATCGCCTCGTCGCTGTTGGCCGACACGGTGCCGACCTGGGCGATGGCCTTACGGTCCTTGCACGGCACGGAGATCTTCTTGACCTCGGCGGTGATGGCCTCGACCGCCTTGTCGATGCCGCGCTTGATGTCCATCGGGTCCACGCCCGCGGCGACCGACTTCAGGCCTTCGGCCAGGATGGCCTGGGCCAGCACGGTGGCGGTGGTGGTGCCGTCGCCGGCGGCGTCGGAGGTCTTGGAGGCGACTTCCTTCACCAGCTGCGCGCCCATGTTCTCGAACTTGTCCTTCAGCTCGATCTCCTTGGCCACGGAGACGCCGTCCTTGGTGACGGTGGGGGCGCCGAACGACTTGTCGAGCACGACGTTGCGGCCCTTCGGGCCGAGGGTGACCTTGACGGCGTTCGCCAGGATGTTCACGCCGGCGGCCATGCGGCTGCGGGCGTCGTCGGCGAATTTGACTTCTTTAGCTGCCATGTTGCTTTCCTCTCGAATTCGGTTGGGGGACGCTTACTTCGTAAAGACGGCCATGATGTCGTCTTCGCGCAGGACCACCAGGTCCTCGCCGTCGACCTTGACCTCGGTGCCGGAGTACTTGCCGATCAGGACAGTGTCGCCCTTCTTGACGTCGGGGGCCTGCAGCTTGCCGTCGTCGGTGATCTTGCCGGGGCCGACCGCGACCACTTCGGCCTTGAGCGGCTTTTCCGCAGCCTGATCCGGGATGATGATGCCGCCGGCCGATTTCCTCTCTTCTTCCAGGCGCTTCACGATCACGCGATCGTGCAAAGGACGCAGCTTCATAGTTGAAACTCCTCTAAGGGATTGACTTCACAGTGATTTTCCCTGGGATACCGCAACAGGCGCGCAAGCCCTGTTAGCACTCCCCAGCGGAGGCTGCTAATTCTTGAGGACGGACGGGCGGAATTCAAGAGGGGGAAGCGGGCCGGCGACTGCCGGGGGCCTACCGGCCCGGAAGCCGCTGGTCGTTACATGGTACTGAGTATGCTAGGTTTCGCCCTCCGTTTCGACGCCTGCCGATCCATGTCCACGTCCGACGATCATCCCCGCGCGCTCACCCGCCTGGGCGACTTCTCCACTTCGCCCCGCGTGTTGCTGGTGTGCGCCCTGGCCCTGGGCGTGGGCGCGCTCAGCGCCGCGCTGGCGCAGGCGCTGCAGCTCCTGATCGGGCTGATCACCAACCTGGTGTTCTACCAGCGCTGGTCCACCGCGCTGGTGGCGCCGGGCGGGACAGCGCACAGCGCCTGGCTGATCCTGCTGGCGCCAGTGGCGGGCGGGCTGGTGGTGGGCCTGATGGCGCGCTACGGCTCGGAGGCGATCCGCGGCCACGGCATGCCGGAGGCGATCGACGCCATCCTGCGCAAGGGCAGCCGGGTGTCGCCGCGGGTGGCGCTGCTCAAGCCGGTGTCGGCGGCGGTCACCATCGGCACCGGCGGTCCTTTCGGCGCGGAAGGGCCGGTGATCATGACCGGCGGCGCCTTCGGCTCGCTCATCGGCCAGCTCCTGCACGTCACCGCCGACGAGCGCAAGACGCTGCTGGTGGCGGGCGCGGCGGGCGGCATGGCCGCCACTTTCAACGCGCCGCTGGCCTCGATCCTGCTGGCGGTGGAGCTGCTGCTGTTCGAGTGGCGGCCGCGCAGCTTCCTGCCGGTGGCCGCCGCCGTGATCGTCGCCACCGTGTGCCGCGGCTACCTTATGGGGACGGCCGCGGTGTTCCCGGTGCCCGACGTCGCCCTGCACCTGGGCCCCGGCACACTTGCCTGCTGCCTGCTGTCCGGCATCCTGGCCGGCGGGCTGGCGATCGTCGCCACCCAGCTCGTCTATTTCTCGGAGGACCAGTTCAAGCGGCTGCCGCTGCACTGGATGTGGTGGCCGGCCATCGGCGGGCTGATCATCGGCGTCGGCGGGCTGGTGGAGCCGCGCGCGCTCGGCGTGGGCTACGACGTCATCGCCGAGCTGATCCAGGGCCGCGCGGCGCTGTCCCTGGTCGTCGGCATCCTGGTGGTGAAGACGCTGATCTGGTCCCTTTCGCTCGGCTCGGGCACCTCCGGCGGCGTGCTGGCGCCGACCTTCATGATCGGCGCGGCGCTGGGCGCCCTGGAGGCGCAGGTGTTCCCGGCGGTGGCGCCGGGGTTCTGGGCGCTGCTGGGCCTGGCGGCGGTGGTCGGCGGCGTGATGCGCTCGCCGCTGACCGGGGTGATCTTCTCGCTCGAGCTGACGCACGACTACGGCGCCCTGCTGCCGCTGGCGGTGGCCGCCACCGCGGCCTACGGCGTGTCGGTGCTGACCCTGCGCCGCTCGGTGCTGACCGAGAAGGTGGCGCGGCGCGGCGTGCACCTGAGCCGCGAATACTCGGTCGACCCGCTGGAGGTGCTGTTCGTGTCCGAGGTGATGCACCGCGACTACACCGCGCTCGGCGCGGAGCAGCGGCTGGCGCAGCGCGCCGGCGCCGCCGCGGCGGACGACCCGCTCGGGCTCAAGCGCCAGCGCCTGTACGCGGTGGTGGACGGCGCCGGCCGGCTGCTGGGCGTGGTGACGCGGCGTGCGCTGCTGGATGCGGCGCTGATGGGCGCCGGCGCCCCGGCGGACCGCAGTGTGCACGACATCGCCGTGACGGAGGCGGTGCTGGCCTACCCGGACGAGACCCTGCGCGAGGTGGCCAACCGCATGGCCGACCGCCGCGTATCCTCGCTGCCGGTGGTCGCGCGCGAGGATACGACCCGGGTGCTCGGGCTGATCGTGATCGAGGACCTGCTGCAGGGCCGCCTGAAGGACCTGCAGGAGGAACGCGACTGCGAGCGCGTGCTGAAGATCGAGCGGCTGTGGCCGTCCGCGCGCGCGGCTGCAGGCTGAGCCGCGGGCATGCAGTTGCTCAGATCGCCAGCCAGGCGAACAGGTACAGCGTGTTGTTGTCGTGCGCGGAGCGGCCGGAGCCGTCGTAGTTGGCGCCGCCGCCGTTGAACTCGGTGTAGTAGACGTACTGCAGTCCCAGCCGCAGGTTGACCCAGGGCCGCAGCCAGGAGCGGGCCTTGCCGAAGGGTACGTATTCCACCTGCGTGATGTAGCCGCGGCTGTCCGGGCTGCCGCTGGCGCTGCCGGAGATGGCGCCGGGCGCGTAGAGCGTGGGGTCGCTGCCGCCATAGACGCGGAACAGCGCGGCGCTGAAGGCGTAGGTCTGCGACCAGGTGTATTGCGCGTTGATGCGCGTGCTGTTGAGCTCGTTCGAACCCTGGCCGACGACGCCCGTGGCCAGCGAGGCGGGCAGCTTCTGCACCTCGTGTACCTGCGTGGCCTGCAGCAGGAAGCCATGGCGGCCGCGCGTGTAACCGTAGACCGCGTCGAAGCCGAGATCGGCGTAGCGGTCGGTGCCGGCGCTGGGGTCGCTGCCTGGATACTGGTGCACGTCGATGCCGAAGGCGCCGATCGAGCCATAGGACGGCCCTTGCTTGAAGCGATAGGCGAGCCGCCAGTACGGCGCCACGCCGTGGAAGCGGTTGACGGAGCCGGCACCGACGCCCAGTACGCTGAGCGCGCGGTCGGGCAGGCTGCGGTAAGCGCCGCCTTCGATGTAGTAGTGGTTTGCGATCATGGTGTAGGCGGTGAGGCCATACACCTCTTGCGCCAGCGAGCCTTCGATCAGAGGTGCGGCGGCGGGAGTCGGCGCGAGCGCAGACGAAACATAGGGGTAGCTCCAGGCCGGCGTGGTGTTCCACAGGTCCTGCACGGTGGGGTTGTTGTTGAGCGTGGCGCCCCACACCAGCTCGGTGCCGCCGAGCTTGCCCTTGTCGGCATAGCGCAGGTCGAGGTTGTCCCAGTGCAGGCGCTGTGCCACGCCGTCGTAGGTGAACTGCGCGAAAGCGCCCAGGTGCTCGAGGATCCTGCCGGCGTAGAACAGGCTGGTCTGGTCCACCGCGCCGTTGTCGTTGGGGCTGAAGTGCGGCGCAGCGCCGCCGTCCTGCGCCGCTTCCGTGTGGGTGAAGGAGGAGATGACCATGGCAGCCACCGGCGGCAGGTCCGACTTGCCGCCGTTCCAGACGTAGCCGTTGAGCTTGAAGTCCTGCCCGAACGGCGTCAGGCCCGGGCCGAAAGCGATGGTGTGGCAACTGGTGCAGGGCAGCCCGGTCTGCTGGGCGTAGCTGGGCACGGCCAGGGCCGTGGGACTCAGTAGCCAGCCGGCCAGCAACAGCGCGGCGGCGCGCGGAATCGTCCGGATATTGGTGTACGACACAGTTGCTCCTTTCAATGAATGCCGCTGCTGGCGAGCATGAATTCGATCGCCGCGCGCAATTCGGCGTCGCTCAGATCGGGTACGCCGCCGCGCGGCGGCATGTTGTTCTTGCCGTTCTCGGCCGAGGCGAGCAGGCCGTCGACCGAACCCGCGGCCTTGAGCCGCGCCGACCAGGCGGCGCCGTTGCCGATCTGCGGCGCGCCGAGCAGGCCGCTGCCGTGGCAGCCGGAGCAGACCTCGCGGACGGTCTGATCACCGGGCTGCGCCATCCCCGCGGCGCCCGCCGGCGTGGAACAAAACAAGCTGGTGCAGAGAATCAATGCTGGAAATCGCAGCATGGGCTTACCCTCCTGCTGAATCGCAAACAGCGAACGGGTGGTTCGGGCCCGGCTCCGGCTGCCGGGGCTGGGCCCGTGAATGGATACGGCGCGTGATCAGTACATGTATCCGCCGCTGGAACCGCCGCCGCTCGAACTGCTGGAGCCGCCGCCGCCCGAGCTGGAACTGCTGCCGCCGGACGCGACTGCGGACACGTCGATGCGTCCGTAGAGACCGTCGGCCTCGTCGTTGATGCCGGCGGCGAAGAACAGGGTATTGCCGCCGTTGGCGAACGAGATGCCCCACAGGCCCGGGATGGCAACGGGATTGCCGTTGGTGCCGGCGAGCATGCCGACGAAGCTGCCGCTGGACGGGTTGTAAACATTGATCCTGCCGTCGCCGAAGTTGCCGACCAGCAGGTCGCCGCCGACGGAGCCGAACCCGGCCGGCGCCAGCGCCAGGCCCCACGGCGCGTTGAGGGCGCCGCCGACGGGAACCAGGTGTTGCTGCAGGTTGCCTTCGTAGTCGTAGACATCGACCAGGCCGAGGCCGGCGCCGTCCACCTCGTCGTGGTTGGCGGGCGCCATCTGCTCGGCGTAGGTGACGTAGAGCATGCCGCCGAGCGCCTGGATGTTGAACGGCGCGTAGCCCGCCGGCAACGTGGCGTCCTTGAAGCCGCCGCTGACGGCGATCTTGTTGAAGGCGCGGTCGAACACATCGATCTTGTTGTTATGGAAGTCGGCGGCGTAGAGGCGGTTGCCGCCGGCGGTGTTGGCGATCGCCAGGCCCTTGTAGACGGCCTTGCCGGCGCCGTCGTCGTACACGGTCACGGCGGTACTGCCGGTGGAGAACGACCAGCCCGCGAGCGCGCCGCCCTCGCCGTCGTAGATGAACTCGGCCGCGCCGGACGCCGCGCCCTGGCTGACGATGAAGTCGGCGCTGCCGTTGTAGACCACGCCGGTGGGATCGAACTGGCCATTGCTGGTGTTGAGCAGGTTGACGACCAGGCCCTGCGCGGTACCGGTGCCGTCGTAGAGCGTCGACGTCTGGGTGCCGTTGTTGGCGGTCCACACCACGCCGTTGGGTTCGAAGGCGATGCCCCAGGGATTGACCAGATGGGTCATGTCCTGGTGCGCGGCGGGAAACCCGGCCGCGCCGTCGGAGACCAGGTTGGTGACGGCGAAGGCGCCGGCGGCGGTTCCGCCGCCGCTGCTGCTACTGCTACTGCTGCCACCGCTGCTGTTGCCGCCGCTCAAGCTATTGCTGCTACTGATGGGATCGGACATGCCGCCGCCGCTGCAAGCCGCCAGGCCGCAGACGACCGCAGCACCCAGAACCAGTTCTTTCGCCAAGCCACAATGCGATCTCATCACGTGTCTCCTTGAAGGGGTGTGCATTCACGTCCTGCCAGCGTGAGTGCCACACCTGCGGAGATCGGTTGAGTCGAAAGCGGCTATCTTGCGCGCGGAAGAGACGAGGCGATTCAGCGCGGCGTCGAAGAGCCCGCCGGCATCGAGGGAAACGCCGGCACCGCGCCGCAGTCGCCGCCGCTGCGCAGCACCGCGAGCGCCGCGCACACGTTGATGCTGTCGGCGCCGGAGCCGCCCTCGCTGGTGCGCTTGAGCAGGCCGTAAGCGGCGGTGCCGTCGAGCCGCGCATCGGTCGCGAGCAGCAGCGCCACCGCGCCGCTCACGTGCGCCGCGGCGAGCGAGGAGCCGGAGACGAAATCGTAGTGGCCGCCCGGCGTGAGCGTGAGCACCTCGTGCCCGGGCGCGCGCAGAACCGCGCCGCCGGATGCAACGTGTTCGGGCGTATCGACCGCGATGACGCCCGCGATGCCGACGGGAAAGCCGTCGGTGCGACCGTCGGGCGGCACGGCGCCGACCACCACCGCGCCGCGCCGCAAGGCATATTCCACCAGCTGCGTGAGCAGCGGATCGGGCGGCCCGCCGAGGCTCAGGTTGATGACGCGGACGCCGGACTCGATCGCAATGGTCAGCGCCTGCGCCAGGGTGAACGAATTGCACTGGGCGGCATCGGCGCGCGCCTGCACCTGCCAGCAGGCCTTGAGCGCGAGGATATGCACGCCCGGCGCCACGCCGACGATGCCTTCGCGGTTGTTGGCGTCGGCGGCGATGATGCCGGCCACCTCGGTGCCGTGGCGGTCGGCGCCGAACTGGCGCGGATCGTCATCGACGAAGTTGCGTTGCGCCTCGATGCGCCCCTGCAGGTCGGGATGGCCGCCGTCGACGCCGGTGTCGATCACCGCCACCCGCACGCCCTCGCCGCGCGACCACTGCTGGGCGCCGCCGGCGTCGATCTGCGCGAAGCCGCGCTGCAAGCCGAAGTAAGGATCGTTGTAATCGCCCGCCAGGGTGGCGAAGGACTGCAGCGGCTGCGCCAGGCTCACGCGCGCGTCGCGCGCCAGCCGCTCGAGCAACGCCTGGCGCGAGGCGCCGGCCGGGATTTGCAACACCACGCAGTGCACCTGCAGCGGCGCAATCGGCCAGGCCGCCACCTCGCGCAGGCCGTAGTCGCTTTCGATGCCGTCCAGCAGCGCCTGGGCGCTGCCGCTCTGGCGGTAGGCCGGAGAGATGTCATAGCCGCGCAGCGTCGAGCCCGCACGCAGCGCCAGTATCTCCGGCGGATTGGCCACGGTGAGCAGGATCAGGCGGCCGGGGTCCTGCCGCGTGGGCGCCGAGTCCACCACGCGCGCGGGCACGCCGGAGCAGGCCGCCAGGCCCGCCGCCAGCAGCGCCGCGCAAAGCCGCATCACGAGCCCCGTCGCGGCGCCGTCTCGATCGGCTCCGCCAGGCGCACCGCCGGGTTTGCCCGCAGGCGCTCCAGCTGGGCCTGGGTCGTCGCGGCGGAGGCAACCGCCGACGCGGACAGCGGCGCCAGCGAGTAAACGCCGGAATCGCCCGGGCCGCCGACGATCTGCAGCCCCGACTGCTGCAACAGCGACTGCAGCTCGCTCAGCTTGAGATCGGGGGCGAGGACCGCGTGAATGGTGGCGCCCGGCACCACGGGTGCCTTTTCGCTGTAGGTGACGTAGGGCCCCCCGCCCTGCGGCGCCGTGCGGTTCCACAGCGCGCCGCCCAGCAGGGCGATGCCCACCGCCTCCACCACCACGGCCATCAGCAGTCCCCGCGCCAGCGGCAGGCCGGCGACGCGGCGACGCGGCGGCGCCTCGACCTCGACGCCGTCGATGCGCTGCCACAGCCGCTGCAGCGCCGGCTCCGGGTCGGCGACCGGCTGGGTCTCGGCGCCGATGGCGCTGCTCAGGCGCGTCTGGAAGGCGAGCTCGTCGCGGCAGTCTCCGCATTCCGCCAGGTGCTGCTCCACGATCCGCCGTTCCTCGGCGGACGCGCGGCCGTTCACCACCCAGGGGATCAGCTCCCACGTCGTGCGGTGGCTGGAAACAATCTCATCCGAGTGGTTCATACCGGTCCCTTTCCTTGATACCGCCGAGCGAAGGCAGCAGGTTGCGCAGCTTGACCCGCGCGTGGAACATGCGCGCCTTCACCGTACCTACGGAGCAATCCAAGATCCCGGCGATCTCCTCGCAGGAGTGGCCGAGGAAATACGCCAGCTCGAGAGTGGTGCGCTGCTCCAGCGGCAAGTGGCGCATGCCCTTGCCGATCCAGTCGCGCAGCTCGTGCTCGATCTGCAACGCGGACGCCGCCGGGTCCTCGTAGTCGGCAAGCGGCTCCGACAGGGCGCTCCCGGAACGGCGCAGCGACTTCAGCGTGCAGCGGTAGGCGATGCCCATGATCCAGGTCGACACCAGCGAGGTGCCGCGGAACTCCCCGGCCTTCTGCCACACTACCCAAAAGGTATCGTTCACCACCTCTTCGACCAGGTCCTGGCGCTGGGTCAGCCGCGACAGGAAGCGCGACAGCCGCGGATGGTAGCTGCGGTAGAGGGTCTCGAAGGACGGCCGGTCGCCCTGGGCCGTCAGGCCCAGCAGCAGCAGCTCACGGCTGTTGTCGGCCACCCTTCCCTCCTTTTGACTCACGGCTGTCGCACGCATGGCACCAGATTTCACGAACGGGTTGTCGCTCCTGTCGGTGAGTGCTGCGGAGACGGCAAAAGGTTGCAAACCGGTGACGGGGCGCTCAGAAGTGCCATAGGGCGGTCGCCACCAGGCGGTTGACGGCCACGCCGCTGTAGAACAGGTGGCGGGCCACGCCGTCGGTGCCCAGGTACGACAGGTCGAGCTGGACCCGCCCCAGGTCCCAGCCCAGGCCGGCATTCCAGTAGACGTAGCCGGTGCCGGCCGCCCAGCGCAGGTCGTAGTAACCGACGCCGGCGTTGACCGAAAGCGCGTGCTGCAGGGGCTGGTGCAGGGCCAGCTCGTACACCAGCGCGGCGCGCCCGGTGGCGCTGGCGTAGGGGCCGTCGATCGAGACGTCCGGCGAGGCCGCCACGGTCAGGAAGGCGCGGTCGGCATAGCCGACGGTACCGGTCAGTTCGTCGTAGTTGTAGCGACGGCCCGGGTTGTTCCAGGGATAGTCGTGGTGTACCGCGGCGACCCGGGCACTCCACGGGTCGGTCAGCTGCCATTGCCAGCCCAGGTAGGGTTCGAACTCCGCGCTGGTCGAATCGTAGGGGCTGCGCTTGATGCTGGACGCTGACAACCCGGCGAACCAGCCGGAGCGGCCGTAGTAGTGCAGGTCGGCCTGGCCGGACGGCTCGTTGTGGCTCTGCGTCTGGCCGCGGTAGACGTTGTCGCTGGACACGCCGAGGGAGCCGCCCCACCCCTGCGCGCCGGCCGGCCCGGCGCAGGCCAGGGCCGCCGGCAGCAGGACGCAGCGCCCGCCCTTCCGCATCACGCGCACGATCATGGCTGCCTCGACCAGGGCTCTTAGCGAGGCCGCAATTATGCCGGTTCAGGGGGTCCCTGGGGCCGGCGGCGGATACTTCAGGCGGCGGTCGCGGTACCGCCCGCCTGCGCCTGCCGGCGCGACCAGCTCGGCAGCTGCTCCGCCGGGAAGGGCCGCGCGATGTGATAGCCCTGTACCACGTCGCAGCCCATTTCGGTCAGCGCGCCCCAGTGCTCGCGGGTTTCCACGCCCTCGGCCACGGTCTGCAGGCCAAGCTCGTGCGCCAGATCCAGGCTGGAGCGGACGATGCTGCGCGACTCGCGGTCGCGGAACATCGACATGACGAAGGAGCAATCGATCTTCAGCTCGTTGAACGGCATGCGCTTGAGCTGCTGCAGGGTCGAATAGCCGCAGCCGAAGTCGTCGATGGCGAGGCCGATGCCGCGCAGCCGCAGCCGCGTCAGCACGTCCAGCGAGCGCACCGGGTCCTGCATGAAGCCGCTCTCGGTGATTTCCAGGGTGAGCTGGCAGACGTCGAGCGCGTTGCGCTCGGCCAGCGCCGCAATGGTGTCGGGCAGGTTGAGGCGGCACATCGAGGAGATCGGGGCGTTGACCGACATGCGGGTGATCAGGCCGGAGCGGCGCCAGGCACCGCACACGGCGAAGGACTTGCGCAGCATCAGCTCGGTCAGCTCGTCGATCAGGCCGCTCTTCTCCGCCAGGGGCACGAAATAGCCGGGCGAGATCACGCCATAGCCGGAGCTGTACCACCGCGCCAGGGTCTCCACCCCGTGCAGCTGGCCGTCACGGGCGTCGAGCTGGGGCTGGGCGTAGACGCGGATCTCGTCGCGCTCGATGGCGCGGCGCAGGTCCGCCGCGGTGGGCATCGGCGCCGCCGCCCGGGCCGAGGGCCGCATCGCCGCCCCCTCCAGCTCGGCCAGCGAGCTTTGCAGGGCCTCAGGCGACAACGGTTTCTGCAGGGAGCTGAGCACGCGCAGGCCGCGGGTGCGGGCCAGGTCCTCGGCCGAGGACAGCAGCTTGCGCTCGGCCGAGCTGATGAACAGTACCGCCGCCTCGGTCTGCCGCGCCGCGATCAGCCGCATCAGCTGGATGCCGTCGACCCGCGGCACCAGCAGGTCGGAGATGATCAGGGTGTAGGGCGCGCTCTCGTTGAGCAGCCGCACCGCCTGGGCGCCGTCGCCGACCGTCAGCACATCCTCGATCCCGGCCGCCCGCAGGTGGTCGGTGATCGCCAGGCACACGGCGTCGTCGGCGTCGATGATCAGGACGCGCTGGGGCGGGCGCGACTCGACCGCCGTCAGCGCCGGGGTGGCGGCCGGGCGGACGCCGCCGGGGACGGCCGGTCCTTTCCGCTCCTGGCTCACTTCAACAACCGCAGTTGTGCGCATTCCCTCGCCCTTTTAACATTTATAGATGGTGCCGACCGCGCGAACATGGGAAGTATTTACCAGCAGCGCATAGGCCCTCCTGCCAATAAGATGTGCGAAAGGGGGCAATAAGCTGACAGACGCTCAAGAAATCGGGGCAGTCCGCCGCTATCCGAGCCGGGATACCCTATGTCCCGGGGGTATGCCTGCTTGATCCGGAACTGGCTAGATGACTGAACCCGTAACGCGGCCGCCGAGCGGCCGCGAGCTTTCTGACCCTGCCGCACCGCAGGTGCGCTTCAATGAACGCCTCTTGTTGCGGCGCATCATTACGCGACTGTGCTCGGCCGCGGCCTCCAAGGATCCGCTTTTCGACGAGCAGCTCCACGAGATCGAGCGGGCCATGCATCGTCCCAGCGCCGAAGGCGAGCTGGAGCACCTGCTGATCAACCTGACCGATGCGGTGGGCCACGCCAACGAGGTGATGCCGTCGGAGCTGGAGGCCACGGCCAGCCCGGTTGCGCCCGACGCCGTGACCGATGGGTCCTACCGCCGGGTGTTCGAATACCTGCTCGACCGCATCGAGATCTCGCCGCACCTGCTGAGCCAGCTCACCGGTGCCAAGGCGGAGATCTCCGGCAGCCGCTCCGAGATGGAGATCATGCAGGCGGCGGGCCGCATCGTGGCCCTGATCAACCAGCAGCTTGCCGGCATGCAGCGCGAGCAGATTCGCATGGCGGCGATCCTGCAGAACGTCACCGCCGGGCTGGACCAGATCGCGCGCCTGCTCACCGAGGAAACGGCCTCGCGCGACGCGGCGAGCGAGGACGGCGCCGATCTGGACCGGCGCCTGCAGGCGGAGGTCGACGCCATCGACGCCAGCATCCGCACCGCGGTGGACCTGAGCCAGGTGCAGGAGCACGTGCTGTCGCGCATCGACCTGATCAGCGAGCACCTGCACGGCTTCCGCCAGCGCGAGATGTCGCGCCTGAGCGAGTACAAGGACCGCGTCGACCTGATGAAGTCGCGCGTCGACGAGCTGGAGCACGAGGCGGAGGCGCTGCAGGAGTCGGTGTACCGCGAGCAGGTCAAGGCCTCCACCGACATGCTGACCGGCATCCCCAACCGGCTCGCCTTCCACCAGCGCATGAACGAGGAATACCTGCACTGGAAGGCCTCCGGCGTGCCGCTGTGCGTGGCGATGTGGGACATTGACGCGTTCAAGTCGATCAACGACACCTACGGCCACGCCGCCGGCGACAAGGCGCTGCGCATCTTCGCCCAGCACCTGGCGCGCAGCCTGCGCAAGACCGATTTCGTGGCCCGCTACGGCGGCGAGGAGTTCGTCACCATCCTGCGCGGCATCGAGTGGCAGAACGCGATGAACCAGGTCGAGCGCATCCGCCAGTCGCTGAGCAGCCTCGGCCTCCACTTCGAGCGCAAGGACGTCAAGCTCACCGCCTCCTGCGGCCTCGCCGTGTTCAACGTCGGCGACGCGGTGGACGAGGTACTGCAGCGCGCCGACGAGGCCCTTTACCGGGCCAAGCGCGCCGGCCGGGACCGCTGCTTCCTGGGGCAGTAGCTTCCCCCCCGGAACCCAGGTTCCGGGGGTGGCGCTATGCGGCCGGGTCGGCACCCCGGCATACTTCTGGCATCGGGCAGGCGGCACCTTCGATGGTGGCCCGCGCCTGCAATAACCATCCAGAATTCCAAGGGGGGACTCATGAGCTTGTTCCGCACCAAGGCCATTGCCCACGACATCGAGGCCGATACCGGGCTGAAACGCAGCCTGAACGCGTTCGACCTGACCATGCTGGGTATCGGTGCGATCATCGGCGCCGGCATCTTCGTGCTCACCGGCGTCGCCGCCGCCACCCACGCGGGGCCGGCGATCGTGCTCAGCTACGTGCTGGCGGGCACCGCCTGCGCCTGCGCCGCGTTGTCCTACGCCGAGCTGGCCGCCTCGGTCGGTGGCGCCGGCAGCGCCTACGGCTACGGCTACGCCGGCCTGGGCGAGCTGCCGGCCTGGATCATCGGCTGGATGCTGGTGCTGGAATACACGGTCTCGGTCGCCGCGGTATCGGCGGGCTGGTCGGGGTACTTCAACAGCGGCCTGTTGGAGTTTTTCGGCTCCGGCCTGCCGGACTACCTGCTGCATGCGCCGGGGGACGCGGCGCATCCGGGTGGCCTGGTCAACCTGCCGGCGGCGACCATCATCGCCCTGCTCGGCGTGCTGCTCGCCACCGGCGCCAAGAGCAGCGCCCAGTTCAACAGCGTGATGGTGGCGGTGAAGCTCACCGCCATCGCCATCTTCATCGCCGTGGCCTCGTTTCACGTCAACCCGGCGAACTGGCAGCCGTTCGTGCCGCCGGAGGAAGTGGTGCCGGGCGGCGTCAACGGCTTCAGCTGGGACATGAGCCTGCTCGACTACTTCAAGATGCTGCTGGGCTTCCACAGCCAGGGCGAAGTGCGCTACGGCTGGAGCGGCATCGCCAGCGGCGCGGCGACCATCTTCTTCGCCTACCTGGGCTTCGACGCGGTGTCCACCGCCGCCGAGGAGACCAGGAAACCCCAGCGCGACCTGCCGATCGGCATCCTCGCCTCGCTGGCGCTGTGCACCATCCTCTACATCATTGTCTCCGGCCTGCTCACCGGCATCGTCTCCTACAAGGCGCTGAACGTGGCGCACCCGGTGGCCTTCGCGCTGGAGCAGGTCGGCGCGCACACCGCCGCGGGACTGATCTCGATCGGCGCCATCGCCGGCCTCACCACGGTGATGCTGGTGATGTTCTTCGGCCAGTCGCGCGTGTTGTTCGCCATTTCGCGCGACGGCCTGCTGCCGAAGTTCTTCGCCACCATCCACCCGAAGACCAGGACGCCGTTCGGCTCCATCGTGTTGTCCGGCATCGTCATGCTGATCCTGGGCGGCTTCGTGCCGCTCGGCAAGCTGGTCGAGGTGGCCAACATCGGCACGCTCGGCGCCTTCGTCATCGTCTCGTTCGGCGTCATCGTGCTGCGCCGCAGCCGGCCGGAACTGAAGCGGCCGTTCCGTACACCGCTGTTCCCGCTGGTGCCGATCGTCGGCGCGCTGGCCTGCTTTTACCTGACCCTGAATCTGTCGGTGTTCACCTGGGCCGCGTTCCTGGTCTGGCTGGTGGCCGGCCAGTTGATCTATTTCAACTATTCGCGCAGCCACAGCGAACTGGCGCAGCAAAACTAGGACGGCGATGCCCGCCGGTTTCTGGCAGACGGTCGAGGCCGTCAACGCCGCGCTGCTGTCGGTGCCGATGCTGGTGGCGCTGCTGTGCATCGGCCTGCTGTTCACCTTGTGGAGCGGCTTCTGCCAGTACCGCTCCCTCACCCACGGCCTGGCGCTGTGCGCCGGCAGGGGCATCGACACCAGCCACGGCGCCGGGGCACTGTCGCACTTCCAGGCACTGACCACGGCGATGTCCGGCACGGTGGGCCTGGGCGCCATCGCCGGCATGGCCATCGCGGTCGACTTCGGCGGCCCCGGCGCGGTGTTCTGGATGTGGATGGTCGGCCTGCTCGGCATGGCGCTGAAGACCACCGAGGTGACCCTGGCGCTGCTCTACCGCGACACCTCCGAGCCCGGCAATCCCCATGGCGGCACCATGTACGTGGCGCGCGACGGCCTGGGCCGGATCTACCCGCGCCTGCTGGGCTTCGGCCGCTTTGTCGGCGGCTTCTTCGCCTGCGCGCTGCTGCTGTTCGCCGTCACCGGCGGCAACATGTTCCAGACCTGGAGCGCGGCCGACACCACGCGCGAATACTTCGGTGTGCCGACCTGGGCCAGCGGCATCATCCTGGCCGTGCTGGCCGGCGTGGTGCTGCTCGGCGGCATCCGCCGCATCGGCGGCGTGACGCGCCTGCTGGTGCCGCTGAAGTGCGGCGTGTACGTGGTCTGCGGCCTGTACGTGATCCTGCTGCACGCGCAGGAACTGCCGCACCTGCTGCGCCTGATCGTGGTGTCGGCGTTCTCCGCCACCCAGGCCGCCGGCGCCTTCACCGGCGGCGTGATGGGCAGCGCCTTCATGTGGGGCATGAAACGGGCGCTGTTCTCCAGCGAATCCGGCCTCGGCACCGCCCCCATCGCCCACGCCGCGGTGAAGACGCCGGAGCCGGTGACCGAGGGCGTGGTGGCGGGGCTGGAGCCGTTCATCGACACCATGTTCGTGTGCACCGTCACCGGCCTGGTGATCCTCTGCAGCGGCGTATGGAACCGCGCTCCGGCGGCGCGTTGGGAAACGCCGCCGACCTTCGTGCAGACCGGGCCGGGGCAATGGGCGCCCGACCTGGTCCAGCCGCCAGCGGCCGATCCCGCCTGGAGCGATGGCGCGCCGCTATTCGCGGTGGCCGACGTCGGCGGCAAGCGCAGCCGGGTCTACGGCACAGTGCAGCGCCGCCACGACCGCCGGGAGATCGCCTGGCAGCCGGTGGCGGCCGCCACCGCGCCGCGGATGCTGGAGCCGGGCCTGTTCGCCGACTACCGCGGCGCCACCCTGGTGGCGAAATCCTTCGACACCGTGCACGAGGGCTTCGGCCGCTGGCTGATCACGCTGGCGGTGTGGGCGTTCGCCCTGTCCACCGTGATCAGCTACGGCTACTACGGCGAGCAGGGGGTGATCTACCTGTTCGGCGACGCGGCGGTGCGGCCGTTCCGCTGGCTGTGGTGCTTCGCGGCGGCGGCGGCCTGCTTCGGCTTCATCCGCACCTCGGTGCAGCTCGACGCGCTCAGCACCGTCGGCATGGGCTTCATGTACCTGGTCAACCTGCCGCTGATGCTGCTGCTCGGCGGGCGCGCCATGCAGGCCTACCGCGACTACTTCGCACGCCTGCGCGCAGGGCTCGTCAGGAGATAAGATTCGCCCACAATGAACATTCCGCAAGGCGCGCACCGCCAACAGCCGGCCACGGGCGTGCTGCTGGTCAACCTGGGCACCCCGGACGCGCCGACGCCAGCGGCGATCCGGCGCTACCTGGCGCAGTTCCTGTCCGACCGCCGCGTGGTGGAGCTGACGCCGCTGCTGTGGCTGCCGATCCTGTACGGGCTGATCCTGCCGTTGCGGCCGCGCCGCCTGGCCCACGCCTACGCCGCGATCTGGACTGCGGAAGGCTCGCCGCTGCTGGCGATCTCGCGGCGCCAGGCCGCCGCGCTGCGGCCGCGCCTGGCGCAGGAGCTGGGCCGCGACGTACCGCTGGCGCTGGCGATGAGCTACGGCGGGCCGGACATCGGCTCCGCCCTGGCGGAGCTGGAGGCGCAAGGCGCGCGGCGCATCGTGGTGCTGCCGCTGTTCCCGCAGTACTCCTGCTCCACCACCGCCGCCGCGCTCGACGCCCTGTTCGCCTGCCTGGGCACGCGGCGCTGGCTGCCGGAACTGCGCACGGTCAACAGCTACCACGACGACGCCGGCTACATCGCCGCGCTGACGGCCAGCGTGCAGGCCCACTGGCAGGCCCAGGGCCGCGGCGACCATCTGCTGCTGTCGTTCCACGGCCTGCCGCAGAAGTACGTGCTGGAAGGCGATCCCTACTACTGTCAGTGCATGAAGACCGCGCGCCTGCTGGTCGAGGCGCTGGGGCTGCGCGAGGGCGAATACGGCGTGGCTTTCCAAAGCCGCTTCGGCAAGCTGCCGTGGGTGCAGCCCTACACCGACGCCACCGTCGCCGCGCTGGCCGCGCGCGGCGTCAAACAGCTCGACGTGATCTGCCCCGGTTTCTCCGCCGACTGCCTGGAGACGCTGGAGGAAGTGCGCCTGCGCTACGCGGCGAGCTTCGCCGCAGCGGGCGGGACCGCGCTGCGCTACATCGCCGCGCTCAACGACGAGCCGGCGCACATCGACGCCCTGGCCGGCATCCTGTTGCGCGAGCTGCGCGGCTGGCTGCCGCCGCAGGCGGACGCCGGGGAGCCGGACCAGCGGCAGCGGCGCGCGGAGGCGGCTTTCGCCTCCTTCTCGGGGTAAGCCGGGATGAAGCGAATGTCCAGTGGACATTCGCCCAGGCGAACGCCCGGTCAGGATGACCGGGCCGGGGGTTGGCAATCACGGAACTGTCTCGCCATGGATGGCGGCAGCCGGGCGCCTCCTGCGAGCACGACCCCGGATTCCGCTTCGCTCCATATACGGGCTACGGCGACTGCGTCACGGTCCAAGCATCCATCACCGCGCAAACAAAAACCCCCGCCGCAATGCGGCGGGGGTCGAGGTTTGCAGCGTACCGCTTATTTGCCGTCGGTGGTGCGGATCTCCGCGCGGCGGTTGAGGGCGCGGCCTTCGGCCGTGGTGTTCGGCGCCACCGGCTGGCTTTCGCCGTAGGCGTAGGTGCGGATACGGCCGGCGTCGACACCCTTGCGGACCAGGTATTCCTTGACCGCGTTGGCGCGACGCTCGGACAGCGCCTGGTTGTAGGCGTCCGTACCGATCCAGTCGGTGTGGCCGGAGATGTCGACCTTCAGGCTCGGGTAGGAGCCGCTCAGCTTGTTGATGGTGGTGACGTCGCCGTCCAGGCTGGCCTTGGCGTACTCGGTCAGGTTGTACTTGTCGAAGGCGAAGTGCACGTCGTCGAAGCGCTGGTTCGCCTTCAGGCCGGGTTGCGTCGGCGGCGGCGGCGGCGGCGGATGACCCTCCCCTCCTCCGGGTCCCACAGCCTCGGCGCCGCCACCCAGCGGAATCACCAGGCCCAGGCTCAGCACGGGCTCGCCGAAGCTGCCGCTGACCTTGGTGCCGGGGAACTTGGAGCTCTTGACGTCGTCCCAGCGGTAGCGGGCATCGGCGCGCACGCCGAAATCGGTGTCGAACAGCTTGAAGTAGTGGATCGCGCCCAGGCCGGTATCGGCGGTGAACGCGCCGTTGCGGCCGACGGTCTTCAGCACTTCCTTGTCGTAGCCGGCGCCGAGCGCGAAGTACGGGGCGAACTCGGGGTTGCGCGAGAAGAAGAACTGGCTGTCCACCTTGGCGAGGTACTGCTGCCAGGGCTGGCTGCCGGCGTTGTTGTTCGAATTGAAATGCGAGTAGGCGCCGTCCAGCTCGAGGTTGAGGAAGCGGTTGATGGGGACGCCGCCGCCGATCATGCCGCCGACACCGTTGTCGGACGTGCGCTTGCTGTCCGAGAAGGTGTACATGAAGCTTTCACCGATGTACGGACGCATTGCAACGTCATCGGCGTGCGAAGGAACCGCCGCCGCGAGGAGCGTCAGGGCAAGGCCGGATCGAATGAGCTGCAAATGCAAACGGTTGTTCATTAGAGCTTAACCTCTTCCTTATGGAACCCCGAGCACGCTAAACCGTGCGAATCTAGTATACGCAAGGATCATGACAAATTGAACTTAGGCAGGCCCTGCCCAGCCCTGCGTCTGCGTCAGGAGCCAATGATAGTCCCGAAGGAGCCGTGTGTGCATGATTTTTTGTTTCAATATGGTCTTTTTTTGGCCAAAACCGTGACCTGGGTCGCTAGTTTGGCGATCCTGGGGGTTCTGGCCGCCGGACTCGTGCGCGGAGCGCGCGGGGACAGCGGCGAACGGCTGGAAGTGAAAAACGTCAACCGCCGGCTGCGGCAGCTCGGCGAAATCCTCAATCGCGCCCTGCTCAGCCGGGAGCAGCTCAAGCTCGAGCACAAGCGTCTGAGGCGCGAGCGCAAGGCCGAGGCGCGCGCACTGAAAAAGGGCGGCCCGGCGCGACCCCGCCTGTTCGTGCTGGACTTCCACGGCGACCTCGAGGCCAGCCGGGTCAGCACCCTGCGCGAGGAGATCAGCGCCCTGCTGCAGGTGGCCAGGCCCGGCGACGAGGTGCTGCTGCGGCTGGAGAGCGCCGGCGGCGTGGTCCACGGCTACGGTCTGGCGGCCTCCCAGCTGCAGCGCATCCGCGACCGCGGGCTGCGCCTGACCGCGGCGATCGACAAGGTCGCCGCCAGCGGCGGCTACCTGATGGCCTGCGTGGCCAACCACGTGATCGCGGCGCCGTTCGCCATCGTCGGTTCGATCGGGGTGGTGGGGCAGCTGCCCAATTTCAACCGGCTGCTGCGCCAGCACCACATCGACTACGAACTGCACACCGCCGGCGAGCACAAGCGCACGCTGACGCTGTTCGGCGAGAACAGCGACGCGGGGCGCGCCAAGTTCCGCGAGGAGCTTGAGCATACGCACGGCCTGTTCAAGGCCTTCGTCGCTTCCAACCGGCCGCAGCTGGCGCTCGAGCGCGTCGCCACCGGCGAGCATTGGTACGGCACCGAGGCGCTGGAACTGAAGCTGGTGGACGAGATCCGCACCAGCGACGACCACCTGCTGGAGCGCGCCCGGACCGCCGACGTGTACGAGCTGCGCTACCGCGTGCGCCAGAACCTGCGCGAACGGCTGGTCGGCAACCTGGGCCGCCTGGGCGCGCTGTGGCGGCGTCCGCCGGGAATGTGATACTACCTGCCGCCTTCCCGCCTGCAGGAGACCTCCATGAAACTCGCCAGCCGCAGCTTCCCCCACGGCGGCGTCATCCCCGGCCGCTGTGCCTTCGCCATCAAGGCCCCGGTGGGGCACCTGGCGCTGTCGCGGAACCTCAACCCTGAACTGCACTGGAGCGGCGTCCCCGCGGGCACGCGCAGCCTGGTGCTGCTGTGCGTGGACGGCGACGCGCCTTCGCCCAAGCCGGCGCACGTCAACGTGGCGGGCACGGTGCTGCCGGCCAGGCTGCCGCGCGGCGAGTTCGTGCACTGGGTGATGGTCGACATCCCGGCGGGGGATACCGCCATCGGCGAAGGCGCCTGCAGCAGCGGCATCACCGCCCGTGGCAAGCGCGATCCCGGCGGCCCGGCGGGCAGCCGCCAGGGCATCAACGACTACACCGGCTGGTTCGCCGGCGACAAGGACATGGAAGGCCCCTATTTCGGCTACGACGGCCCCTGCCCACCGTGGAACGACAGCGTGCCGCACCACTACCGCTTCGAGCTGCACGCGGTGGACCTGGAGCGCTGCCCGGTGGAAGGGCAGTTCACCGCCGCCCAGGTCCGCGCCGCGCTTGCCGGCCACGTCCTGGCGAGCGCCGCCATCACCGGGCGCTATGCGCTCAACCCCTTGATTCGTCTCCGCTAAGCCCTAATATCCGAAGGCGGCGCGCGGCTGCCGGGGCAGCCGCCGCGAAACTCGGCGGCCGGCGCACGGTCATAGCGCTCGCCGCTGCGATAGCGGACGTTCTTTCATAAGGATTACACAATGGCCCGTATGTCTTTGCTGAAAACCTCGGCGGTCGCCGTCGGCGCCGCCCTCATGGCAACCGCCGCAACACTCACACTCACCACCACTGCCCCGGCGCCCGCGCGCGCCGACATCCCCCCGGCGCTGCTGGCACCGGCGACCGGCGGCCAGGTGCCGTCGCTGGCGCCGATGCTGAAAACCGTGCTGCCGGCGGTGGTCAACATTGCGGTCAGCAGCAAGGTGCAGATCCAGAACCCGCTGCTCAACGACCCGTTCTTCCGCCGCTTCTTCAACATCCCGAACCAGCCGCAGGAGCGCGAGGAGCAGGCGATCGGCTCCGGCGTGATCGTTGACGCCGCCAAGGGCTACATCCTGACCAACAACCACGTGGTCGCCCAGGCCGACAAGATCAAGGTACGCCTCAATGACGACCGCCAGGTCGACGCCAAGGTGATCGGCACCGACCCGCAGACCGACCTCGCCGTGCTGCAGATCAAGGCCGACAACCTGACCGCGCTGCCGCTGGGCGATTCCGAGCAACTCCAGGTCGGCGATTTCGTGGTGGCGATCGGCAGCCCGTTCAACCTGCGCCAGACCGTCACCTCCGGCATCGTCAGCGGCCTCGGCCGCACCACCGGCGACGGCGACGGCAACGCCTACCAGGACTTCATCCAGACCGACGCCTCGATCAATCCCGGTAACTCCGGCGGCGCCCTGATCAACCTCAAGGGCGAACTGGTGGGCATCAACAGCCAGATCCTCTCCTCCGGCGGCGGCAGCATCGGCATCGGCTTCGCCATCCCGATCAACCTGGCCAAGTCGGTGATGGGCCAGCTCGTCGCCAGCGGCAAGGTGGATCGCGGCCGCATCGGCATCGTCGGCCAGAACCTCTCGCCCGAGCTGGCCAAGGCGTTCGGGCTCAAGGACACCCACGGCGCGCTGGTGGGCCGCGTGGTCCCCGGCTCGCCGGCGGACCGGGCCGGGCTCAAGGCCGGCGACGTGGTGGTAAAAGCCAACGGTAAACCGATCAAGGACATGCCGGAGCTGCGCAACATCATCGGCCTGCTCAAGGTGGGCGACCAGGTGGACCTGGGCGTGCTGCGCAACGGCGCCAGCAAGGACATCACCGTGGCGGTGGGCAAGAACGTGGAGGAGAAGGTCAGCGCCGCCGGCGGCAAGAACGGCGACGCGCTCAGCTCCAAGTTGCGCGGTGCCACCTTCGGCCCGGTGCAGAACAGCGACGTCAAGGGTGTGGAGGTGCTCGAGGTGGAACCCGATTCGCCCGCCGCACTGGCCGGGCTGCACCAGGGCGACATCATCATCAACGTCAACAAGCATGACGTCACCGGCGTCGAGGACTTCAAGAAGCTGGCCAGCGGCGAAGGCGACCTGCTGCTGTACATCCGCCGCGGCGACGAGGGCCTGTACCTGGTCCTGCAGTAGCGGCAGGCGTTTCAGGCGAACGCCCGGCCACCGCCGGGCGTTCTTTTTTGGCCGCCCGGAGGCCGCCGAAGGGGGGCGGCCGCTGAGCTATACTGCGACAGGATCAATGCCGGCTTGTCCATGCTCCACAACGAACTTGCGCAACTGGAAGAGCGCGTGCAACGCCTGATCGCGGCATACCGGCAGGCGCGCCTGGAGCGCAAGCGCGCATTGCAGGAACGCGACCGCCTGCTCGCGCTCAACGCGGAGTTGAAGCGCCGCATCGAGGGCGTGGTCGAACGCATCCGCCTGCTCGAAAGCGACCAGGCACCATGAAGGAGAGGACGCTCATGGTGGAGAGCGCAAGCAAAAGCGATCCGTTGACGGTGACGGTACGCATCATGAGCCGCGAATACACCGTGGCCTGCCCGCCCGACGAGCACGAGGCGCTGGTGGCTTCCGCCGATTACCTCAACGAGCGCATGACCGCGATCCGCCGCCGCGGCAAGGCCCTGGGGGCGGAGCGCATCGCGGTGATGACGGCGCTCAACCTGGCGCGCGAGCTGCTGGCCGCCAAGGGCCACGCCGGCGTCACGCCGCAGGACGAGGCGGCCATCGAGCGCGTGCGCCAGCTCGGGCTGGACATCGATCACACGCTCACGAGCACCGATTAGCCGGTGACTTCGGCATCACGCACGCGCGCCGGTCACGGCGCACCGACCACTCATCGCTGCCTATTGGCCTCCACCGGCGCTTGATGCTATGTTCCGAGCCGGTGTCTCCTGCGGTGTTCGTGGTCCGTCAGGAACCCCTTGAGCCTAATTGCCATGCAAAGGGAGCCTCACCCGCATAGGGAGCGCAGGTCCGCCTTGCAGCGGAAAGCCCGATTATGTGGCGCGGCGCCCACTTGAGACGCTGTCTCAAGGTCGAAGACAGATGACGGCACACGCGGGAGACACCCTTCCCCCTTCACCGACCAAGCGCGAGCTGCGCCTGGTCCTGCGCCGGCGCCGGCAAGCCATCGGCCGCGCCCGGCGCAACCACTGCGAACGCCGTGCCGCCGCGCATCTGCTGCGCTGGCGGCATGTCCGGCGCGCACGCCGCGTGGCGGTCTACCTGTCGGTGCATTCGGAACTGGCCACGCCGGTCCTGATCCGCAGCCTGCAGCGCCGGGGCTGCGAGGTGTGGGTGCCGCGCACACGCGGGCCGCGCGAGATGGGCTTCGCCTGCCTGCGCCCCGGCGCCAGGCTGCGGCGCGACGCGCTGGGCCTGCCGCGGCCGGCGCGCGACGGAGCGCTGCGCCGGGCCCGCGCGTTCGACCTGATCGTGCTGCCGCTGCTGGGTTTCGACGGCGACGGCCACCGCCTCGGCAACGGCGCCGGCTACTACGACCGCGCGCTGGCCTGCAGGCGCAAGGTCCGGCGGCCGCTGCTGGTGGGCTACGCCTATGCGGTGCAGGAGGCAGCGGAGATCCCGCGCGATCCGTGGGACGTGCGTCTCGACGCCGTGGTCACCGAACATGGACTGCGCCGCTTCCGCTGACGCGCTGGTCAAGCGGGCACGGCGCGTGACAAACTGCGATGAGGGGGGAGCATGCCGATACGCCAATTGGGGATGGCTGGCTGCCTGTTCGCGCTGCTGGGCAGCGGCTGCGTGAGCGTCAACGCTTACGTCGAGGACGGGCACGACAAGACCGACTACCGCGAGCTCAAGCCGCGCGATCCGCCGACGCCGGTGCAGATGGTCTGCGAATACACGCGCAACGGCGAGCCGGAGCCGGACGTCGACAGCACGATCTGCAGGGAAGTCGCACGGGTGCTGCAGCAAACCCAGGTGCTGCTGCCGGCGGAGACAGATGCCGCGGCCACGCTCAAGGTGACGGTGGACGACCGCTCCGACCTCGCCCGCGACCGCTCCGAAGGCATTATGACCGGCGCCACCCAGGGTAAGGTCGGGCTCACCGCGCGCGACGACTTCCGCTTCGCGCTCAGCCTGCTGAATGCGGACGGGGCGCCACCGCAGTCGGGGCTGTACGACCACGCCATGATCACGGTCGCCGGCGACGCACCCGTGCCGGGCTACGGCCGGCCGCGCTCGGCCGGAGATGCCTTCGCCGTCATCGTGCAGCAGTCGGTGCTGGAGTTCCTCCACGACATCCAGGCCACCGCCGGGATGGACGGCCCGGTGATGTTCGTACCCGATACGCCGACGCCGCCCTGATCCGGGCGGGCCGCCGGCCGCCGCTCGGCGGATCGTGTGAACCCCGGCGCCGGAGCCGCTGTCCTTAGCTCTTCCAAGGACTGGAAGAAGCCAGCATGCATCTGCTTCGATCAGGATGGGTGGGCCCGTTGCTCGCCGTGGGGGCAAGCGGCTGCGTGTCGGTGCACTCGTTTGTCGAGGACGGGCACGACAAGGCCGATTTTCCGGAGTTGGCGGCCCGCGATCCGCCGACGCCGGTGCATGTCGTCTGCGAATTCAAGCGCAACGGCGAGCCGCATCCGGAAGTCGACGAGGCGGTCTGCAAGGAAGTGCGCAACGTGTTGCGCAATACCCGCATGCTGATGCCGGCCGGCCCAGCGGCCGGGGCGACGCTGAAGGTCACGGTCGACGACCGCACCGACCCCGAGCGGGGGCACATGAACGGACTAGTCACCGGCCTGACCGAGGGCCTGGTGGGCGTATCCACACGCGACAACTACAACTTCGCCTACAGCCTGCTGGAGCGCCCGCAGGCCAAGCCGCATACCGGCCTGTACAGCCACGCCATGATCACGGTGGCCGGCCGCACACCGACCCCCAGCCGCGGCCAGCCCCACCCGACCGGCGAGGCGTTCTCGGTGATCGTGCGCCAGTCGGCGCTGCAATTCCTGGCCGACGTGCAGAGCACCGGCGAGGGGGTGATGTACGTCCGCGACGGCGCGCCGAGCCCATTAAAATAGCCGCCGTCACTTTCCCGAGCGGGGGCGCACGTTCCATGAACTGCTGGCTGATGAAGTCGGAACCGGACTCTTTTTCCATCGACGACCTGCAACGCCGTCCGCGACGGATCGAACCCTGGGACGGCGTGCGCAACTACCAGGCGCGCAACTTCATGCGCCAGATGCAGGTCGGCGAGCGGGCGTTCTTCTATCACTCCAGCTGCGACGAGCCGGGCATCGTCGGGCTGATGCGGGTGGCGGCGCCAGCCTACCCGGACCCGACCCAGTTCGACCCGAAGCACCACCACTACGACCCGGCGAGCAAGCCGCAGGAGCCGCGCTGGGACCTGGTGGAGATGCAGTTCGAGCGCAAGCTCAAGCGCGTCATCACCCTGACCGAGCTGCGCGAACACGAGCGAAAGCTGCAGGGCCTGCAGCTGCTGGCGCGCGGCAACCGCCTGTCGATCATCCCGGTGAAGCCGGCGCACTGGGACTACATCCTGGGGCTGGAGTAAGACCGGTAATGCGGGTGTATGCCATATTGTCCCCTCTCCCTTTGGGAGAGGGGCAGGGGTGAGGGCGGCACGGCCACAAGTGTTGCGCGCAACCGATACCCCGCGCCCTCACCCGCGCCTCGCGGCGCGGCCTCTCCCAAAGGGAGAGGCGAGGTTGCCGCGCGACGGCGCAGCCTACCCGCCGGTGCCGAGGAACAGGGCGTAGGCGGGGTTATCGCTCTCGTCCCAGTACTCGTAG
This sequence comes from Nevskia sp., assembly GCA_031291075.1. Taxonomy (GTDB): domain Bacteria; phylum Pseudomonadota; class Gammaproteobacteria; order Nevskiales; family Nevskiaceae; genus Nevskia. The sequence goes on along the minus strand of JARLJS010000095.1, from coordinate 36,291 downwards.
CCGAGATGCTCGAGCGCGCGCCGGCATTCGGCCCGTTCCGCCTTGGGTACCTGCAGGCCGCACAGCACGCGGCCGTAGGCGGCGCCGTGATTGCGGTAATGGAACAGCGAGATGTTCCAGTGGCCGCTGACGGCGCTGAGGAAGTCCAGGCAGGCGCCCGGCCGCTCCGGAAACTCGAAGCGGAACAGGTGCTCGTCGGGCAGGCCCGGCGCGCGGCCGCCAACCATGTAGCGCACGTGCGTCTTGGCCATCTCGTTGCCACTCATGTCGACCACCGGGTAACCGTCGGCAACCAGCCTGGCCAGCACCGCGTCGCGGTCCTCGGCGCCGGCGAAGTGCACACCGGCAAATACGTGAGCCTCGGCCGGCGAGGCGTAGCGATAGTTGAACTCTGTGATCGGCCGCCGGCCGATCTCCTTGAGGAAGCGCTTGAAGCTGCCGGGCCGCTCCGGGATGGTCACCGCCAGCAGGGTCTCGCGGCCGTCACCCAGTTCGGCGCGCTCGGCGATGTGGCGCAGACGGTCGAAGTTGAGGTTGGCGCCGCTGACGATGGCCACGCAGGTCTTGCCGCCGCCCGGGTTCTGCGCGGCCCAGCGCTTGAGCCCGGCCACGCCCAGCGCCCCGGCCGGCTCCGGCACGCTGCGGTTTTCCTGGAACACGTCGCGGATCGCCGCGCAGATCTCGTCGACGCCGACCCGGATCACCGCGTCCACGGTGTGGCGGGCGACGCGGAAGGTCTCGGCGCCGGCCTGGCGCACGGCCACACCGTCGGCGAACAGGCCCACCTGCGCCAGCTTGACCCGGCGCCCGGCCTCCAGCGCCTGCGCCATGCAGTCGGAGTCGTCCGCCTCCACGCCGATCACCTGGACCCCGGGGCGCAGCGCCTTGAGGTAGGCCGACACACCCGCCACCAGGCCGCCGCCACCGATGGGCACGAACACGGCGTCGAGCCGGCCGGCGCCGAGCTGTTCGTGGATCTCCTTGCCCACCGTGCCCTGGCCGGCGATCACCTCGGGATCGTCGTAGGGCGGGATCGCTGCAAGCCCTTTTTCCTCCGCCAGCGCGGCGGCATGCGCCGCCGCGTCGTCGTAGGTTTCGCGGTGCAGCACGGCGCGGCCGCCTAGGCGCCGCACCGAGTCCACCTTGATCGGCGGCGTGGTGCGCGGCATCACGATCCAGGCCGGGATGCCGAGCCGCTGCGCCGCCAGCGCCACCCCCTGCGCATGATTGCCGGCGGAGGCGCAGATCACGCCGCGCGCGCGCTGCGCCTCCGGCAATCCCACGATCTTGTTGTAGGCGCCGCGCAGCTTGAAGGAATGGACGCTCTGCTGGTCCTCGCGCTTGAGCAGGACATTGTGGCCGAGCCGCTCCGACAGCTTCGGCGCCGGCTCCAGCGCGCTCACCACGGCAACCTCGTAGACCCGCGCCTGCTCGATGCGGGCACGGTACTGGCGCAGCAGGCGGTCGCGCTCGGCGGGCCGGGGGGAGCGTACGGGGCTTGGCTTGTTGTGCACGGGATCGTGCCGCGGGGCGGCGTCACTTATCATAAGGGCCCGTAATCTAGCTCAAATCAAGCAAACTCTCCCGGGCATGTATCCACTTATCGCATTCATCGGCGGCGGCAACATGGCGGCCAGCCTGATCGGCGGCCTGCTCGCCGCCGGCCATCCGGCGCAGCGTCTGCGCGTGGCGGTACGCAGCGCCGACAGCGCCGCCCGCCTGCGCCAGCGCTTCGGCGTGGCCACCGGCACCGACAACGTCGAGACCGCGGCCGGCGCCGACATCCTGGTGCTGGCGGTGAAGCCGCAGCAGATGGCGGAAGCGGTGCGCGGCCTGCGGCCGCAGCCCGGCGCCCTGACCATCTCGGTTGCCGCCGGGGTGCGCGTGGCCACGCTGGCGCAGTGGCTGGGCAGCGCGGCGGTAGTGCGCGCCATGCCGAACACGCCGGCCCTGTTCCGCTGCGGCATCAGCGGCCTGTACGCGCCGCCGGAGCTGGCGGCGACGGCGCGGGCGCAGGCGGAGCACGTGCTCGGCAGCGTCGGCGAGACCTGCTGGGTGGAGCGCGAGGAGCAGATCGACGCGGTGACGGCCCTGTCGGGCTGCGGCCCGGCCTATTACTTCCTGCTCACCGAGGTGCTGCGCGACGCCGGCACGGCGCTGGGGCTGGACCCGGCGGTGGCGGCGCGGCTGGCGCATAGCACCTTCGTCGGCGCGGCGCAGATGGCGCGCGCGGCGGGCGAGGACGTGGCGCTGCTGCGCGCGCAGGTGACCTCCAAGGGCGGCAGCACCGAGGCCGCCGTGGCCCATCTTGAAGCCGCCGGCCTCGGCCGCATCTTCCGCGAAGCGCTGGCCGCGGCCGACAGCCGTGCCCGCCTGCGCGGGGAAGAGCTGGCGCAGCAGGCGGCCGCCGCGCGCGCCTGAACCGAACCGGAATCCACTCAATATCCATGGTTGCCAACACCAACAACGCCCTGCTGTTCCTGATCACCTCGCTGCTCGACCTGGCGCTGTGCGCGTTCCTGCTGCGCGTGCTGCTGCAGCTGTCACGCTCCGATTTCTACAACCCGATCTCGCAGCTGGTGTGGCGCGTGACGCAGCCGGTGGTGGGGCCGCTGTCCAAGGCCATCCCACGCTGGCAGCGGCTGGACCTCGCCGCCTCGCTGGTGCTGCTGCTGATCGCGCTGGTCTACGTCGAGGTGGTGGCCGGCCTGATCCAGTACAACCCGGGCTGGCTCAGCGCACTCTGGTTCGCGCTGCTGAAGATCGCCAGCCTGGCGCTGAACCTCTACACCCTGAGCCTGTTCGCGCTGGCGCTGCTGTCCTGGGTCGGACCGGGGGTGAGCAACCCGGCGGCGAACGTGCTGTGGAGCCTGAACGAGCCGCTGCTGCGGCCGGTGCGGCGGATCCTGCCGCCGATCGGCGGCCTGGATCTGTCGCCGGTGCCGGTGATGCTGCTGCTGCAGTTCGTCGACCGCCTGCTGCCGCTGGGGCCGTTCCGCTGATGGGCGCCCACGAGGCCGGCACTTCGGTCGGCGTCGTTGTCCCCCGCAGGATCGGCATCGAAACGGCGCTGACGCTGGACTGCGGCCGCACCCTGCCGCGGCACGACCTGATGGTGGAGACCTACGGCGAGCTCAACGCCGACCGCAGCAACGCGGTGCTGATCTGCCACGCGCTGTCGGGCGACCACCATGCCGCCGGCTACCACTCGGCCGGCGAGCGCAAGCCCGGCTGGTGGGATTCGGCCATCGGTCCGGGCAAGCCGATCGACACCCGCCGCTTTCACGTCGTCAGCCTCAACAACCTCGGCGGCTGCCGCGGCTCCACCGGGCCGAACACGGTCGACCCGGCCACCGGCCAGCCCCATGGCCCCGACTTCCCCATCGTCACGGTACGCGACTGGGTGCGCTCGCAGGCGCTGCTGGCCGACGCGCTGGGCATCGAGCGCTGGGCGGCGGTGATCGGCGGCTCGCTCGGCGGCATGCAGGTGATGCAGTGGGCCATCGACCTGCCGCAGCGGGTGCGCCACGCCCTGGTGGTGGCCGCCGCGCCGAAGATCTCGGCGCAGAACATCGCCTTCAACGAGATCGCGCGGCAGGCCATCCTGTCCGATCCCGAATTCCACGACGGCCGTTACTATGCGCAGAACGTGGTGCCGTCGCGCGGCCTCAAGCTGGCGCGCATGCTCGGCCACATCACCTACCTGTCCGACGTGGCGATGCGCGCGCGCTTCGGCCGCCTGCTGCGCGACGGCGACGGCCAGTTCAACTTCAACTTCGACGTCGAGTTCGAGGTGGAAAGCTACCTGCGCCACCAGGGGCAGAGCTTCGTCGAGCGCTTCGACGCCAACACCTACCTGCTGATGACCAAGGCGCTGGACTACTTCGACCCCGCCCGCGACTACGGCGACGACCTCGCCGCCGCCTTCCGCGGCGCGCAGGCGCGCTTCCTGGTGGTGGCGTTCGAGGCCGACTGGCGCTTTTCGCCGGAGCGCTCGCGCGAAATCGTCAAGGCGCTGATCGCCGCCGGCAAGGAAGTGAGCTATGCGCTGATCGACTCGGACCTCGGCCACGACGATTTCCTGCTGTCGCTGCCCGATTACCATCGCGTGCTGCACAGCTACCTGGGCCGGGTGGCGGACGAGGTGGGGACCTGACATGAGCGGACCAGGACCATCCATCCCGCCGCTGCGCCCCGAGCTGGCCGTGATCTGCGACCTGATCAAGCCGGACAGCCGCATCCTCGACCTCGGCTGCGGCGACGGCGCCCTGCTGCTGCACCTGGCGCGCAGCCGCAGTGTGCGCGGCTATGGCCTGGAGATCGACGCCGCCAACGTGGCCGCCTGCATCGGCGCCGGCGTCAACGTGATCCAGGCCGACCTCGACGAGGGGCTGGCCGACTTCGCCGACGGCTCCTTCGACTACGTGGTGATGACGCAGGCGCTGCAGGCGCTGGTGCGGCCGGACCTGGCGGTGGAGGAGATGCTGCGGGTGGGCCGCGAGGCGATCGTCACCTTCCCCAACTTCGGCCACTGGCGCGCGCGCCTGGCCATCCTCAACGGCCGCATGCCGATCACGCCGGCGCTGCCGGCGCAGTGGTACAACACCGAGAACATCCACCTGTGCACGGTGGCGGACTTCGAGGACCTGTGCCGCCGCTCCGGCTGGGAAGTGCTGGACCGCGTGCTGCTCGACCGCGCCCACCGCCGCGGCCCCGCCATCAGCCTGCTGCCGCACCTGTTCTGCGAGATCGCGCTGTACAAGCTGCGCAAGCCGGTGGCGGGCGCGACTGCGGGCTTGGTGTGACGCCCGGAAATGCATCAGCGCAAAATCAGCATCCCTCTCCCTTTGGGAGAGGGGCAGGGGTGAGGACCGCACGGCCGGAAAGACTTGACCGCGACTGAAGCGGAGCGCCCTCACCCGCGCCTCACGGCGCGGCCTCTCCCAGAGGGAGAGGCAGGATGACGCTAACGACCGCCCTCCGCCACGCTCAGCTTGGTGCGGATGTAGTCGTCGTCGGAAACGTAGAGCAGCCCGGCCAGCTTGCGCAGCAGGTGCTCCTCGTACTTGTCGAGGCGGCCGTCGGCGTAGGCCACCTGCCACAGCATCTCCATCAGGCCGCGCTTGCCGGCGGGATCGAGCCGGGTGTTGAGCGTCTGCACGTAGTCGTAGAGGGAGACGGTCTCCTGACCCGCCGCCCTGGCGCGCTCGAACAGCGCGCCGGCCTGCGCCGCGTCGAGGCCATACCTTTGCGTCAGCAGGTCGCGGATCTTGGCCAGCTCCACGTCCGGCACCTCGAAATCGGCTCGCGCAAGCTCCAGCAGCAGCAGCGCCACCGAGAGTTGCTCCGACGGCTGTTCGCGCGCGGCGGGGGCGGTACCTGAGAGCAGGCCAAGCAGGCGGTCGAGCATGAGGGGACGGGTTCAGTCGGTAGGCGACGCCGCGGCCGGGGCGACGATCTGGGCACGGTTTTCCGGACGCGGCAGGAAATGCACGTCGCCGTACCAGGCGCGGCCGCGGCGATGGGCGTCATCGCAATCGGTCATCAGCGCCACCGCGCCGATCTTGTCGACGTCGAGACCGTAGAACTGCTTGAAATCGGCGCGCACGTCGCGCCGCTCCTCGCGCCACTGCCCCACCCCTTCGGCGCCGGAGCGCACCGGCACGATCACCGCGTCGCCCATGGCGCCGGAATAGGGGCTGGTCCAGGAGGCGGCCTTGATCTCGCCGTTGGACCAGACGTAAATCAGGGTCTTCAGGCTCCACGGCAGCCAGCGCTTGCCGGTGACGACGTAGAGGCGCGCCGGAAAATCGGAGCCGCCCTTGACGCGCTCGTCGAGCCCCGGATAGAGCTGCTCGACCTTCCAGCGCCAGTCCAGGATCGGCTCGCGCTGCAGGTCCACCGTGCCGGCCCAGCCGATCATGGAGGCGCTGTCGTCGCAACGGGCGGCGACCACCTGGACGCCGCCGTCCTCGACCACGTCGTACTGGGTGCGCTTGCGGTTCAACATGCTCTCCGGCTCCCAGCCCTGCAGGCCGGCGGCGGAGAACAGGGGCGGACCGGCGGCCGCGGCGCCGCAGGCGCAGCACAGTCCGAACAAGGCCAATGGCAGGGTGCTCCTCATGCGGGGACATGCGCCTGCAGGAACGGCAGCACCGCCTGCTGCAGCTCGCCCAGCCTGCCGTGGTAGAAATGGCCGGCGCCGGCCAGCGTGACCAGCTCGGGCGGCGGCGTGTAGGCCAGCAGCGCCGCGCGGGTGCCCTCGTAGCCCACCACCTCGTCGTCGCTGCCGTGCACCGCCAGCCAGGGGCAACCCGGATGCGGCGGGGGCTCGAATTCGCCGGCATCGTGCAGCCGCTGCAGGGGCACGCTGGCGCTCACCATCAGCGCCGGCCGTGCCTCGGCGGCGGCGCTCAGGCTGACGTAGGCGCCGAAAGAGAAGCCGGCCAGCAGCAGGGGCTCGTCCGGCAACTGCTGCCGCATCCAGGCGCAGACGGCGAGCGCGTCCAGCGTCTCGCCGCGCGCGGCGTCGTAACGCCCCTCGCTGCGGCCCACGCCGCGGAAGTTGAAGCGGGCGGTCAGCAGCCCGGCCTTGAGCGCGCAGGAAGCCAGGGCGTACACGACCTTGTTGCTCATCTCGCCGCCGTAGAGCGGATGGGGATGGCACACCACGCAGACCCCGGCGGGCGACTCCTGTCGTGGCGCGGCCAGGAGCGTCTCGAGGCGGCCGGCGGGCCCCTCGATGAACAGTTCGCGGGTGGCCCCGGGGGCCAGCATCCCGGCGGCGGTGGACGGCGACATCGTACGCGGTGAGTCTGGAAGCGGCATTGCGGATGGAGTCATCATGGCATGCTTCGGCAGGCCGGTCACTCCTATGACCGGCCGCCAGCCGCGGTGTTCCGCCCCGCGCAACGGCCCCGGCCGGGCTTGTCAGCCCGGAGCACCCCCCCGTATAGTGCGGCGAAGCATAGTGTCCGCCCATTGCGGCGGCCAAGAACAGGGCACGGTTGAGCGACGGGGGGATCAGGATGCGTAAGATTTTGGTTACCATCATCACGGCCGGCACCGCCGGGGTGGTCTGGGCGGACGCCGCGAACCAGGGCCAGTTCCAGCAGTTCCGCGAACAGCCGGAAGCACGCGCCTATCTCAGTTACAGCTTCGGCGGCAGCGCCGGCGAGCACAGCCTGGTGGCGCCCCTCCACTACGGCCTGCGCCTGGACCGCGACAGCCGCCTGCAGCAGACCGCCGCGGCATCGCTGCCGGCGGTGTTCCAGCTCGACCGCGACAGCCGGGGCGCCACCCTGGCTTCCGCCTACGGGCTGCCGTTCGCCGGCTACAAGCTGCGGCTGAACCAGAGCGACAGCTCGGGCGCTTCCGCCGACAGCGGCTCGAGCTGGAACTTCTTCGACTGGACCCTGCTCGCCGTCGGCGTCGGCGGGGCCGGCTTCCTGATCGCCGAAGCGGTGCGCGGCCACAGCAGCCCCGATGTGCCGCCGGCCACGTCCAAGTCCGCTACCGCGGCAACCGGCCGCACCGCCCTGACCGGCCCGGCCGCAAGCCTCGACCTGGAGCGCGCGGATACCCGCTGGCTCGACGCCGGCACTGGCCAGATGGGTGATCTCGTCGCCAAATGATACGATTCGTACGCTACCCCGAGGGGAGCCGTCGGCTCCCCTTTTTTTTGAGCCCGAGATCGAATTCCGCCCGCAGATGAAACCGATGCCCGTCCCGACATTGGCGTCGACCGGCGTTCGCTGGCGCACGCACCGGCCGCGATGAACTGGCTGCGTCCGCGGCTGGCGCCGCTATTCGGCATCGACCTGCGTACCCTGGCGCTGTTCCGCATCCTGCTGGGCTGGCTGCTGCTGCTCGACCTGTGCAGCCGCATGGCGGACGCCGGCGCCTTCTACAGCGATGCCGGCGTGCTGCCGCGCAGCTGGCTGGCGCAGTCGGGGGAGCGCTGGCGCATCTCGCTGCACCTGGCCAACGGCCAGCACTGGTTCGCACTGGCACTGTTGCTGCTGGAAGCGCTGGCGGCGCTGGCGCTGGCGTTCGGCTGGCGCGCGCGCGCCGCAGCGGCGGCGTGCTTCGTGCTGCACGCCTCGCTGCTCAACCGCAACGCCCTGGTGCTGGACAACAGCGACGTCCTGCTCACCTGCCTGCTGTTCTGGAGCATGTTCCTGCCACTGGGCGCGCGCTGCGGCGTCGACGCCGCCCTGGGCCGGCCGCCGCCGGACAACCGGCACCTGTCGTGGGCCTCGGCCGGGCTGCTGCTGCAGGTGATGTCGCCGTACTTCTTCGGCGCCCTGCTGAAGAGCGGCAGCGAGTGGTGGCCCGATGGCACCGCCGTCTACTGGATCCTGCAGCTCGACCGTTACCTGGCGCCGGCCGGGACGTGGCTGCGCCAGCAGCAGGACCTGCTGCCGGCGCTGACCCGCTCGATCTACCTGCTGCAGCTGCTCGGCCCGCCGCTCGCTTTCTTCCCGCTGTTCAACCGGCCGCTGCGGCTGCTGGCGATGCTGTTGTTCATCGCGCTGCAGCTCGGGCTGGCGCTGAGCCTGCGACTCGGGCTGGCGCCCTGGGTCGGCATCGTCGCCAGCCTGAGCCTCACCGGCGGCTGGGTGTGGGACGCGCTCGACCGCCGCGCACAGCGCCGCGAGCAGCGACGCGGCAGCCTGCCGCTGCGCATCTACTACGACCGCGACTGCGCCTTCTGCCTGCGCAGCTGCCTGCTGCTGCGCAGCTTCCTGCTGTTGCCGCGCGCCGAGGTGGTGCCGGCGCAGGATGCGGCCCGCGCCCGCACCCTGCTGGAGGCGAATCATTCCTGGGTGGTGATCGACCACGACGACCACGCCTACCTGAAGTGGCCGGCGCTGATCCTGCTGCTGCGGCGCTCGCCGCTGCTCGGCTGGCTCGGCTGGCTGTTGTCCGGCGCCTGGGCGGCGGTACCGGGCAACGCGGCCTACGATTTCATCGGCCGCCAGCGGGCCCGCTTCGGCGCCCTGCCGGCGCGGCGCGAGCGCGCCTTCGAGAGCGGACCCTGCGCACAGCGCGTCGCCGCGCTGTGCGCGCTGCTGCTGCTGGCGTGGAACCTGTCCACGGTGGGCTGGCTGCCGTCCGCACTGCGTACGGTGCTGGGACCGCCGCTCAGGCTGCTGCGCCTGGACCAGACCTGGAACGACTTCGCGCCGGCACCCGGCCGGGACGACGGCTGGTTCGTGTTCCCGGGCGAGCTGGCGGACGGCAGGCAGGTGGATGTGCTGCATCCGGAGCGCGACGCGGTCAGCTACGACAAGCCGGCCTCCGTCTCGCTCGAGTATCGCAACCGCCGCTGGCTCGACTACGGCGACAAGCTGTGGTCGCCGCAGTTCGCCGAGCAGCGGCCGTACTACGGCCGCTACCTGTGCCGCCGCTGGAACCGCAGCCACCCTCCGCAGCAGGCGCTGAAGAGCTTCAAGATGATCTTCATGCTGGAACCCTCGCCGCCGCCCGGGCAGACCTCGACGGTGGAGCAGCGCATCCTGTGGCGCCAGGACTGCTCCGAACCGGCGCGGATCGAAGCCGCGGTCCCGGTCGGCAGCCCATGATCGATATCGGCGCCAACCTGGCGCACGACAGTTTCGACGCCGACCGCGACGTGCTGCTGCAGCGCGCCTGGGATGCCGGGCTGGAGGCCATCGTGATCACCGGCAGCAGCGCCGCCAGCAACGAGCAGGCGCTGCAGCTGGCACGGCAGCACCCGGGTCGGCTCTACGCCACCGCCGGGCTGCATCCGCATCACGCCGTCGACTGGGACGAGACCCTGGCCGCGCGCATCGCCGAGCTGGCGCGCGAGCCGCAGCTGGTGGCGCTGGGCGAGTGCGGGCTCGACTACTGCCGCAACTATTCGCCGCATGCGGACCAGCGCCGCGCCTTCGTGGCCCAGCTCGGCCTGGCCCTGCAGGCGGACAAACCGGTGTTCCTGCACCAGCGCGACGCCCATGCCGATTTCCACGCCATCCTGCGCGATTACCGCCGCGGCCTGGCGGGCTGCCTGGTGCACTGCTTCACCGACAACGCCGAGGCACTGGAGGCCTACCTGGCGCTGGACTGTTACATCGGCATCACCGGCTGGGTCTGCGACGAGCGCCGCGGCCTCGGCCTGCGCGCGCTGATGCCCCGCATCCCGGCCGAGCGCCTGCTGGTCGAGACCGACGCGCCCTACCTGCTGCCGCGCACTATCAAGCCGGCGCCGAAACACCGGCGCAACGAGCCGGCCTACCTGGGCTGGGTGGTGCGATCCATCGCCGAGGTGCGCGGCGAGGATCCGCAGGCGCTGGCGCGGCAGACCGCGGCCAACGCCCGCCGGTTCTTCGGCATCGTTTCCTGAGGAGATCCGGGGCGGCGCCCCGGATCCCCGTCACCAGACTGTTTACTGCTTGGGGATGCGCAGCACCTGGCCCGGGAAAATGCGGTCCGGGCTCTTCAGCATCGGCTTGTTGGCCTCGAACACCGCCGGATACTTGTTGGCGTCGCCGTAGTGCTCCTTGGCGATCTTGGACAGCGTGTCGCCGGACTTGACGGTGTAGAACTGCGCCTCGGTCTGCCCGGGCGGCTCCTTGGCCGGATCCACCACTTCCGGCGCCGCGGCCGCCACGGTGGTGCCGGCGGCGGCGGCGCCCTCCACCACCTTGAGCTTGTCCACCACCTGGTGGACGCCGTCGAGGTTGCCGACGGCGAGGATGGCCTTCTCCTTCTCGGCCTGGTCCGGCACCTCGCCGAACAGGATGCAGGTGGAGCCGTCCCAGGACACGAACAGCTTGTCGATCTTGAGGTTGAGCGCCTTGATGTGCTCGATCAGCGACTCGACGCTGAGCGGCTGGCCGCCGGCCAGCTTTTCGCCGACGGCTTTCACGAAGCTGAACAGTCCCATGTTGAAACTCCTTTTGTTGTATCCGCCTTGTCAGGCGTCGGTAATGGCACCGCGGCTGGCGGAACCCACCAGGCGTGAGTACTTGGCGAGCACGCCGGTGGTATATCGCGGCGCCGGCTGTTTCCAGACAGCGCGGCGGCGCGCCAGTTCCTCGTCGGAAACGTTGACCTGGATGAGCTGGCGGCGGGCGTCGATGGTGATGGAATCACCCTCCTGCACCAGCGCGATGTTGCCGCCCTCGTAGGCTTCCGGCGCCACGTGCCCCACCACCATGCCCCAGGTGCCGCCGGAGAATCGGCCGTCGGTGATCAGGCCGACGCTCTCGCCGAAGCCCTTGCCGATCAGGGCCGAGGTGGGCGCCAGCATCTCACGCATGCCGGGACCGCCCTTGGGCCCTTCGTAGCGGATCACCAGCACGTCGCCGTGACGGATGCCGTCGGCCATGATGGCCTGCATCGCCGCGTCCTCGGAGTCGAACACGCGGGCGGGGCCGGTGATGACCGGGTTCTTCAGCCCGGTGATCTTGGCCACGCAGCCTTCCGGCGCCAGGTTGCCCTTGAGGATGGCGAGGTGGCCCTGCGCGTAGAGCGGGTTGTCGATGGGACGGATCACGTCCTGATCCGTGGCCGGCGTGGCCGGCACGTCCTGCAGCACCTCCGCCACCGTTTCGCCGGTGATGGTGAGGCAGTCACCGTGCAGCAGCCCGGCTTCCAGCAGGATCTTCATCACCTGCGGGATGCCGCCGGCGCGGTGCAGGTCGGTGGCGACGTACTTGCCGGAGGGCTTGAGGTCGCACAGCACCGGCACCTTGCGGCGGATGCGCTCGAAATCGTCGATGTTCCAGGGCACGCCGGCGGCGTGGGCGATGGCCAGCAGGTGCAGCACGGCGTTGGTGGAGCCGCCGGTGGCCATCACCACCGCCACGGCGTTTTCCAGGCTCTTGCGGGTGACGATGTCACGCGGCAGGATTTGCCGCTGGATGGCGCCGACCAGGGCCTGGGCGGACTCGGCCACCGAATCGCCCTTCTCCGGATCGGGGTTGGCCATGGTGGAGGAGGACGGCAGCGACAGGCCCATGGCCTCGATGGCGCTGGACATGGTGTTGGCGGTGTACATGCCACCGCAGGCGCCGAAGCTGGGGCAGGCGTTCTTCTCGATGCCCTCGAAGTCCTCCCTGCTCATCCTGCCGGCGCTGTACGCGCCCACCGCCTCGAACGGCGAGACGATGGTCAGCGCCTGACCCTTCCAGTGCCCCGGCTTGATGGTGCCGCCGTAGCAGAAGATGGCGGGGATGTTCATGCGCAGCATGGCGATCATCGCGCCCGGCATGTTCTTGTCGCAGCCGCCGATCACCAGCACGCCGTCCATGAACTGCGACTGCACCGCGGTCTCGATCGCGTCGGCGATCACCTCGCGCGACACCAGCGAGAACTTCATGCCCTCGGTGCCCATGGCAATGCCGTCGGTGACGGTGGGAAAGCCGAAGGTCTGCGGCATCGCGCCGGCATCGCGCAGGCCGGCCTCGGCGCGCTGGGCCAGCGGCCCGATGCCGGCGTTGCAGGGGTTCATGGTGGAGTGGCCGCTGGCCACACCGACGATCGGTTTGTCGAAGTCCGCGTCGGTGAAGCCGACCGCACGCAGCATGGCGCGGTTGGGGGAACGGGCCACGCCCTCGGTGATGGTGCGGCTGCGGCGGTTGTCGCTCATCGGTCGGTGTCCTGGCAGATAATCAAAGAAGCCCCGTGAACGCGGGGCCCATATCTTATGCGTGACCGCCTGCGGCGCCAAACCGCCCGCGCCGGACGACAAGGCCGGTGCGCAATGCAGCGGCCGGGAACCGCGCAAAGACGTGACGGACGTCACGTCAATGCATCCGGTCAGGATCTATGGTACGAACAGAGCGACATCAAAGCGATACGGACCCCCTATCAGTCCCGCATCGGATGCAATGCGGGAGGCGGTGCAGGCTGTGCAGACTATCCGCGATTTCATGGCGGTCGCCCCCGATGCGATGCTCCTGGTGGCGGCGGACGGTCGCATCGTGCATGCCAACGCGCTGGCGGAAGAGTTGTTCGGTTACGCGCCCGGCGGCCTGACCAAAACCCCGGTCGAAGCATTGTTGCCGGAGCGGTTCCGCAACGTGCACCTGGCGCACCGGCGGGATTTTCTGACCAATCCCCGCACGCGCGCGGTGGGTATCGGGCCGCAACTCCATGCGCTGCACCGCGACGGGCGCGAAATCCCGGTCGAGATCAACTTAAGCCCGATGGCGCAGGCCGGCGGCGTCGAAACCCTGGTCGCGATCCGCGACGTCAGCGAACGCCGTCGGATCGAACGTGCCCTGGCGGACAGCGAACGACAGCTGGGCATGCTGGTCAGCGGCGTCACGGACTACGCCATCTACATGCTGGATGCGAAAGGCACCGTCGTCACCTGGAACAGCGGCGCGGCGCGCATCAAAGGATACAGCGCGGAGGAAATCGTCGGACGCCACTATTCGGTATTCTTCACCGACGAGGATTGTGCGGCGGGCGAACCTGCGAAGGCGCTGGCCGCAGCCACGGCACAGGGCCGGTTCGAAAAGCAAGCCTGGCGGGTACGCAAGGACGGCAGCCGCTTCCTCGCCCACGTCGTGATCGACACAGTCCGCGACGAAGCCGGCGCCCTGGCCGGCTTCGTCAAGATCGCGCGCGACATCACCGGCGAAAAAAGGGCGGAGGAGGCGCGCAACGAGGCCCGGCGCCAGGCCGCCATAGCGGAAGAACGCCGGCGTTCGGCCGAAGCCCTGAGACGCAGCAACGAAGCGCTGGCGAGCGTGCTCGAAGCCTCCCCGGTCGGCATCGTCGCTACCGGTCCGGACGGCGTGATCGAATCGTGGAACAAAGCCGCCGAACAGATCTACGGCTGCTACGCGGCGGAAGCGATCGGCCGGCGTCAGGCGGAAGTGATGGAAGGGGACGGATCAGCCGGCCGCCCGCGCGGTGAGCTGATCGCGCTCGCCAGCCGTGGCGGGACCAGGCGCGGGGTCGAGCTACGTCACCGCCGCCACGACGGGCAGCCGGTGGAGGTCAGCGTCTCGTCGGCGCCGCTGTTCGGAGCGCAGGGAGAACCGCGCGGTTTCGTATTCGTGATCGACGACATCACCCAGCGCAAGGCGCTGGCCGAACAGCTCCGGCACTCCCAAAAGCTGGAAACCATGGGCCAGCTCACCGGCGGGGTGGCGCACGATTTCAACAACCTGCTGGGCATTGTCATCTCCAACCTGGAGTTGCTGCAGGAAGGCCTGCAGCCGGGCGGCAGGGCCTGGGAACTATGTGACGCGGCGATGGGAGCGGGGCTGCGGGGCGCCGAGTTGATCGCCCATATGCTCGCGTTCGCGCGCAAACAAAGCCTCGAGCCGAAACTGCTGAAAGTCAACGACCTGGTCCGCAACATGGCAAAGCTGCTGGGGCGGACCCTGGGCACGCATATCGAGATCGAACTCAAGCTCGATCCGGAGACCTGGCCGGTGCTGATCGATCCGGTGCAGTTCGAAACCGCCCTGACCAACCTCGCCACCAACGCGCGCGATGCGATGCCGCAGGGCGGCCACCTGTCGATCCAAACCGCGAACGTGGTGCTGGACGACAGCTACACCGCGCGCTTCAGCGACGTGTCGCCGGGCCGCTACATGATGGTGGCGGTGACGGACAGCGGTACCGGCATGACGCAGGAGGTGGTCGACCAGGCGTTCGACCCGTTCTTCACCACCAAGGCCGTCGGCCAGGGCACCGGGCTGGGACTGAGCATGGTGTTCGGCTTCGTCAAGCAGTCGGGCGGCCACATCCGCATCTATAGCGAGGTCGGAGCGGGCACCACGGTGAAGCTGTACCTGCCGCATTCCGCGCTGGAAGGGCCCGGCCAGGTGCGCACGCCGTACGCCGCGCAACCACCGACCGCGGGGCACGAAAGCATCCTGGTGGTGGAAGACAACGAGGCCCTGGCGCAGTCGGTCGGGGCGCTGCTTGCCGCCGCCGGTTTCGTGCCGATCCTGGCGCACGACGGCCATGCCGCCCTCGCGCTGCTGGCGCGGCGAGACGAGATCGACCTGCTGTTCACCGACATCGTCATGCCCGGCGGCCTCAACGGCGTCGAGCTGGCGCGCCGGGCGCTCAATCTGAGGCCGGGTCTCAAGGTCCTGTTCACCTCGGGCTTTGCCGACGCCTTCGTCGCGCCGGGCGACAGTGTCATGATCGCCAACCGCCTCCTTACCAAACCGTACCGCCGGGAGGAACTGATCGCCAAGATACACGAGGTGCTCCAGGCGGCGGTCTGATCAGGCACTGCCGCCCGGCCCTCGCCGTCGGACCGGCGCGACCGCGGTCTACTTCGGCTGCGGCACCAGGCGCAGATAGGGCTTGAGCGCCTTCCAGCCCTTGGGGAACAGCTTGTGGGCATCCTCGTCCTTGACCGAGGGGACGATGATCACATCCTCGCCCTGCTTCCAGTTCACCGGCGTGGCCACCTTGTGCTTGTCGGTGAGCTGCAGCGAGTCGATCACGCGCAGCACTTCGTCGAAATTGCGCCCGGTGCTGGCCGGGTAGGTAATGGTGAGGCGGATCTTCCTGGCCGGGTCGATGACGAACACCGAGCGCACGGTGAAGGTGTCGCTGGCCTTGGGATGGATCATGCCGTACAGGGTGGACACCTTGCGGTCGGGGTCGGCGATGAGCGGGAAATTGAGAGCATGGCCCTGGGTTTCCGCGATGTCGCGCGACCAGCCCTCGTGCGAACCCAGCGGGTCCACCGACAGCCCGATCACCTTGACGTTGCGCTTGTCGAACTCGGGCTTGAGCTTGGCGGTGTAGCCCAGTTCGGTGGTGCACACCGGGGTGTAGTCCTTGGGGTGGGAGAACAGCACGCCCCAGGAATCGCCGAGCCACTGATGGAAGCTGATCCTGCCTTGGGTGGTGTCCGCCTCGAAGTCGGGTGCGGTGTCGCCGAGCTGGAGCGCCATGGCTTATTCCTCGCAGAGCTGATGGGGCCCCTATGATGCTCCGCCGGCGCAACTAATCAAGCGATAAGCTCAGAACGGATCGCGCTAAGGCGCCGCGTCTGCCGGGCGTACCGCAGCGACAGGCCGGCCGCGGCCGCACCGAGGCCGGCGGTGAGCCCCCACCACAACCCGTCCGGCCCCATGCCGGTGCCGCCGGCGTGGAATCCCAGCCACCAGGCGACCGGCAGGCCGATCAGCCAGTAGGACACCAGGGTGATGAGCAGCGGCAGCCGGGTATCCTTGATGCCGCGCAGCGCCCCGTTAGCGGTCACCTGCAGGCCGTCGAACAGCTGGAAGGCGGCGGCCAGCAACAGGAAATGGGAGGCGGTGGCGGCGATGCCGGCATCCTCAGTGTAGAGGGCGGCGATCAGACCGCCGCCGAGGCTCATCACGGCGGCATTGGACACGGCGTTGCCGAGCCCCAGCCCCATACCGACAAAACCGCGGTAGCGCACCGCGGCACTGTCCCCGGCCCCGGCGGCATGGCCCACCCGTACCGTGGTGGCCAGTCCGACACCGAGCGGGATCATGAACACCAGCGCGGCGAAGTTGATGGCGATCTGGTAGGCGGCCACGGTGGCGTCGCCGAACCGCGCCATCAGCAGCGCCGCCAGCACGAACAGGCCGGCCTCGGCCAGCAGGATCAGGCCGATCGGCAAACCGATCCGCAACATCTCGCGCAGGCCCTCGGGCGGCGCCGGGACGGCGGCCCTGACGAAGGGGCGCAGGTGGGCGTCGCGCCGAAACAGCAGCGCCAGCACGCCGGCCATGGCCAGGCTGGAGACGGTGGTGGCGACGCCGCAGCCGGCCACGCCCAGCCGCGGCATGCCGAAGTGGCCGAACAGCAGCAGCCAGTCGAGCAAGGCGTTGCCGGCCAGGCCGGCGAGGCCGGCGTAGAAGATCGGGCCGGTGCGACCCAGGCCTTCGGCCGAGAAGCGCAGGGTGAACCACAGGCACATGCCGAAAGCGCTGCCGGAGAGGGCGCGCACGAATTCCACCGCCAGCGCGGCGGTGTCCGGCGCGAGCTGCAACCGCGTCAGGGCGGGCCGGGCCGTCACGTTGACCAGGATCACCCAGATCAAGCCGACCAGCCAGGACAGGCGGCGGGCCTTGTCGATGAAGGCGCCGATCTCGCCGGGCGCCCGGCCGGCGCCCGTCATGTGCGCCACGATGGGCGAGCAGGCCATGAACAAGCCCATGAAAAATACGAAGAAAATCACATTGAAGTTGACCCCGACGGCGACCGCGGCCAGGGCCTGGGGACCGAGCCGGCCGGCGAACACGGTATCGATGGTGCCCATGCCCACCCCCGCGAGCTGCGCGGCGATCAGGGGCAGCGCCAAGCCCAGGTTGGTGCGAAGCTCGGCGCGAAAGGCGCTGTAGGGTGACTGCGGCATGAAGCGGGAGGTTTTTTTTGCACCGGACCCGGGCCCGGCGCCGGGGCGCAATGATACGGCAGCGGGACAGCGGATGCCCGGAACCGCTAGCATTAGAGTCATAACTAAACCGACGGCGACTTGTTCTTGAACGAGCCGGAAACCCGCTTCACCAAGGTCGGCAACGACCGTGTGGCCTACCAGGTCAGCGGCCACGGGCCCGACTTCGTGTTCAGCTCCGGGTTGTGGAGCCATGTCGACATGCAACAGGAGGAGCCGTCGCTGGCGCGCTTCACCCGCCGCCTGGCGGCGTTCTGCCGCCTGATCCGCTTCGACCGGCGCGGCTCCGGCGTCTCCGACCGCCGGCCGGAGGACGGCGGCTCCATCGTTGAGCACTGGATCCAGGACCTGCTCGCCGTACTGGAAGCCACCGGCGCCCGCGCCCCGGTCCTGGCGGGCGTGGTCGACGCCGGGCCGCTGATCCTGAAATTCGTCGAGCGCCATCCCGAGCGCTGTTCCGGCCTGGTATTCGGCGCCACCACCTCCTGCCTGCTGCAGGCGGAGGGGTATCCCCAGGGCCACTCGCCCAAGGCCGCTGCCCGCCTGCTGGAGCTGATCGCGGAGAAATGGGGCAGCGAGGAGTTCGTGGCACTGTGGGCGCCCAGCAAGGCGAACGACCCGACCCTGACGCGCTGGTACGCCAGGTTCCAGCGCGCCATGGCGTCGCCGCGCGAGGTGGTGAAGAACCTGCAGGAAAGCCAGGGCATCGACGCCCGCGGCGTGCTGCCGTCGATCCGCGTGCCCGCGCTGGCGATCGGACGGCATGACGCCAGGCTGTTCACCGCGGCACAGACCCGTTACATCGCCGAGCACATCCCCGGTGCCCGTTACGTGGAGCTGCCGGGAGCAGACGGCGACCTGGTGTGGGAGAACAGCGAGGAGGTGCTGGGCCTGCTGGAGGAGTTCGTCACCGGGCATCGGCGCGGCAACCAGACCGAGCGCCGCCTTGCCACGGTGCTGTTCACCGACATCGTCGACTCCACCCGCCTCGCCGCCAAGATCGGCGATGCCGCCTGGCGCGACCTGCTGGACCGCCACGACCACATCGTGCGCGAGCGGATCGAGCATTACGGCGGCCGCCTGGTAGATTCGGCCGGCGACGGAGCGCTGTCGATGTTCGACACGCCGGGCAACGCGATTGACTGCGCCCACGCCATCCACGCCGCGCTGAAGGACCAGAAGCTCAAGATCAAGATCCGCGCCGGCCTGCACATCGGCGAGCTGGAGCTGCGCGAGGACGGCCGCGTCGGCGGCACCGCGGTGCACATCGGGGCGCGCGTGCTGGGCATGGCGCGCGGCGGCGACGTGCTGGTGTCGCGCACGGTGCGCGATGTGCTGATCGGCTCGCGCTACCGCTTCAAGGACTGCGGCATCCACGAGCTCAAGGGCGTGCCGAGCAAATGGCCGCTGTATTCGGTGGCGGCGCCGAAAGCGGAGTAAGTCCGCCCGCAGGATGCGAGCGGTAGCGACAACGGGACCGGCGTCATGGTTTCCGCTGCGGGGATGGCGTAACGTAACGCGCGGGGCGCGAAAACAGACACCACCGGTGCAATTTCGCCCCGGCGCGCCGCCGATCCGGGGCGGGCGGCGTGGCGGGCGCGGGCCGCGACAGGGGAGCGGCGACAATTGGAAACTGGACGGGAGAATAGCCTTGCCTGAGAACAGGAGCTGTGCACGGTTTGTATCGTCCTTCGCGCTGACCCTGGCAGCCGTGGCGTTGCCGGCAGGTGCCGCGCTGCAGACGTCGGCAGGGACGGCCACCGCCGGCGTGCCCCTGCGAGCGTTCGGCGTATCATCGCTGCCGGCGCAGGCGCGCACGCAGACCGGTCTGGCCAAGCTCGACGGCGGCCTGATCGAAGCCTGGCAGCGGTTGCAGCAGGCCCCGCCTGCCGGCGCACTGAACCAGCTGTCCGGCCTCGACCCCTCCCTGCGGCTGCGTCTTAACCCGCCCCTGGCGGTGCCGCAAATTGCGGTGGATGCCGTGACCAAGGGCGATCCGCAGGCCTTGCGGCAGGCGCTGGTAGGGCTGGGACTGCAGGAGCCCTCGGTGTTCTCCAACGACGTCGGCGGCTGGCTGCCGCTCGACCAGGTGGGCAACGCGGCCGCCCTGGCCGAGCTGCACGGAATGCACGCGGCCCGTCCGCACACGCGCGTCGGCGCGGTGACCTCGCAGGGCGACTACGCGGTGCGCGCCGACATCGTGCGCACCTCCACCAATCTGTCCAGCCCGACCCCGAACGGCGGCGGCGTGACCGTGGGCGTGTTGTCCGATAGCTTCGACTGCTACACGATCTACCAGCAGCATGGCATCCCTGCCAAGCAGTACGCGGCCAACGGCATCACCACTACTTCCACGACCGATGCATCCACCGGCGACCTGCCACCCCTGCCGCCCGGCGTGAAGGTGCTGGAAGAAGGCCCCTGCCTCGGCAGCGGCGGCCAGCAGGGGCCGCTGCTGACCGACGAAGGGCGCGGCCTGCTGCAGACCGTGTACGACGTCGCCCCTGGTGTCAGCCTGGCGTTCCACACCGCGGCCAACACCGAGGCGGACTTCGCCAACGGCATCGTGGCCCTGGCCGGGGCCGGCGCCAAGGTCATCGTCGACGACGTCGGCTACTCCGACGAGCCGGTGTTCCAGGATGGCCTGCTGGCGCAGGCGATCAACCAGGTGGAAGCTGCCGGCGTGGCCTATTTCTCCTCCGCCGGCAACGACGGGCGCAATTCCTACGAGAACCTGGCGCCTTCGTTCCCGGTGATCGCCGGCAAGGGCGCCAACGCCGGCGAAAAGCTGCTGAACTTCGACGTCAGCGGCAGCAGCCAGAGCACGGTGCTGCCGCTGTCGGTGCCCGCCCTCTCGCCCGGCCAGAGCATCACCTTCATCCTCGAGTGGGATCAGCCATTCGTCACCGGCGCAGCGGGCAGTCCGGGAGCCGCCAGCGCCCTCGACTTCTGCTATACCGACGCCAGCGGCGTGCTGCAGGCGTGCAGCGGCGCCAACGCGGTGGGCGGCGATCCGTTGGTGCTCCTGACGGTCGGCAACCCGGCGGACGCCTCCGGCCCGACCGCCGCGCAAGGCCTCGGACTGGTGGTAGGCCTGGTGTCGGGCAGCGCGCCGAACCTGATCAAGATCATCGTCCAGGACGACGGGCTGGGCACTACCATCAGCAGGTTCCAGACCAACAGCCCGACCCTTCAGGGCCACCCGGGAGCGGCCGGCGCGGCGGCGGTGGGCGCCGCCTTCTTCCAGGTCACCCCGCGCTGCGGCACCTCGCCGGCGACGCTGGAATCGTTCTCGTCCGCCGGCGGCGATCCCATCCTGTTCGATACGAACGGCACACGCCTGGCTGTGCCGGTGACGCGGCAGAAGCCGGACTTCGTGGCGCCGGACGGCGGCAATACCACCTTCTTCGGCCAGTTCAGCTCCCTGCCGTCGTCCTCGATCGGTCCGTGCCAGAACGTCCCGGCCTATCCCAACTTCTTCGGCACCTCCGCCGCGGCTCCGCACGCGGCCGGCGTGGCGGCGCTGCTGCTGCAGCTCGACTCGACGGTGACGCCGGCCCAGATCTATTCGACGCTGCAGAACACCGCTGCCACCATGCGCGGCGGCGTCAATTTCGACAGCGGCTTCGGACTGATCCAGGCCGACGCCGCGGTGGCCCAGCTCACGGGCACCACCCCCAACGGGACCGGCGACCCGCCGGGCAGCAGTGGCGGCGGCGGCGGTGGTAGCAGCGGTGGCGGCAGTTCCGGCGGCACGCCATCGGGCAGCAGCGGTCCCGCCTGCAACGTCGGCAGCGGCAACGGCAGTGGCAGCAACGGCGGCCTATGCGCCTCCGGCAGCTTCGACTGGAGTGTGCTACTGGTGCTGGGCCTGCTGTTGCTGGCCCGGCCGCTCCTGCGGGTGCAAAGACGCCCGGCTTAGGGACAGGGGATCGTATACCGCTTGTGGATCGCCTCGATGCCCGCCAGCACTTCGTCGGGCAGCTTGATCTCGTGTGAGGCGATGTTCGAGCGCAGCTGCTCGAGCGTGGTCGCGCCGATGATGGTGGACACGGTGAACGGCCGCGACTGCACGAACGCCAGCGCCATCTGCGCCGGGTCGAGTCCGTGCTTGCGGGCCAGGGCGACATACTCGGCGGTGGCCGCGTCGGCCTGGGCGCCGTTGTAGCGGCCGAAGCGTGCGAACAGTGTGATACGCGCCCCCGGCGGCCGGGCGCCGTCGAGGTACTTGCCGCTGAGCACGCCGAAGGCCAGCGGCGAGTAGGCCAGCAGGCCCAGCTTGTCGCGGTGCGCATATTCGGCCAGGCCGATCTCGAAGCTGCGGTTGAGCAGGCTGTAGGGGTTCTGGATCGACACCGGGCGCGGCAGGCCAGACTCCCGCGCCAGGCAGAAGTATTCCGCCACGCCCCAGGGCGTCTCATTGGACACGCCGACGTGGCGCACCTTGCCGCGCTTGACCAGCTCGTCGAGCGCGCCCAGCGTCTCTTCGATCGGCGTGGCGGCGCGGTCGTAGGTGGGGCGATAGCCGAGCTGGCCGAAGTAGTTGGTGCTGCGCGCCGGCCAGTGCACCTGGTACAGGTCGATGACGTCGAGCTGCAATCGCCTGAGGCTGGCGTCGCAGGCGGCCAGCACGCTGTTGCGGTCCAGCCGCGGCCCGCCGCGGATCCACGGGAACTCGCCCGGCCCGATCACCTTGGTGGCGATCACCAGCCGCTCGCGGCCGCCGCGCGAACGCAGCCAGCTGCCCAGGTACTGCTCGGTGCGCCCCTGCGTGTCGGCCTTGGGCGGCACCGGGTACATCTCGGCGGCGTCGATGAAGTTGACGCCCTGCGCCACCGCGTAGTCGAGCTGGGCATGCGCCTCGGCCTCGGTGTTCTGCTCGCCCCAGGTCATGGTGCCCAGGCCGATGCGGCTGACTTTCAGCTCGGTGCCGCCAAGCACGTTGAGACGCATTAGGGTCTGTTAACGCTATTTGGATCGCTGCGTTGCCCCCGGATTTGCGTCCAGGCAAGGCGCGAGGAGCGCAGCGTACTCGGAGTACGTAAGCGACGAGCAACGCCGCCTGGGCGCAAATCCGGGGGCAACCCTCCGGGACGGGGTATATTTTCGCGCATTGCTACGTCTCTCGCTCCTCATGTACTTCAAGTACACCGCGTCGCTCGTTCCTTGCACTGCGCGAAAATATACCCCGGCGCAGCGATCCAAATAGCGTTAACAGACCCTAATCGTCCTCGTCCTTGTCCTTCTTCTTGAGCGCTTTCAGGCGCACCTTGGCCAGGCGCTTCACCGCCGGGCGCAGCACCGCCTCCATCGCCACTTCCATCTCGGTGCCCGGCACCACCAGCGTGGTCGGCCGCGACAGGAAGGCATTGGGGATGGTGTCGACCAGCTTGCCGATGTCGGCCTCGGCGCGCGAGTTGAGGCGGAAGCTGATCACCACCAGGCTCTCCTCCTGGGTGGGAATGTCGCGCTCGACGAAGGGGTTGCTGGTGTCGACCAGGGGCACGCGCTGGAAATTGACGTCGGTGCGCGAGAACTGCGGGGTGATGTAGGTAACGTAGTCCGGCAGGCGGCGCAGGATCGTCTTGGTCACGTCCTCCACCGCCTGGCCGCGCTCGTCGCGGTCGCGCTTGATCTTCTGGATCCACTCCAGGTTGATGATGGGGGTGACGCCGATCAGCAGGTCGACATGGCGCGCCACGTTGACCTCGGAAGTCACCACGCCGCCGTGCAGGCCCTCGTAGAACAGCACGTCGGTGTCCGGCGGCAACTTGGTCCAGGGCGTGAAGGTGCCCACCGGCTGGTCGGACTCCGCCGCCTCGTCCTCGGTGTGGAGGTACTGCCTCACCATGCCGGTGCCGCGCGCGCCGTAGTCGCGGAACAGGCGCTCCAGCCGGTCGAACAGGTTGGCTCCCGGACCGAAGTGGCTGAAATTCTCGCCGCGGATGCGCGCCTTCTCCACCAGGGCGCGCATCTGCTCGCGGTTGTAGGCGTGGAAGCTGTCGCCCTGGACGTAGGCCGCCTCCAGGCCAAGGTTGTCGAAGATGCGCTTGAACACACGCCGCACCGTGCTGGTGCCGGCGCCGGAGGCGCCGGTGACCGCGATGATGGGGTGTTCGGCGGACATTGTGGGCTAGCCGCGAACGAATTCGAGGTCGGCCACGGCATGCCCCAGCCGCAGGCCGCGCGCCTCGAAGCGCGTCAGCGGCCGGTCAGCCGGGCGCTCGATCAGGGCGCCGTCGCCGGCAACGTTGCGCAGGCCCGGCTCGGCGCCGAGCACCTCCAGCATGTGACGGGCGTAGTCCGCCCAGTCGGTGGCCAGCCGCAGGCGGCCGCCGCCGCGGAGGGCCC
Source organism: Nevskia sp. (assembly GCA_031291075.1). Classification (GTDB taxonomy): domain Bacteria; phylum Pseudomonadota; class Gammaproteobacteria; order Nevskiales; family Nevskiaceae; genus Nevskia. Next base: position 12,557 of record JARLJS010000095.1, on the reverse strand, counting down.
GCACCAGCACACGCGCGAAATCCGGCTGGATCAGGCGCCGCTTGTGATGCCGCTTCTTCGGCCACGGGTCGGGAAAGAATATGACGATCTCGTCGACGCATCCCGGCGGCAGGCAGTCGCGCAGTACCTCCACCGCATCGGCGCAGATCACGCGCAGATTGTTCAGGCCATCCTTCTCGGCCTGCTGCAGCACGCGGCCTACGCCGGGCCGGTGCACCTCGATGCCGAGGAAGTCCGCCCCCGGCCTCGCCCGCGCGCCGGCCAGCAGGTGGTCGCCGCTGCCGAAGCCGATCTCCACCACCAGCGGCGCGGTGCGGCCGAACGCGGCGGCCGGGTCCAGCAGCGCGCCGGTGGTCTCGATGCCGTAGCGCGGCCACAGGTGTTGTAGCGCCTGCTGCTGCGCTGGCGTGATGCGTCCCTCGCGACGCACGAAGCTGCGCACCGCGCGGGGATGCGCCACGTCGGGTGTGAGCGGTTGGCGGCCGGCGGCGCTCATGCGTCAGGCGATGGTGCCGTCGAGCGGCGACGAGGCCGAGGCGTAACGCCGGCGCGGCATGCGGCCGGCACGGAACGCCTCGCGGCCGGCCACCACGGCGTGCTTCATGGCGCTCGCCATCAGCACCGGGTCCCTGGCTTCGGCGATGGCGGTGTTCATCAGCACGCCGTCGCAGCCCAGCTCCATGGCGATCGCCGCATCGGAGGCCGTGCCGACACCCGCGTCCACCAGGATCGGCACCTGCGCATTCTCGACGATGGCGAGCAGGTTGTAGCGGTTCTGCACGCCCAGGCCGGAGCCGATGGGTGCGGCCAGCGGCATCACCGCGACGCAGCCGATCTGTTCCAGCCGCTTGGCCGCGATCGGGTCGTCGCTGGTATAGACCATCACCTCGAAACCTTCCTTCACCAATTGCTCCGCAGCGACCACGGTCGCCGCCACATCCGGGAACAGGGTCCTGGCGTCGCCCAGCACCTCCAGCTTGACCAGCCGGTGGCCGTCGAGCAGCTCGCGCGCCAGGCGGCAGGTGCGTACCGCATCCTCGGCGGTGTAGCAGCCGGCGGTGTTCGGCAGGATGGTGTAGCGATCCGGCGGCAGCACGTCGAGCAGGTTCGGTTCGCCGGGTTTCTGGCCGATGTTGGTACGGCGGATGGCCACCGTGACGATCTCGGCGCCGCTCGCCTCGATCGCCTGCCGGGTCTGTTCGAGGTCCTTGTACTTGCCCGTGCCGACCAGCAGGCGCGAACGGTAGGTGCGTCCGGCAATCCTGAGGCTGTCTTCCGCGGGCTGAATCGGTTCTGCCAGGTTCATCGTTGATCTCGCTGGGGCGTCGCCCGGGCGACGCCGTGTTTACAGGGATGCGGCAGCGGCATGATGGGCTGCCAGCCCCATCATACCGAGACGCGTTCGGGTGCTATCGAATGACATGGAGTCGCTTCGACCCTCTCCTGATACCTCGGCAAAGCCATCCATGGCGCGACCTCGCATCCGCTTGAACCCCCGGCTCGGCCATCCCTGGCCGGGCGTTCGGGCCCTATCGAATGACATTGAGTCATTCGATAGGGCCCTCACCCCCCTCCTATCGCGCGCACGATTTCGGCGTGGTCGCCATCCTTCAACCGCATTTCGGTCCAGCGGCTGCGCGACACGATGTCGCCGTTCAGCTCGACGGCGACCCGCTGCCCCTGCAGCCCCAATACACCCACCAGATCGGCAACGGAGCTGCCGTCGGCAACGGCTACGGGCTCGCCATTGAGGACTATCTGCATGACATTGTCGAAAGCATTCCGGATATGACGGGCGCGCGATTCTACCCCAGCCTGGGCCCGCTTCCGTTCACCCTGGCTGAAGCCGCCATTACCGTTCGATACATTAATTAACCTTTCTTTACGATTTGGTATAGTGTGTACTCAAGTGGGGCACGGGGGCACGCCAACGGGATTTCCGGGGCGGGTTGAAGGGACGGGTCCAAGGCTACGGGGAGTTTGCGACCACGGGCGGGCATGCATCGGCCGGCAGCGCCGGGGCCTCAGCGCCTCAGCCGAGCCATCCCTTCCCCCGGGTTTTGGGCGGGTATTGGGATCAGGGCATGAGCATCAGGGTGTGGGAACTATCGGCGCGCATACCGCGCCGGAAGGAACGGTTGCGCTACGCCGCCAGGATCTGGCTCTGCTGGCCCTGGGTCGCACCCCTGTTGCGCCTGCTGGCAGGATCTCCGCTGGAACCGCTGCTGCGCAGGGATCCGATGATCCTGCACCGGGCCCGCCGCCCCTATCTTTCGTCCTCGTGGAGCCGCGCCCGTCGCCTGCAGGCTGTGGTCGGCCACTACCGCTTTGTCATGCAGCACCTGGGCACGGCCTTCGTGGTGCCGGTCTACCTCCGCGACGGCTTGTTCCTCGCCGGCCTGGACAAATCGGAGCGGGGCTACGAACTGTTCCTTTCCTACGAGCCGCGCTTCGGCAACGAAGGTGAGATCACGCTGAGCCTGCGCCGCCGCGCCGACCGCCGCCGGCTGTGCTCCCTGACCTTCACCATCGATCCCTCCGGTCCGGGCGGGCTGGCGCTGCGCATCGGCTGTATCCACGCCGACAATGGCGCCGACACCCTGGAACTGATCCGCGACTTCACCCGCGACTATCACGGCATGCGGCCCAAGGCCCTGCTGCTCTGGGCCAGCCGGCAACTGGCGGACCGGCTGGGCGCACACAGCGTGATGGGAATCCGCGACTCGCGCCACGTCTATCAGCACGGCCATTACGCCCGCAGCTACGGCGGCCACGTACGCTGCAGTTACGAGGAACTGTGGCTCGAGGCCGGCGGCAGCGCATACGGCGACTGGATCGAGATGAGCGCGACAACGCCGCCACGCGAGCCCGGCGACATCCCCGCCAGGAAGCGCGCGCGCTATGCCCGGCGCTACCACTGGCTGAACGCAATGGCGACGGACCTCAGGCGTTCGATCGATGCGGTCACGCCGCGGATCGCGCCCGCTTATGGCACGGCAGCGGGCGGGTTCGATCCGGCGCCGGCGGATCACACGCCGGACAGTCCGGTCCATCCGGCCTGGTAGTGCGGAAACAGCGGCCGGGCGCCGGGCGCTGGCCTCCGAAATATGTCGCAATGCCGCGTTACGCCGCCCTCAGTGGTGCAGCGGCCGCGATTGGATCGTTGGTAGCCCGGAATACTTCAACCCAGCGCAGAGATAACCCTGCGTTGCCCCTTGCTGCCAACACCGGCGTCAGCCCGGCTGTGGACCGTACTCGCCAAGGTAGCGTGCGCGAGCCGCGTTCAGTTTTTCAGTGTTGTCGTGCTGCGACGGATGGAAGTCCGGCTTGTAGAAATCCCGGAAGTCGTGCCGGGAGTCCCTCAGCATTCGCCACAGGAGGGGAAGGCCTTCCCTCCAGGTCTTCCAGCTGAAAAAGCGCCCGCTGTACATGAGCAGGTACAGCGCCAGGAGGGGGGCTGTGAGCAGGAACATGAAGATACTGATCCGCATCTGCCGGCACAGGTACTTGCGGTCACCGACCAGCTTCATATAAACGTCGAACGCCACGGCCTTGTGCTCGGATTCCTCGATCGAGTGCCAGGCCCAGATCTTCCGCACGCTCGGATGCACCATGCCGAGCGTCTCGGGGTTCTTGCTGATGTAATAGTCCGCCATCAACGCCGTGATGTGCTCGCCGCAGACGGTCATTACCAGCTGTCGCTTGGGTGCCGCATGCTCGCGCTGCGATTTATTGATCTTCTCCAAGAGCCTTTCGATCCTGCCGATCGGATAGCCCTTGGCTTGCATGCACTTGTTCAGCGCTTCATGTTCGCGGGAATGTTGTGCCTCCTGGCCGATAAAGGCACGGACCTGGGCCATCAACAGGGGATCCTTGATCTGATCCTGATAGTTCCTGACGCTGTGAATGAATTGCCCCTCGCCGCCGGGCAGGCTGGCGGAGAAGCTGGCGAAAAGGCAGGTCAGGAGCGCATTGTCGCCGAACCAGAACTCGGGCACGTTGTCGCCGTATTGCAGGCCCAGCTTCCTGACCGGAATACCGACGTCCTCGCCTCTCAACCTGGCTGGCACCGGCTCGCCTTGTAGTGCTGCACCACTCATCGATTTACGCTCCTGGATGGGCTGGTCACTACAGTTCAGTTCGAACCACGCGACAGTGCCTTCCGGCCCGTTGGCGTCACGCGGTCTTCCGTTTTGACCAGTTCACTGCGGGGATAACTCATGGCGCATCCTGCTTTCACGGCCGTGACCGGATATGACGCGGCACAACAAAATTTACAGAACAAGCGCCATTTTGTCAGATTAGGCCATTTTCCCCCTTGGCGCAACAATGCCGGCCCGTGGGCCGGGTGCGACGTTGGGATTTGGTCAGCGCACGATACGAGCGGCGATCAATACTGACTACGGTGAATCAGCCATGCGCTGCTTGCCGCCCGACAGACGCAACCTCAGGCGGCTCAGGGACACGATGATCCACTGGTACCCCGCGGGAAACATCCGTACGAGCTTGTCGATGATGACGGCATCCGTTCCCACCAGCACGCGCCGCTTGTTGTTGCGCACCGCGCGCAGAATGATCTGTGCCGCGCGGTCGGCAGTGGTCATGAATCTTTTCTCGATTTCGTCGAACGGCTGGGTTTCGTCCAGGCCGATCGCGCGCACCGACGCATCGCGGCGCCCCCAGCGCACGATGTTGGTCTTGATCCCGCCCGGATGCACGCTGGTCGCGCTGACCGGCAGATTTGCCAGCTCCAGCTCCTGGCGCAATGCTTCCGTAAAGCCGCGCACCGCGAACTTGGTGGCGTTGTAGGCGCTGCCGGCGGGCGCGGACATCAACCCGAACAGGCTCGACATGTTGACGATATGCCCGTCGCCGGAGGCCTTGAGGTGCGGCAGAAAGGCCTTGGTCCCGTAGACCACGCCCCAGAAGTTGATGCCGACGATCCACTCCATGTCCTCATAGGACACACCTTCCACCGTCGAGGCCAGGGACACGCCGGCATTGTTGAATATCAGGTTGACCCGGCCGTGGTCGCGCACAACGTCGGAGGCCCAGGCGCAGACCTGCTCACGGTCGGCCACGTCGACCTTTTTCGAAGTGATCCTGACGCCGGTGGGAGACGCCAGCCGGACGGTCTCCTCCAACGCACTTTCGTTGACGTCGCTCAGAGCCAGCTCGCAATGTTGCGAAGCCAGCTCCAGGGCAAGCGAGCGCCCCATTCCCGAACCGGCGCCGGTGATGGCAGCAACCTTGTTCTCAAACGTTTTCAAATGCGGACTCCCTCTTGGGTTGTCAGAATTGCCGCGATGCACATCGATGGTCAAGAGTTAACCGGAGCGGGCCTGCCGGGTTGCAGTCGACACAGCCGGGGAACGATCGACTAGAATTCACCACGGACGCGCGGGTGTAGTTCAATGGTAGAACTGCAGCTTCCCAAGCTGCTAACGTGGGTTCGATTCCCATCACCCGCTCCAGTTTCAATGCGGTGCCGTCGCGAACACGCAACCCGACGATTCGTTCATGTCATAGGCGTCCGCCGCAGCAGGGACAACGGCGGGTAAAGCTCGTTGACTGCCGGGCGCATCTCGCGGATAGTAAGCCGAGTTGTGCCAAGGAAACAGCTCGCGAAATTCGTTTCGTTACGCTGGATAAGCAGGGAGTTGCCCAGGGAAGGAACCCGTACAATGCGTACCCACGTATGCTTTGCGTTGGCGCTGCTCGCGCTCGCATCCGCAGCCGCGGCCCAGGACGGTACCGGCGGCCGTTCGGAAACCAGCTACATCTCCCCCGACTACATCGCGGTGCTCCCCGGTTATGCCCTGCCGGACCGCCGCCGCGGCACGCTGCGCAGCGGCTTCACGGCGTCCGGGATTTACGGCTACCAGTTCACCGACCATTTCGGCGTCGAGGCCAATATCCAGGGCTCGGTGTTCGAGACCGGCAACACCGGCGGCACCGACTTCTACCAGTGGGGCGCCACCGTCGATCTCACCTACAGCCTGTTCGACCGCCGCAAGGCGCCGGTGACGCCTTTCGGCCTGATCGGCGTGGGCGGCATGTACCAGGACGTGGTACCGCAGACGCAGTCGGCCGGGACGTTCGCGCCGGACGCCGGCATCGGCCTGGTGACCCAGCCGCTCTACCACGGCATCCGCGTGCGCGTGGAAGGCCGCTATCTGCATGACTTCTACCACTACCTGGGCCATTACGGCTTCAACGACTACCGCACCCTGCTCGGCGTCGAAATCCCGCTCGGGCGGGTGATCGAGCGCAGCGTGCAGGCACCTTCCGCACCGGTGGAGGTCAAGGAAGTCATCAAGGAAGTGCCGCGTCCCTGGGTGGACAGCGACGGCGACGGCGTGGACGACGAGCACGACCTGTGCCCCGGCACCCCCAAGGGCCTGAAGGTGGATGCCCACGGCTGCGTGATCCCGGGCCAGGAGATCGCGCTGAACGGCGTGAGCTTCGAGTTCAACAAGGCCACGCTGACCGCCAACGCCGAGACCATACTCGACACGGTGGCGCCGGCGTTCACCGGCCAGCCCACGCTGAAAGTGGAGATCGCCGGCCACACCGACGGCGTCGGCGGCGCCGCGGCCAATCTGAAGCTGTCCCAGCGGCGCGCGGAGGCCGTGCGCCGTTACCTGATCAGCAGGGGCGCCAAACCCGAACAGCTGATCGCCCGCGGCTACGGCAAGAGCCGGCCACTGATCAAACCGGAGCGCACCGCGGCGGACCGCGAGCGCAATCGCCGGGTGGAGTTCCACGTACTCGAAAAATAGTGCGCGGGTTGCGCACTGCTTAGGTCAGGCACAGGGAGGGTTTTCGTCATGGAAGGCAGGATCGGATTTGGAGCGCTTTCACGCGGCGCAAGTGCGTTGCTGATGTGCGCAGGCTTGGCGCTGGCGGGCTGCTCCGCCGACAGTGGCAACGCCAGCGGCAGCTCATCCAGCAGCAGCAGCGGCGGCAGTTCGTCAGGCAGCAGCAGCGGCGGCTCCGGGCTCACGGTGACCATCACCGCCTCGTCCAGCATGGTGGCGGCCGGCCAAACATTCCTGCTCGCCTGGCAGGCCTCCGACCAGAGTGCCAGCTGTACCGCATCCGGCGGCGTCGGCAACGGCACCGATGGCTGGGCGGGCCCAGAGCCCGCGTTCAGCGCCGGCACCACCATCACGGCCCCCAGCACGGCGGGCCAGTACAGCTACGCCCTGACCTGCACCGACACCAGCGGCAGCGCGGTCGGCACGACCTCGGTCACCGTGACGGGCGGCAGCGGCTCTTCCTCCAGTTCGTCGGGCGGCAGCTCGTCGTCGGGCAGCTCCTCGTCTTCCAGCAGCGGCTCCTCGAGCAGCAGCTCGTCGGGCAGCTCTTCGTCGTCGAGCAGCTCGTCATCCAGCAGTTCGTCATCCGGCAGTTCGTCGTCATCGAGCAGCAGTTCGTCGGGCAGCTCCTCGTCCTCGGGCAGTAGTTCCTCCTCCAGCGGCGGCGGTACCGGCCCCACGGTGACCTTGACCGCCACTCCCGCAGCGGTCCAGGCCGGCGCTTCGCTCACCCTGAGCTGGTCGTCGTCGGATCCGAGCGCGACCTGCGTGGCATCCGGCGGCACCGGCGCGGCCCCATGGAAGGGAGCGGAGCCCGGCAGCGGCAGCGGCAGCGTCACCGCATCCACTACCGTCGGCACCTATAGCTACGTGCTGACCTGCACCGACGCCTCCGGCAGCGGCGTGGGCACCGCATCAGTGACGGTGGGCCCGGTTCCGGCGCCGACAGTGACGATCAACGTCAGCCCGTCCTCGATCCAGCCGGGCCAGGTGGCCGTGGTGTACTGGTCGACCACCAACGCGAGCACCTGCTCCGCCTCCGGCGGTGACGGCGACGACAACTGGACGGGGTCCCAGCCGACCAGCGGGACCTTCAACGTCACCGCGCCGTCGACCACAGGCACCTACAGCTACGTGCTGTCCTGCACCGGTCCGGGCGGCTCCGGCGCCAACGTCACCAACCTGTTCGTGTCGAGCAGCCTGATGCCGACGGTGACGATCACCGCCACGCCGGCCAGCGTGGCGGTGGGCGGCAGTTCGTCACTGACCTGGAGCAGCACCAACGTCAGCGTGTGCTCCGCCAGCGGCAACTGGAGCGGCAGTCAGCCGACGGCCAACGCGCCGCCGAGCTACCCGGTGGGTCCGTTCAACACCGCGGGTGTCTACAACTACACCCTGACCTGCGGCGGCCCCAACGGCAGCGCCTCCAGCTCGACCACGGTGACGGTGGGCACGCCGCCGCCGCCCACGGTGACGATCGCGGTCAACCCGGTTTCGATCCAGCCCGGCCAGTCGTCGATCATCACCTGGAGTTCGACCAACGCCACCTCGTGCACCGCCAGCGGCTCCTGGAGCGGTTCGGAACCGCTGTCCGGCACCTCCAGCACCGGCGTGCTGAGCAACGCCGGGGCCTACTCGTACACGCTGGTGTGCACCGGCCCCTCGGGTAGCGCCGCGGCGAACGCCCTGCTCACCGTCAGCGGCGCCTCGGTGGCGGACGACTGCGGCATCGGCCAGCCCAGCACCGGCCTGCTGGCGACGCCCTACGTCGAGAGCGACGCCTCATCCGGCGGCTGTCTGGGGTGCTCGGTGAGCCAGCCGCAGAACGTGGTGACCCCGGGCGTGACGCAGGCCACCAAGCCGTACTCGGTGATCAACAACGCGGTGGGAATCCTGGGCACGGAGACGCTCACCGTCGGACCGAGCCTGAGCAATACCACGCCGACCGTGTTCCCGATCGGACGCACCGTCGGCTTCATCGTGGCGGCGCCCAACGAGCTGCTCACCGCCAGCCTGCTGCGCTCGGTGTCGCTGTCGACCGAGCTCGCCGGCAAGCCGGCGGACGGCCCGGTGACGCTGGCCAGCGGCACGCTCGGCGTAGGCCTGCTCACCATCCCGGTCGGCAACGTCAATGGCGGCTTCCTGAGCTTCCAGGCCAGCAGGCCGTTCGACACGGTGCAGGTCAGCAACGGCGGGCTGCTGTCGGTGATCGGCCAGCTCGATGTCTATGAGGCCTGCGTGAGCAATCAGTAAGCCACCGTACCACGCTTACTCCGTGTGGCCCGGCACGTCGACAGACGTGCCGGGCTCTTTTTTTCCTAGAGCTTGAACTGCCGCGCCGCCGTCACCAGGCCGGCGGCCTGGTCCTGCAGCGACTTGGCCGAGGCGGCGACCTGCTCGACCAACGCGGCGTTCTGCTGGGTGGCCTGGTCCATGTGCGAGACGGCCTGGTTGATCTGCTGGATACCGCTGCTTTGCTCGCGGCTGGCGGCGGTGATCTCGCTCATCAGTTCCGCCACGGTCTGCGCGCCGGCCACGACTTCGGCCATGGTCTTGCCGGCCTCCTGCACCAGCGCCATTCCATAACCCGTCCGCTCGGTCGAGGCGGTGATGAGCGACCTGATCTCCCGCGCGGCGGCGGCGGAGCGTTGCGCCAGAGTGCGCACCTCCGAGGCCACCACCGCGAAGCCGCGTCCCTGCTGGCCGGCGCGCGCGGCCTCGACCGCGGCGTTGAGGGCCAGGATGTTGGTCTGGAAGGCGATGCCGTCGATGAGCGAGATGATCTCCACCACCTTGCCGCTCGATTCGTGAATCGCCTGCATGGTGCTGACGACTTCCTGGACCGACTCGCCGCCCCTGCGGGCAGTGTCGAGGGAGCCGCTCGCCACCTGGCTGGCGCGCCGGGCGTTCTCCGCGTTCTGCTTGACGGTGGTGGTGAGCTCTTCCATCGAGGCGGCGGTCTGCTCCAGGCTGGCGGCCTGCTGCTCGGTGCGCGCCGCCAGGTCGCCGTTGCCGGTGGCGATCTCCCTGGAGGCCGTGTCGATCGACTCGCTCACCTCGCGGATCTGGCCGGTGAGCCGGCGTAGCCCGGCGACGGTGGCGTTGGCATCGTCCTTGAGGCGGCCGAACGCCCCCTGGTGCTCGGTCTCGATGACGCGGCTGAGGTCGCCACCGGCCAGTGCCGCGAGCAGCGCCGACACCTCCCCGATCGGTGCCACCACGGCGTCGAGGGTCTGGTTGACGCCTTCGATCATGTGCCGGAAGTCGTGCTGGAAGCGCTGGGCATTGCCACGCTGATCGAGCTCGCCCCTGCGCGCCGAGTCCACCAGCGACATGATCTCGGCGCTCATCGCGCTCAGGCTCGCCTTGGCCCGGTCCATGGTCTCGGTGATCAGCGCCTTCTCGTTGGGCAGGCGGTCCATGTCCGCCGACAGGTCGCCGACCGCGTAACACCCGGCGACTTCCACCAGCCGCATGGTGGTGGCGAGCTGGGCCGCCATCAGTCCGTTGACGGCCTGCGCCACCTCGGCGAATACACCCTTGAATCGCTCGGCCTGGATGGTGCGCGAGACATAGCCTTCAGCGTGCTGGCGGGCCACCTGTTGCTGCTGCCGCACGAACTCCCGCAATGTCGTCTGCATGGTGCGGCAGGCGGCGAGCAGGTGGCGGGCCTCGTAGCAGCCGTGCGGCTCCACCGTCTGGTCCAGTCGCCCGGCCGCGACGGCTTCGGAAACCTCGGTGGCGCGCGCCAGCGGCAGGGTGACGTTGCGCCTTGTCCAGCGGCCGATCAGCAGGGTGGCGGCGACCGCCACCAGCAGGCCGGCGGCCAGGATCCAGATGCTGAACCCCAGCGCCGAGGCCGAGGTCTTGAGCTTGACCTGCGCGTGCTGCATCTGGGTGCCGGCGAAGGCCGCCAGATCGGCGTGGAATGCCTTGCCCAATGGCGCCACCTTGCCGTCGAAGCTCTGCCGCGCCTGGTAGCTCTGGCCGTTGCGCAGGTACTGCAGCGTTTCTCCGAACGCCGCGGCGTACGCGTCGCGGCCGTGGCCCAGCGCGGCCAACTGCTTCCTGCCCTCCTCGCTCTTGACCAGCTCGACTAGCTTGGCCATGGCCTGGTCGTCGCGTGGCCGGGCGGCGCCCGCCTGCGCTTCGATCTTGCTGGCGCCGGCATCGTCGTTGGTGAGGATCATTTCGTCCATCAGCGCGGCGCCGGCGGCGGCGTCCTCGCCCAGCGCCTGCGCCGCGGCGAGGATGGCGTAGTACTTGGTGGTGTCGGCTACCAGGTCGCGGGTCTCGGCGAGCCGGATCATGGTCATGACGGCGGCGACGGCCACCAGCACCAGGGCCGCGCCGAAACCGAGGGTGAGGCGACGCCCCACGTTCATGTCCGCAAGCGACACGGCATCCTCCTTCGGCCACGTCGGCGCGGAAGGATCCGGGCGCTGCGCGGCTCGCTTTGCCGGGCGGACCCGAGGAGGCGGCGCCCTGAAGACCAGTCTTACAGTCCGCCGTCAGTATACGGCCAGCTATTCGCTCTCGGCGCCGTCTTCGTCGCTGTCTGGCAGGGCCCGGTCGAGCAGGGGATCCGGCAGCTGCTTGGAGGCCTTGGCGCCCAGCTTGCGCAGCTGCTCGATCTTGCGCACCACGTTGCCTGGCCCTTCCACCAGCTTGCTGCGCGCGTCGCCGTAGGCCTGCGACGCCACCTCGAGGGCGCGGCCGAGCCGGCTCAGGTCCTGCTCGAAGCCGACGAACTTGTCGTACAGGCGGCCGGCCTCCTCGGCGATCTTCTGCGCGTTACGTCCCTGCCGCTCGATCTTCCACAGGTTGTCGACGGTGCGCAGGGTCGGCAGCAGGGTGGAGGGGCAGACCAGGCCGATGTTCTGCGCCAGCGCCTCCTCGTACAGCTCGGGGCTGCATTTCACCGCCTCGATGTAGGCCGCCTCGCTGGGCACGAACATCAGCACGAAATCGAGCGAGCCGATGCCCTCCAGCGCGTGGTAGTTCTTGCCGCCGAGCGCGCGGATGTGCGTGCGCAGCGAGGCCACGTGCTCGGCCAGCGCCAGCGCGCGCTCGGCCTCGTCCGCCGCGGCGCTCAGCCGCGTGTACGCAGTGAGCGAGACCTTGGCGTCGATCACGATGTCGCGCCCGCCCGGCAGGTGCACCACGGCGTCCGGCCGCAGCAGGTGGCCGGCCTCGTCGCGGTGCGAGGCCTGGGTGTCGTACTCGCGCCCCTTCTCCAGGCCGGACAGCTCGAGGATGCGCTCCAGGATCAGCTCGCCCCAGGCGCCCTGGGTGCGGGTATGGCCGCGCAGCGCGCCGGCCAGGTTGTTGGCCTCGGCGGAGACCTGCTGGTTGAGCCGCGCCAGCTGCACGATCTGCTCCTTCAGCGCGACGCGGTCGCGCGTCTCCAGCTCGTAAGCCTGCTTCACCTGCCGCTCGAAGCCGGCGATCTTCTCCTGCAGCGGCTTGAGGAGCTGGTCGAGGTTCTGCTGGTTCTGCTGGGTGAAGCGGCGCGACTTGTCCTCCAGGATCTCCTGCGAGAGCTGCTTGAAGCGCAGCGTCATCTCCTCGCCCACCTGCTGCAGCAGCTGCAGCTTCTCGGCGGCCGCCTCGCGCTCCTTGTCGAGCGCGGTCTTCAGCGCGGCGTTGTCGGCCTGCGCCGCCGCCAGTTGGGCCTGCGCCTGCCCCTGCGCCGCGCGCGCCGCGGCGATCTCGCGTTCGCGCACGGCCATGGCC